>JBBQER010000052.1:0-28462 GCA_038320885.1 Acidimicrobiia bacterium
ATCGGGTACAGCCGGTCGGAGGAGATGCCGGCGAGGGTGACCCGCCCCGTGATGCGGGCGAGCGCCGCCGCGATCCCGCTGCGCCCGCGGCCCGCGTCGTGGTGATTCATCACGCGTGACAGCACGATGTAGGTGTTGGCATCGAACCGCCGCGCGAGCTTCTCGCCGTGGTATTCGAGGTACGACTCCACGGTGTACTGCCCGCCCGCGAATGGGTGCTCGTCGTTCTGGTGCCCGCGATTGAAGCGCTGGTCGAGCTCGACCTCCGTGCGGTAGCTGATCTGGCCGATCCCGCGCGCAACCGACATCCCGCGCCACGGACCACCGGCTTGGGCGTAGTAGTCGCCGCCGCGGAAGTTCGGATCATTCTCGATGGCGCGAATCTGCACCGAGCACAACGCGATCTCCTCGGCCGTGGCCGCCGCGCCGCACGCGATGATCACCGCGTTCGGCACCCGCTCGGGATACGTGACGGCCCACTCGAGCGCGCGCTGGCCGCCCATCGAGCCGCCGACCACGCACGCCCACCGGTCGATGCCGAGCGAATCGGCGAGCGCGGCTTCGACCGCGATCTGATCGCGGATCGTGATCGTCGGGAACTGCGAGCCATACGGCGCGCCGGTATCCGGACTGATTGAAGCCGGACCGGTCGTTCCCTGGCAGCCGCCCAGCACGTTCGGTGCCACCACGAAGAACTGATCGGTGTCGATCGCACGACCGGAGCCGATGACCGCGTCCCACCATCCTGCTTCCGAGTGACCCGGACCTACTGCGCCCGCCGCGTGACTGTCGCCCGTGAGCGCGTGCAACACGAGCACCGCGTTCGACGCCGTCGCGTCGAGCGTGCCCCACGTCTCGTAGGCCACGGTGATCGGCCCGAGCCGACCGCCGGCGCGCAACGCCAGCGGCGGGTCGGAGGCGATGGTCACGAACTGGCGGTGCCCGGGAGGATCGCCCGCGCGCCACGCGCCCGTGACCGGGATCGGCTCCGAGTCAGCCACGCCGAACCCTAGCTATGCAGACTTGGCGGCGCGGAAGCCGGCGTCGAGGTCGGCGAGGATGTCGTCGAGGGTCTCGATGCCGACCGACAGCCGCACCAGCCCCGGCGTCACGCCCGACAGCGCCTGTTCTGCCGGCTCCAGCTGACTGTGCGTGGTGCTCGCGGGGTGAATCGCGAGGCTGCGCACGTCGCCGACGTTGGCGAGATGGCTGAACAGCTCGAGGCTGTCGATGAAGCTGCGGCCCGCCTCGAATCCGCCCTTCAGCTCGAACGCCAGGATCGCGCCCTGACCGCGCGGCGCGTACTTCTGCGCCCGGTCGTACCACGGGCTCGACTTCAGCCCCGGGTACGCAACACCCGTGACCTCGTCGCGCGCTTCGAGCCACTTCGCAACCGCGAGCGCGTTCTGCGAGTGGCGTTCCATGCGGATGCTCAAGGTCTGCAGACCCTGGAGGAACAGGAACGAGTTGAAGGGCGCGATCGCGGGGCCGATGTCACGCTGGTACTGGAGGCGCGCTTTCAGGATGTACTGCGCGGGCCGCAGCTCCTCCGGCAGTTGCGAGAAGATCAGGCCGTGGTAGCTCGGGTCGGGTTCGGTGAAGCCCGGGAACCGACCGCTGGCGACGTAGTCGAACGAGCCTCCGTCGACGATGACACCGCCGATCGACGTGCCGTGACCACCGATGAACTTCGTCGCCGAGTGCACGACGATGTCGACGCCGTGGCGCAACGGCTGGATCAGGTAGGGGCTCGCCAGCGTGTTGTCGACGACGAACGGGATGCCGTTGTCGTGCGCGACTTTGGCGATGCCCTCGAAGTCGAGCACGTCGCCGCGCGGATTGCCGATGCTTTCGCCGTAGAGCGCCTTGGTGTTGGGGCGGATAGCCGCCTTCCACGCGGAGAGGTCGTCGGGATCGTCGACGAAGCTCACCTCGATGCCCAGCTTGGGGAACGTGTAGTGCAGCTGGTTGTACGTGCCGCCGTAGAGCGACGAGCTCGACACGATGTGCCCGCCGTTCTCCGCGAGGTTCAACAGCGCAATCGTCTGCGCGGCCTGGCCGCTCGCGACGGCGAGCGCGCCGACGCCGCCTTCGAGCGCGACCATGCGCTGCTCGAATGCGTCCTGCGTGGGGTTCATGATCCGCGTGTAGATCATGCCGAGCTCTTCGAGCCCGAACAGCGCTGCCGCGTGCGCGGTGTCGCGGAACACGAACGACGATGTTTGGTAGATCGGCACTGCGCGAGCACCGGTCGCGGGATCGGGCTCGGCTCCGGCGTGCACCTGACGGGTCTCGAATCCCCAATCAGCCATGGTCATCTCCTCGGTTCGCTCCTCGGGCGCGGAATTCCCGTTGACGGTATGGAGGGAATCCCGACCGGTCAAGTCGGGTTTGCCTCGGGTATGCGAAACTCATACATGCGAATTCGGTTCCCGACCGCGGCGCATGCCGATACGCCCCGGGCGCAGACGGTGCACGCAGCCGCGGATCGCGACGTCACGGTGTACGAGTACGGCGACCCCTTGGGTTCACCGGTCTTCGCGCTCCACGGGACCCCGGCGTGCGGGGCGGGCTTCGACTGGACCGACTCACCCGCGCGCGACTGCGGCCTGCGGATCATCGCACCCGATCGCCCGGGCATCGGCCGCTCCACCCGTGTCGAGATGCCGGCGGTCGCGGGCTACGCGGTCGAGCTCGGTGCACTCGCCGATGCGCTCGAGATCGATCGGTTCACGGTCCTCGGCTATTCGGGCGGAGGCCCGTACGCGCTTGCGGCTGCGGCCGGTCTCGGGCCGCGGGTGCAATCGACGGCAATCGTCGCGGGCGCCGGGGAGATCGGCGCGTGGGCGACCTTCTCCGACCTCGTTCGCAGCGACCGCGAGATGACGTGGCTGTCGCTCCACGCGCCGGTCGTCGCGCGCGCCGCGCTGCGGTCGGCCGATTTCGCGTTCCGTCTCGCGCCCCGAGTCGCGCGGTGGTCCGCCGGGGCCGAGCTGCTGGAGAGCGATCGCGCCGTCATGCGCGAGCTCGGCTCACCCCGCCGGGCCCTCGCGTTGTTCACACAAGCACTCGCGCACAGCTCGGCCGGTGTGGTCGACGACTACGCCCGCCTCGCGCGTCCGTGGGGTGTCGATCTCGGCGAGATCTCCACGCCCGTGCACTGCTGGCACGGAACCGCCGACACGCTCGTGCCTTTCGCTCACACAGAGGCGCTCCTCGAACGTCTCCCGAACGCGCGACTCACGACCTGGCCGAACGAAGGTCATCTCGCGCTGATCCCGCACGTCGGCGACGTCCTCGACGACCTCGCGGCGACGATCTACTAGCCGAGCGCGTCCGAAGGCGCGCGAGCGCCGGTGGTCTTGGCGAAGTTGTCGGGTACCGGATACTTCCCGAGCACGAAGTTCAGGATTGCGGCGTGCTGCAGTTCGACCGGTTGGATGGTCGCGGCGGTGGCGATACCGGCCTTGCCCTCGATCACGCCGATGCCGTTGAGATACGTCGCTGCGGCCACGTTCTCGAGCTCGAGCGCGAGGTTGGCAAGGTCGCCGACGTTCTTCACCTTCGCGAACGCGGGATCGACCACACCGGTCTTGACTGTCTTGTCGACACCGGTGACTTTGCTCTTGCCCGCGGACGAGAGGATCGCGTTCCACGCGTCGGCGTGTGCCCGGTGATGCTTCTGCGCCGTCTGCGCGAAGGTCACGACCGCGGGAGGAACCGCGCCGAGCTTGCCCTTCGTGGCGGCGTCGATCCCGCCTTGATAGGTGGCAACCGCGAGGTTCTCGAGGCCCGCCGCGAGCGCGACGATCGCGAGATCGCCGGTGAGTGCACCACTCTTGGTTCCGCCACCGTTGCCGGCGGGCGCGCTCGTCGATGACGGCGACGACTTCGAGCTGCTCCCGCACGCGGCGAGCGCGAGGCCACCGAGCGCCACGCCGGAACCGATGAGGAACCGGCGCCGGCTGGCGAGTGTGTGCACGACCTTGCCCGCGCTCGCGCGCGCGTCGTGATGCAGCTGCTTCCACTCGTCGACGGCGTCGCGCAGGGCGGGCAGGCTCGCATGGTGCATCTCGTCCATGTCGGCTGTCATGGCGCCGAGCTCGGCCTCCGATATCCGGATGGGCTCGATCTCGCTGGGGTTGGAATCGTGGCGATCCGCGGTCACTTCACCGCTCCTTCTGTGGCGGGGCGAGCCTGGTCGGTCTTGTAGAACGCGTCGGGAAAGCCGATGCTGCCGGCCGCGGCGGGCAGCATCGCGAGCGGCGGTGGCAACGTGATGTATTCGGGATGACCGGCGGCAACGAGCGCCTGCACCGCGAGCAGCACTGCGGCGTGTTGCGCCTCGATCCCCATGATGCTCGTGGTCACCTTGCGGGCCGTCACGTCGGACAGCGCGCTCGTGAACGCGACGTAGGTCTCGGCGGCGCCGGTCTCGAGCTGGATCGCGAGCGCGACGACCGGTGCCGGTCCGGTCAGCCCGGGCTTGGCCTTGTTGACCACGCCGAGCAGCACCGGATCGGGGTCCTTCTGCTCCTTGCCGCCGAGCGTCGTGATCGCGGAGTTGAACGCCTGGAGGTGGTCCTTGTGCTGCTGCACCGTCGTCGTGACGAACGTCTTCACGACGGGAACCGCGTCGGCACCACCGATGAACGGGAGCGTCAGTGCGACGCCGTAGGTCGCGATCGCCAGGTTCTCGATCGACGCCGCGGTCTGCAGCATCTGCACGTCGGTCGTCTGGGCGGCGAAGGCCGGCGTGCTCATGAGCCCGACGAGCACCGCTCCGAAACCGGCCGCGGCGAGCGCGCCGCCGCCCATCACTCCCTTGGAGAGCAAGCGGCCAGTTTCCTGCGCGACGTGGTGCCCTGCTTCCGGATCGACCGCGCGAGCTGACGGCTCGCGGCTGAGCTCCACCATCTCGTCGAGCGCCACGCGCGTGTCACGCAACGAGGTGGAATGGAGATCTCGAGACTCTTCGACGCGCTCGGCGAGCGCTCGCTCATCGATCGTCATGTGCTGCTCCTCAATCACGCGGTCACGTGGATGGATCCGGTCATGTAGTTGTGGATGTCGCAGTGGAACGTGATGGTTCCGGCCTTCGACACGGTGATGGTCGCCGTCTTTCCGGGCTCGATCGGCCGGGTGTCGAACGACTTGTCGTCGGCAGTCACGGTGTGCGCAGTCGAATCGGTGTTCTTCACCGTGATCGTGGCGCCCGTCTTCACGGTGACCGGCGCTCCGAAGTTGAAGTTATGGATCGTGATGGTGGCGCCGGTCGAGCTCGCGTTCGCGCCCTTGCTGCTCGACCCGCACGCGCTCAGTGTGAAGGTCAGCGCAACCGCGGTCGCGGCGAACGCAAGCACTCTTGTCGCCCTTTTCATCACGTCTCCTGTCCGTTACCGAGGGTCTACGGCGCGGAACAGGGAGCCGGATGACGTGAGTGCGAGAAAGTTCTCAGGAAGGAGCGAGCATCAGCGCGGCCGCGATGGCGGTCACACCGACGAGCACAACCGCGTCGCGCCAGGTGCGCTCGCCGTCCTGGGTGTTGCCGATCGCTCGGATACCACCCCGCGCCACGATCGCGTCACCGAGATCACGCGCCCGCCGCAGCGACACGATGATCGCGGTCGACACGAGATCGTGGACCTCCAGGATCCACCGACGCGCGTCGCGCGGGTGCTGCTGGTCGTGGTGACGGAGGCGGCGTGCCGCGCTCAACGTCCGCATCTCGTCGACGAGCAGCGGCAGGCAACGCAGCGCGAGACCGATCGCGACGATCCACTCGTCGACGGGGATCCGGAGCCGGCGCAACGGTGTTGCCAGGCGCGACAGCGCGGGCGGGACCGCGCCCAACGGCGTCGTCCATCCGACCAACGCCGCCGAGGTGATCAGCACCACCGCGAGCAGCAGGAACCGGACCGCGTCCGACAGCGCCCCACCGCTGACCGACACCGGGCCCAGGTGCCACACCGGCGGCTCGGTCGACAGCGCGTTGAGCGCCAGGCCGAGCAGGAGCAACAGGTAGAGGCCGCGCGGTAGACGCGGGAAGGCGCCGAGCGGGATGCCGGCCACCAGCAGGCCGAGGAGCACCAGACCGGCCAGCACCCCGAGCGAGAACCACCGAGGCGACACCGAGGCGGTCAGCGCGAATTCCGCGGCGACGATCAGCTTCGTTCCCGCCCACAGCCGGTGCACGAACGAGTCGCCGGGAACGAGCCGCAAGAACGTGATCTCGGGATCGCGACCCCGCGCGCGTGCCGGCTCCGCCGCCGGCGTCGGAGCAGTGGCCGCGGTCATGATCGGTTCCCGCGCGCGACGTCGTGATCGGTTGCTCTTCCCGGACCGTCGTACTCGACGCGGCCCTCGACCAGCTCCACCTCGCGGTCGACCAGGGCGTCCGGAAGGTCGTGATCGTGCGAAACACACACGAGCGTGAGGCCGTGCTCGTTGCGCAAGCGGATGAGCGCCGCGCTCAACTCCGCGCGCCCGTGCTCGTCGAGACCGGCGAACGGTTCGTCGAGCACGAGCGCTTGCGGTCTTCGCGCGATCGCGCCCGCGAGCACGACCCGGCGCGCCTGGCCGCCGCTCAGCTCGTCGACGCGGCGGGGCCCGACATCCTGCGGATCGAGCCCGACCGAGCGGAGTGCCTGCCACGTCGCAAGGTTCGACGCTCCCGACGCGGCGGCGACCTCCGCCGCAACGGTGGGCCGAAGGAGCTGCAACCGCGCGTGTTGGAACGCGACACCGACCTGGCCGACCACCGCCGTCAGCGGCTGACCTTCGAGGCGGGCCTCTCCCTCGCTGGGGTCGAGCAGGCCCGCCAGCACCCACGCGAGCGTCGACTTGCCCGAACCGTTGTGACCGATCACGAGCACCGCCTCGCCGTGATCGATGCGGAGATCGACGCCGGCCAGCGCGCGGTGCGCCCAGGGAGTCCGGCGCGAGTACTCGTGACCGACACCGCGCAGCAGGAAGAGCGGACCGTCCTTCCGGCGGGCCGGCGCCGCGGGGGTCCCGAGAGAACCGCCGGAATCACTGTCCGCGGGTTCCCCTTCCGACACCACGCGGCCGTGCTCGAGCAGGATCGCGCGATCGGCGACCGCGGTCTCCGCGGGTCGGTGCGTCACGTGCACGACCGCGATGCGATCCTCGGTCACCATCGATCGGAAGAGCGTGACGAGCTGCTCGCGACCCGTGGCATCGATCATCGCCGTGGACTCGTCGGAGATCAGGAGCCGCGGACTGCGTGCGAGTGCGGCCGCGACCGCCAAGCGTTGCAACTCTCCGCCCGACAGCGTCGACGTTTCGCGGTCGGGAAACGAAGCGAGCCCGACGCGACCGAGGAACGCCGCGACGTTGACGAGCTGCGGCTCGGGCAGTCCCCACACGATGTCGTCGCGCACGCGCACGCCGAGTACCTGGAGCTCGGGCCGTTGGAACACGATCGCGGTCCCGCCCGGTTTCCCCAGGCCGGTTGGGCCGGGTCGCACGACCTCGCCCGCGGTCGGTGTGCGACCCGCGAGCACGCGGGCGAGCGTCGACTTGCCCGACCCGTTGGGTCCGATGACCGCCAGGAGCTCGCCGGGCGTGACATCGAGGGAGATCTCGTGCAGCGCGTCGTCGGTTGCGCCCGGATACCGGAAGCTGACGCCGTGCAGCGCCACGGGAACCGGCATCGGCTCGGCGGTGAGGGTTTCGTTCGTGCGCTCGGCACGTGCATCGGCCGCGCCGTGGCCGGTCGCGTCCTCATCTGTCGCGAACGCGGCCTGGATCCGGCGCAACGTGGGCGCCGTGATGCGCTGGGCCAAACCCGCCGTGGCCACGACGAGAAAGAGGAGCACGAGCGGAATGCTGAGCCACCAGTCGCGCAGGAATCGCTCGACGAAGTCGTCCATGTGGCGGACCGCGGGGTCGAACCGGAGCCCGGTGGACACCGAGCCGAGCTTGTCGCTCACCCACAACAGGGCGTGGCGCATCCCGCGCCAGCTGTTGTGCATCTGGGCGAGCACGAGCTTGCGGTTCGCCGAGAACAGCCACAGCAGCCCGTCGATGGCGAGCGCGACCAGCGGCCACAGGAACAGCGCCGCCGCACCGATCGTGCGGCCGAGACCCCATCCGCGCCGCGCCGCGCCGCCGACGACCGCGCCCAGCGCCGCGCACCCGAGGACGGTCGACACGACCGGCGTACCGAGCACCATGAACCCGACCGTCGACGCCGCGATAGAACCGACGATGACCGCCCGGAGCCGATTGCGCGCCGCGATCGCGGCCATCGGGACGACCGCGATCACCAGCAGCGCGCCCCCGAGGAACGGCAGGATCTGGCTCACGATCGACAGCACCAGGGTGAGGTCGGCGAGGACAACGGCCTCCGCGAGCTCGCCCGCCCGCAGCGGACCCTTTCGCGACGCGGCCCGTTGCATTCCTCCAGCCTCGCGCGCGGAGGCGGCGGCTCCGGCCTCGGACGGCTCGGTCGCAGACGCCACGAGGCGGAGGTGGGAAGCGGGCGGCGATGAGCGCCCTACGATCGCGCATGGCCCAAAACGTTCTCGGTGGCGACCTCGAGCCGTGCAGCTTCGAGCCGCTCACCGGCTTCTACCGCGACGGGTGCTGCGACACCGGCGGCGACGACGACGGCGTGCACACTGTGTGCGTGGTCGTGACCAGCGAATTCCTGGCCTTCTCGCGCGAGCACGGCAACGACCTCACCACACCGATGCCGGCCCACGGATTTCCCGGCCTCGTGCCCGGCGACCGCTGGTGCCTGTGCGCGTCGCGCTGGCAGGAAGCGTACGAAGCCGGCGCCGCGCCCGCGGTTCGGCTCGAGTCGACACACGCCCGCACGCTCGAGTGGTGCTCGCTCTCCGCGTTACAGGCGCACGCCGCCGTCGAGTAGTCGCCGCGACGCGCCGGTGGCCACCGAGGCCGAGGCGCCGAGCCGTTCGCCGCGACGGTAACGTCCTAAGACCCGACCGAAGACGGTGTTCTGCTGATGCCCGCGACGAACCGCATCCTCGACGCCCAACCCGTTCCGTCACTCGCCGCCTATCTCGACGCGGGCGGCGGCAAGGGCCTGGCCGCGGCGCGCGCGCTCGGTGCCGCCGCGACGATCGACGAGGTCACCGCGGCCGGCATCCGCGGACGCGGTGGCGCGGGCTTCCCCACCGGCGTGAAGTGGCGCACGGTCGCCGGCAACTTTTCCGCCCTCGAAAGCGCGTCGGTCGTCGTGAACGCGGCCGAAGGCGAACCCGGTTCTTTCAAGGACCGGGAGCTCCTCGACCGCAATCCGTACCGCGTCATCGAAGGCGCAATGATCGCCGCGCTGGCTGTCGGCGCGAGCACGGTGATCGTCGGCATGAAGCGAACCGCGAGCCGGCACATCGCGCGAGTGCGCGCCGCGATCGCCGAGGTGCAGGCGTCGGATCTCGCCGCCGGCATCGAGCTCGACCTCGTCGAAGGACCTCCCGAATACCTGCTCGGCGAGGAGACCGCGCTGCTCGAAGCGATCGACGGCCGCTATCCGTTCCCGCGGATCGCGCCGCCGTACCGGCGCGGCGTCGACGAGATCGTCGAGACCCCCGGCGATCTCGACTCCGATTCCGGGTTGGCTGCCCACGTCGAGATGGCGGGACCCGGCGCCGGGACCGAGGCGCCCCCCGCGCTCGTCGACAACGTGGAGACGCTCGCGCACGTGACGGTCGCGTTAGCCGACGGCGCCGATTGGTTCCGCGAGGTCGGCACCGACGATTCGCCCGGCACGCTGCTCTGCACGGTCAGCGGATGCGTCACCCGCGCGGGAGTCGGCGAGTTCACGATGGGAACGCCGTTGCGCGAGATCATCGAGACCCTCGGCGGCGGCGCGAGACCCGATTGCACGATCAAAGCCGTGCTCCAGGGCGCGGCCGCGGCGATCATCCCGGCCGCGCAACTCGACACGCCCGCGAGCTGGGAGGGCTTTCAGGCCATCGGCTCCGGACTCGGCGCGGCGGCGTTCATCGTGATCGACGACCGGGTCGACATTGCATCGGTCGGCGCCAGCGTCTCGCGATTCCTGGCCGTCGAGTCGTGCGGTCAGTGCACGCCCTGCAAGCAGGACAGTCTGCTCATCACCGACGCGCTCACCCGTATCACCCAGTCGAAGGGAACCGCGGAGGACATGGGTGTGATCCGCCACCGCATCGAGACGGTCACATTCGGTGCCCGGTGCTCGCTGGCGACGCAGGAACAGGTCGTGATCGGCAGCCTGCTCGAGACGTTCGGTCCCGCGATCGAGGCGCGCGTCGAGCACACGTCCCGGGCCGGCGAGGAGCTCGCGATCGTCCCGATGCTCAATCTCCGCGACGGCATCGCGACGCTCGATGCGGAGTTCGCGCGCAAGCAGCCCGATTGGACGTACGGCGACCACTGGTCGGGCCAGTCCCCCGCCGACCGTCTCGACGACCACCGCGCCAAGCCCGAGGACCTGTAACTCCGTCCTCTTGCCACCAAAAACTTCTCCCGGTCGGGGAACCTTTCGCAATGGCCCGGCGTGGAAGAAGGGTGACCCGCATCTCCGAGACTCGCGAGGCCGACGAAGCAGTCATCGAGACGGACTTCTTCGACCAGATGTTCCCCGAGCTCTTCCGGTCGGCCTACCGGGTCGCGTACCGGCTCCTCGGTTCGCGAGAAGACGCGGCGGATTGCGCCCAGGAGGCGTGCGCTCGCGCGTGCGCCGACTGGCCCAAGCTCACGCGATCCGGAAGTCCGGTGCCGTGGGTAGTTCGCGTGAGCAGCAACCTCGCGATCGACCGCTGGCGCCGCGCGCAGCGGACACGCGGGCGCGACGCGTCATCCGCGGTGGCGGTGTTCGATCCCGACCCCGAGCGCGTCGATCTGTACCGCGCGCTCGACGCGCTCCCCCGCCGCCAACGCGACGTGCTCGTGTTGCGCCATCTCGCCGACTTGCCGGAAGCCGCGGTCGCCGAGATTCTCGGCTGCTCGGTCGGCACCGTGAAATCGAACGCATCTCGGGCGCGCGCCGCGCTGCGCGCCGTGCTCACCATCGAGGAGGAACCATCGTGAGACCGCAAGATCTCGACGACCACGCGCCGATCGAACCCGATGACGGGCTGCTCGCAAGCGTCCACGCCCGCGGTCGCTCGTTCCGCCGGCGTCGCACCGCACAACGGTCGACGAGCGGGACGGCCGGGCTCGTCATCGTCGCGCTCGTGGTCGGCATCGCGTTGACGCGAGGGGAAACAAGCAATCGACGGATCACACTTCCCGCGGCGTCGAGCACGACGGTTGCAACCGCGCTGACGCAGAACGCGATCACGGGCAAATGGCGGCCGACGTCGATCACCGGTTACAACCGTCCGCTGACCAAGCCGCCACTCGGCTGGGAGCCGCGACTCAGTTTCAATGGGCGAGGGAGCTGGACCGGATCCGACGGCTGCAACGACATCGGCGGCACCTACCGCGTCGACGCGAGCGGAATGCACTTCAACCACGACTTCATCAGCACGCTCGTGAACTGCGGTCCCGACATCCCGGACTTCGGGCCGATCGAGTCTGCCGCTCGCATCGACCTCATCGACGACCAGCTCGTGTTCTCCGACGCCGACGGAAGCGAGATCGCACGATTCGAACGCGCCGGCGTCACCGCGCGGATCGAGCTGTCGTCGACGACGATGACCGCGGGATCCACGATGTCGGGTCACGTGATCGTCGAGAACGACACCGGCCACGAGATTCACGCGACCGGTTGCGGAGGCCTGTTCGGGTTGACGCTGGCCAACGACAAGATCCATCAAGAACCCATCTGGCCGTCGTGTGCGCGCGACTACACGATTCCCGTCGGGGAGTCGCGGTATCCGGTGATCGTCCTGGCGAGCTATGACTCGTGCAATCAAACCGGCACGGACGGACTCCAGCGCTGCATCCCGCCCGGCACCCCGCCGCCGCTCCCCCCGGGCGACTACCAGGTGACGCTCGCGCAGGAAAGCCCGATCGTTCCGGTGCCGCCTCCAATCGACCTGACGATCGAGCCGCCGGCATAGGCCAAATGAGAAACTCGCTCGATGAGCGAGGTGCTCGAAACCAAGCGCATGACGTTGCGGCCGATCACGATGGACGACGTCGACCTCCTCGTCGCGCTCGACAGCGACCCCGAGGTGATGCGGTACATCAGCGGTGGGAAGCCGACCTCGCGCGCCCAGGCGGAGCGGATCCTGCAAAGGTCGGTCGGTCATCGCTGGCTCGGTTTCGAACGTGCCACCGAAGAGATCGTCGGCTGGTTCGGCATCCGCCTGTGGACCGCGAAGTCACGTGAGCTCGGCTACCGGCTGCGCCGCGAGATGTGGGGCAAGGGCCTCGCGACGGAGGGCGCTCTCGCGGTGATCGAAGTCGCGTTCGCGCAGCCCGGCATCGACCGGGTGCGGGCGGAGACGATGGCGGTCAACACCGCGTCGCGCGCCGTCATGGAACGCTGCCGACTTCGCTTCGTCCGCGCCTTCCACCTCGAATGGGACGACCCCATCGCCGGCACCGAGCACGGCGAGGTCGAGTACGAGATCACGAAAGCAGAATGGGAGACACACCAACGTCACGATTTCTCATCAGAAGCGGAAAGGCGGCGCGACGCGCCGTGATTCCACATCTAATGCGACTTGGCGGCGCGGCTCAGACCGGCAACCATCACGACATGCCCGCATCCTCCGCGCCGTTCGCTCCCGGCTCGGTCTCGCTGCGGTGCTATCCCCATCTCGACCTTCCCGCGCCGCAGATCGTCGACGAGTTGCGCACGCAGGCCGCGCTGGCGGTCGAGCACGGCTTCGACGGGGTGATGACGAGCGAGCACCACGGGGGGTTCGCGGGCTACCTCCCCAACCCGCTGCAGACCGCGGGGTTCGCGCTCGACGCGATGGCGAGCGGTTGGGCCGCTCCGTGCCCGCTCTTGTTGCCGTTGCGACCGGCGGCGCTCGTGATCGAGGAGACCGCATGGCTCGCGGCGCGCCATCCGGGCCGGGTCGGGCTGGGTGTGGCCGCGGGCGCGCTCCCGATCGACTTCGAGATCATGGGCACGACGATGGACGACCTCACCGCGCGCTACGCAGCCGGGTTGGAGCTCGTCGCGCGCGTGCTCGGTGGCGGAGACGCGGGCGCGCTCGGGGGCGACCCCGCGATCGCGCGCTGCCGCGAGCAACCGATCCCGGTACTCAGCGCGGCCGGGAGCGCCACCGCCGCGCGCCGCGCCGCGGCCGTCGGCGCGGGCCTGGTGTTCGACTCGCTCTCGACCCCGGTTCGGTGCCGCGAGCTCGTCGACGCGAACCGCGGCGCGGGCGGGAACGGCCCGTGCGTGCTCATCCGGCGCGCCTGGATCGGCGAACCACCGACCCAACTGACGACGCAGCAGGTCGACACCTACCGCAGCTACGCGCCCGCGGGCGCGGCGGCGAACTGGGGCGCCGACGAGCTCGTCACCGCATCCGATGCCGCCGAGGTCGCGGCCCGGCTCGCGGACGCGGCACGGATCGCCGGCGTCGACGCGCTCAACCTGCGAGTGCACGTCGCCGGGGTCACGCCGTCCGACGCCCGCTTGCAGATCGAGCGGCTCGGGGCGGAGGCCGTGCCGGCCGTTCGTGAGTCCCTGTACCGTGGCGCGACATCCGACTGAGGGGCAAGCCATGCAGCTCTCCGACATCGACCTGCTCGACCGTGACCAGTTCACCCACGGCATCCCGCACGAGTGGTTCACGTTCTTGCGTCGCGAGGCGCCCGTCTACAAGCACCCCGAGCCCGACGGTCCCGGTTTCTGGGTCGTCACCAAGTACGCCGACGTGGTGGCGGTCGGCCGTGACGGCAGCACGTACTCGTCGGATCAGAAGCGCGGCGGCGTGGTGGTGCTCGAAGAGGTCATGCAGAACGACTTCGAGCAGGGCGGCAACCTCATGCTCACGATGGACGCGCCCGAGCACACGCGCTACCGAAAGCTCGTCAACCGCGGCTTCACGCCGCGCCAGATCGGTGCGCTCGAAGACCGGATCCGCGAGCAGACCAACCGCATCCTCGACGAGGTCATCGAACGCGGCGAGTCCGACTTCGTGGTCGACGTCGCGGCCGAGCTCCCGCTCCAGGTGATCGCCGAGATGCTCGGCGTTCCGCAGGCCGACCGGCACAAGCTCTTCGAGTGGAGCAACCGGATGATCGGCAGCGAAGACCCCGAGTACATCGTCACCGACGAGGAAGTGCAGAACGCGCAGATCGAGATGTTCATGTACGCCAACGCACTCGCGGCCGAACGCCGCGAGATGCCCCGCGACGACATCGTCTCGACGCTCCTCGACGCCGAGGTCGACGGCGACCGCCTGTCGGAGATGGACTTCAACCTGTTCTTCCTGCTGATCGCGGTCGCCGGCAACGAGACGACGCGCAACTCGATCTCGCACGGCATCCGCGCGTTCTGCGACAACCCGGAGCAGTACCAGCTGCTCGTGAAGGATCCGACGCTGGCGCATTCCGCCACCGAGGAGATCGTGCGCTGGGCGTCGCCGGTCATGTACTTCCGGCGCAACGTCACCCAGGACACCGAGCTCGGCGGCCAGCAGCTCGCCGCGGGCGACAAGGTCAGCATCTGGTACGTGAGCGCCAACCGCGACGAAGAGGTGTTCGACGACCCGTTCACCTTCGACATCCGGCGCTCGCCGAACGAGCACGTCGGCTTCGGCGGCGGCGGGCCCCATCACTGCCTCGGCGCGAACCTCGCCCGCATGGAGATCTACGTGCTGCTCGAGGAGATTGCCCGCCGGATCCCGACCCTCGAGCTCGCCGGCGAGGTGCAGCCCCTCCGGTCCAACTTCATCGGCGGCATCAAGCACATGCCCGTGAAGTTCCCCAAAGGCAAGCGCGAGAACTGAGGCAGTTATTTCTGGGCGTGGCGGGACTCTTCCCAGGTCATGCCTTGTTCGACGTCGTGGTCGTGGGGCAGGCCGAGCAGGCGTTCGGCGATGATGTTGCGGAGCACCTCGCTGGTGCCGCCGCCGACGGTGAGTGCCGGGCTGAACAGGAAGCCGCGCATCCACGGCTGCCAGTCGTCCTGCACATCGGTTCCGGCGAGCATCCCCTCCGCGCCCATGAGGTCACGGCCGAGCGTGAACACGTTCTTGCCGTGCGGGTCGGCGAGTGCCTTGCGCAGCGACGCATCCGGTCCGGGCCGTTTGTTCACCGCGGCCGAGATCATCCGCATGCGGTGGTAGCGCAGGATCTCACCCTCGATGTACGCCTCGATCACGCGCTGGCGCATCACCTCGTCGGCGAGCCCGCCCTGATCGCGCATGAGCTGCACGAGATCACGCGCGCTCGGGCCGTAGCCCCACTGCAATCCGCCGCCGGTCGACAGTGAGACGCGCTCGTTGGCGAGCGTCGTCTTGGCCATGCCCCAACCGAGGTGCTCCTCGCCGATGAGATTCTCGGCCGGCACCTTCACGTCGGTGAAGAACACCTCGTTGAAGAGCGCCTCGCCGGTCATCTCCCGGATCGGGCGAACTTCGATTCCCGGCAGGTCCATCGGGATGATGAAGTACGAGATCCCGCGGTGCTTCGAGACATCGCCGCGCGTACGCGCGATGAGTATCCCGAACTTGGCGAACGCCGCGAGCGACGTCCAGATCTTCTGCCCGTTCACGCGGTAGATGTCGCCGTCGCGCTCCGCGCGCGTGCTCAGATTCGCGAGGTCGGAGCCCGCGTCGGGCTCGCTGAAGAGCTGGCACCACAGCTCCTCGCCGGTCAGCATCGGCATGAGGTAGCGCTGCTTCTGCTCCTCGCTCGCGAGCGCCACCAGGATCGGGCCGCAGTGACCGATGCCGATCGGGTTGACCGGCTTGGTCACGCCCGCGCGCCGCATCTCGTCTTCGATGATGAGCTGCAGCTCGGGCTCGGCGTCGAGACCGTAGGGAACCGGCCAGTGCGGCACGACGTATCCGGCGTCGACGAGCTCCGCCGGTGTCGGCGCGGGATGCGCGGTGAACCACGCCCGAACTTCGACGCGCCGGGGATCGTCCTCGGCGGGAAGATCGACGTCCATTGCCTGCTCCTAGGTCGAGCCGACGCTATGGCATCTCGGACGCGACGACCCACATGGCGAAGTACTGCGCGGCGCCGCCGTAGGCGTGGCCGAGCGCGCGGCGCGCGCCGTCGATCTGGTGCTCACCGGCCAGGCCGCGCACCTGCAGCGCGGCTTCCGCGAACCGCAACATCCCCGACGCGCCGATCGGGTTCGACGACAGCACACCACCGGAGCAGTTGACCGGCAGGTCGCCATCCATCGAGGTCGCGCCACTCTCGGTCATCTTCCAGCCCTCGCCGACGTCGGCGAAGCCGAGGTTCTCCATCCACATCGGCTCGTACCAGCTGAACGGCACGTAGATCTCGACCGCGTCGAAATCAGCGCGCGGGTTCGTGACACCGGACTGGCGGTACAGGTCGGCCGAGCAGTCCTGGCCGGCCTGCGGGTTCACCGGATCGCGACCCGGGAACCAGCCGAGCTCGGTTCGCACCGCGGTGCCATGCACCCACGCGGGCGGCTTGCCCGAACCATTGCTCAGGGCGGCCTTGCCGCCGGCCTCGTCGGTGAGGACCATCGCGCACGCACCGTCGGAGGTCGGGCACGACTCGAGCCGGTGGATCGGATCCCACACAAACGGCGACTCCATCACCATCTCGATGCTGATGTCGGGGATCTTCAAGTGCGCGTACGGATTCTTCAGCGCGTTCTTGCGGTCCTTCACGGCAACCATCGGTCCGACGTAGTCGGGGGCGCCAGAACGTTCGATGTACGCGCGGATGTGCGGCGCGAAGTACCCGCCGGCGCCGACTCCCCCGCTGCGGCCACTCGAGAACGCGAAGTTGGTGTCGCCCTCCGACTGCTTCTCGAACGCGACGGTGAGCACGCGGGTGTGCACCCGTGACTCGATCAAATGCGTGGCGACGACCGCGGTGGACCCGCCGACGCTGCCCGCGGTGTGCACGCGCATGATCGGCTTGCCGGCCGCACCCAACGCGTCGGCGAGGTACAGCTCGGGCATCATCACGCCTTCGAAGATGTCGGGCGCGGTACCGATGACGATCGCGTCGATGTCACCCCAAGACATCTCCGCGTCGGCGAGCGCGCGCAGCGCGGCTTCGCGCACGAGACCGGCCATCGACAGGTCGTCGCGGCACTTCGCCATCTTCGTCATGCCGATCCCCACGACGGCGCATCTTTCGCTGCTCATGAGGCTTCGACCTCCGGCCCTCGATCACCCGTGCGACGCGCGACGGTTTCCGGGCCTGCGGTCTGCGCCTGGCTACTCATGCGGCTTCGACCTCCGCCCCTCGATCGCCCGTGCGACGCGCGACGGTGTCCGGGCCTGCGGTCTGCGCCTGGCTACTCATGCGGATCAGCCCGGTCCTTCCAAGACGCAGACGAGGTTTTGTTGCAGGCACGGTCCCGACGACGCGTGACCCAGCACGCGCTGCTTGCCGTGATCGTGCACCTGGCGGAAGGCCTCACCGATGCGCACGAGCCCGGTGGCCATCACCGGGTTCGCGACCAGCGCGCCACCCGACGGATTGATCGCCACGTCGTCACCGAGACCCAACGCCTCGGCCAGGACGAGCTCTTCGGGCGTGCACACGGCCGCGAGCTCGGCCACCTCGACGCCGCCGTTCGACACCCCCGCGCGCTCGCCCGCGATCTTCGTCGACGGTGAGCTCGCGAGGTCACGCACTCCCGGGTAGTGCGGGTCGACGCGGTGGTCGAGGCCCGTGATCCACGCGGGACGATCGCACACCTCGCGCGCCCGGTCACCGGCGACGAGCACGACCGCGGCGGCACCGTCGACGGCCGGACCCACGTCGTGTGCGCGCAACGGCGCAACCACGTACTCGGCCGCGAGCAGCTCGTCGGCGGTGGTCGAACCCGACACCGCAGCGTTCGGATTGCCGACGGCATCCTGGTACCGCCGGGCGACGATGTCGGCGAGATCCTTCTCGCTCCGCGCGTCGCGCGCGAGCACAGCTTGGCCCTGGAGCGCGGCCAGTGACACGTAGTCGGCGCCGATCGGCGCGAGGTAGTAGGGATCGAGCTGGAATGTCAGCGTCTCGCGCAGCGACGCACCCAGGCTTGCCCGGCCCGATGCGAACACGAGCGCTACGTCGACGTCACCGTGCTGGAGCCGGACCCAGGCCTCGTAGAGCGCCCACGCGCCGTCCATCTCCACGTGCGACTCGGAGATCGGCGGCCATGCTCCCGCGGCTTCGAGCATCTGTACGAACGTGAACGTCCCGCCGGTCAGGTAGTCGGCACTCCCCGAGCAGGTGAAGCCGACATCACGCCGCGTCATCCCGACGGCCGCCAGCGCCTCGGTGATCGTCGGCAGCAACATCAGCGTCTCGGTTTGACCGGGCGACTGCTCGAGCGGCGCCTGGGCGAAGGAGACGATCGCAACGTCACGCATCAGAGCCAACTATCCATTAGAGCCAAGTATCCATTAGAGAATGTGCTCCGCGATCTGCTCCCGGGTGAGGTCGGGTTCGCCGGTCGGCTCCCAGTGATCGACCGCGTCGCCGAGGCCCATGCCCCGCGCGATCAACTGGCTGTTGGATGCCGCTCCGCCGCCCGCGGTCGGGAACACCGCTCGCACACGCATGCCCATGCGCACGTCGGCGATCGCGATGCCGTCCATCCGCATGACCATGATCGTCGTGTCGGCGCCATCGAGGAGCAGCGTCGCCTGCACGTAGTCCTCGGTCTCTTCCTGGCCCTGGTACTGGAGCGGCGTGATCACCGAGAACGTGGTGATCGTGCCCGCGTTGGATACCTCGACCTCGTTGGCTTCGGTGGTCTCGACGACGCACAACGGGCAGTACCCGCGCGGCGGCATGTAGACCTTCCCGCACTGCGGGCACTTGTGGCCGATGATCCGGCCCTTCGCGAGCTCCTCGCCGAAGTGAATCGTCAAGAGCGACGGTTCCGGAATCTTGTACTCCACCGCGGTGTGGTGCGACATGAACTGAACCGGGTCCATGTTTACGCCTCTCCCGCTCTCGGCCCTGCGGGCCGGGCCGCTCGGGCCCCGTTCGCTGCTCGGCGGGATACCCGCCTCCCGACGCTCACTCAGGTCTCCAACTCGAAGCACTCGATGTCGGAGAGGTGGCCGGTGGTCTCGGCCGCCCAGCGGATGCGCACGCGGGTGCCGGGCCCGGCGCGATCCGCGCTTCCGCAATCCAGCGCGTGCAGCAGAGGCGTGTCGGCGCCGTCGAGGCGGACCAGCGCCCACGCGAACGGGCGGTCGAGCGGATGCGTACGCAGCGGCTCGACGACCCACGCCGCGTGCACGATGACGCCCGAGGAGCCGACGTCGACCATGTCGCCGACTGCATCACCGGTATCCGGGTCGTATTCGAACGGCGGGACGAGCACGTGCCCGCCCGTCGTGCGGACGCCGACCACCTTGCGGTCGCGCAACCCGGTGAGGAACGCGCCGATCACCGGACCCACGCTGCGTCGATACGGGAACTCGAGCTTCCACGTGGCGGTCACGGAGTCAGTCCTACCGCAACCCGTCGCGATCGCGCCAAAGTGACCTTCAGTCTTTGAGCTCGACGATGACCTCGTAGTACGGCTCGGCGCCCACGTTCACCGCGGTCTCGATCCCGCCCTTCGGCACGTGCACGACCATGCCCGGGATCACCCCGGCCTCCATGTACTCGCGGTGCGGTCCTTCGGCATCGGGCTCCGGTTCGACCGCGATCCGGTCGCCCCGGATCTGGATGAGCAGGTGATCGAGATCGTGCCGGTGCACCGCGCTGCGCTCGCCGGGCGCGAGGCTCAGCACCCAGACCCGCATGCGCTCGTCCTCGAACACCACTTTCGTGCCCACCGGCCCCAGCTCTCGCTCCACGGTCATCGCGGGAACCCTATTTCCTGGGTCGACTCCACGCTCCGCTCCCATCCGGTCGCTTCGCTGTCGTCTCCCTAAGATCCGCGCCTCGCTCGAACAAACGCGGAGGCCTTTTTGACGGGTGTTGCCATCGTCGGCACCGGGTTCGGGTGTATCACCCACCTGCGCGCTTTGCGTGCGGCCGGGTTCGACGTCCACGCCCTCGTCGGGAGAGATGCAGTCAAGACCGAGGAGCGTGCGCAGCGATTCGAGGTGTCCTCGGGTTTCACGAGCCTGGCCGACGCGCTCGCACTCCCTGGCGTTGACGCGGTCGCGATCGCGACCCCGCCCCACACGCACGCGCCGATCGCGCTCGAGGCGATCGCGGCCGGGAAGCACGTGCTCTGCGAGAAGCCGTTCGCCCGCGACGCCGCCGAAGCGGAACAGATGCTCGACGCCGCCGACGCGGCCGACATCGTGCACCTGCTCGGAACCGAGTTCCGGTGGGCGTCGGGGCAAGCGTCGGCGGCACGCGTCGTCGCGCGCGGCGAGATCGGCACGCCCAAGCTCGCGACCTTCCTGCTGCACATCCCGATGCTCGCCGACCCCGCGGGAGAGGTCCCGGCGTGGTGGGGCACCGCGTCGGAGGGTGGCGGGTGGTTGGGCGCGCAGGCCGCGCACGTGATCGATCAGATCCAGTACATGCTCGGCGCCATCGACGGCGTCAGCGCGTCGCTCGGTCAGGTGTCGGCGCATGACTGGGACGTCGAAGACAGCTACACCGTTCACTTCCGCACCCGTTCCGGAGTCGCGGGCGTGATGCAGAGCACTGTGGGCGCGTGGGGACCCCCGATCTTCACGACCCGCGTCGCCGGCGACGGGGGAACCGTGTGGCAGGAGTTCGACACCGTGCGGGTGGCCGATGCGAGCGGGACCCGCGAGGTTCCGGCGCCCGACGATCTGCCCCTCGCACCCGCCGACCCCCCCCCACCGGGCGATCTGCTCACCACCGCCTACGACGCGCTCCACCAGTTCGGCATCGAGATCGTCCCCTCGACGCGCATGTGCGAGACGTTCCGCGCGCTCATCGAAGGTCGCGCGGTTCCCGACGACCCGAGGCCCGCCACCTTCGCCGACGGCCTGGCGGCCATGCGCGTGATCGACGCGATCCGTCGTTCCGACCGTGAGCGCGTCGGGGTCGACATCGAATCCGGCTGACAACCGGACCCGTTTGCGCAGTCACGCGATCGCGTGCCGTCCGCCCTCGAGCCATCGGCGCAGGTCCGGGTCGAGGGTTGCGGCGCCCGAGTCGTAGAGCTCGAGATCGCCTTCGGTCAGCACGTCGCGCCAGCGCCCGGCTTCGCCTTTGAAGAAGAACCGCGCCGCACCACCCTCGAACGCCATCTGCATCGGGTCGTCGGTTCCCCGGGCTTCGGCGCGCATCGCGTCGAGGCCGACACTCTCGAGCAGTGCGGGGAACGCGCCCTCGTCGATCTCGATGTCGCAGAAGCCGGCGATGCGCCGGATCTCCGCCTCCGGATCCGTTTTGAGATCGCCGTAGTGCACAAAGAGGACGTTGGGCTGCTCGCGCGCGTCCCACCAGGTCGTGAGGTGGTGATGATGCGACCAGAACGGCCAGCCGTCGGGCTCCCAGTCGAACCAACCTTCGGTGCACCAACGGGGCCACAGCTCGCGCGGAGTATCCGGGCAACGCGGAAGCTCCGGCCCCGGACATTGGTCGTCGAGGATCGCGTACATGAGGTCGGTATACGACGAGTAGTGATTGAAGAACGACATGAACACGTCACGCGTGTCGCGACCGACCACGATGTATTTCGCTTGCGGAAAGAACGGAATTCCGTCCGCGGCGAGATGGCTCTTGAGGAAGCGCCGATGGTTCTGGGCTTCGAGACTCGCGAGCATCGCGTCGAGCGGTCCCATGAAGCGCGCGTCGATCCACGGCGAGAGCTCGCCGAGTGACTGCGGCAACTGCCCGGGACCGAGCAGGAGCGATGCCAAAATGCGCTGCGTCCACGTCGTGCCCGCCTTGTAGGCGGTCGTGATGACGATGTCGTCGTCGCGGACGACGAACCGGTCCCAGCGCGTGCTGTCGAGATGGTGATTGCGGTACTCATGGATCCGCTCGGGCGGTCCGGGTGCCATAGCCGCGGATCATGCCACGTCGATCGATTCGAACGCACTGATCGCGGTCTCGGCCGCGCGCTCGGATGGGTCGGCGAGCGGGCCGATGTTCGGAATGAGCAGCGAGAGGAACCCGCCCAGCCCGACGACCGCGGCCGCGAACAGCAACGCCGGGCGCGCACCCGCGACGACGGACTGTTCGAGGGCGTGACCGAGCGCGATCGCCTGCGACGTCGGCGTCCCCGACGGCGGCGCGAAGTTGACACCCTGCGCGTGAAGCCGCGCGATCGTCGCGGTCTGCAGACCGTGAGGAAGTGCGATCGCGCTCACGGAGCTCACCGCGTGCTTGATCGTCTGCGCGTTGAGGAGTGATCCGATCACCGCGATGCCGAGCGCGGCGCCGACCTGGCGCACCGTCGTGTTCGTTCCGCTCGCGACTCCCGTCTTGTCCTTGTCGATGTCGGAGAGGATCACGTTGGTGAGTTGCGAGCTCGCGAAGCCCACGCCGATGCCGAAGAGCACGGAGCCGGGAAGCAGCGCGAGCAGGGTCGTGTCGCGCGAGATCATCAACGCGACGACCGCGAGGCCGACGGCTTCGAGCACCAAGCCGATCCGCACGACGCGCGTCGTCCCGATGATCCGCGTGAGCCGGGCGCCGAGCGGCGCGCCGAGTGCGATGAGCGCGCCCATCGGCACCATGTACGCGCCGGCTCGCAGCGCGGTGAAGTGCTGGCCGTCCTGGAGGAGCACGGGGACGACGAGGAGGAAGCCGAACTGGCCCATCGCGAGGACCATCGTCGTCTGCAGGCCGTACCGAAATCCGAGATGGCGCAGCTGGCTGAACTCGAAGAGCGGATCGGCGCCCCGGCGCTCCTTGGCCCGCTCGAACGCGGCGAAGCCGGCGAGAATCACGACCGCCACGGCGAACGCGACCGGCGCGATCGAAATCCCGCGATCCGCGGGCCACACGACCCGGCCGCCGACCGAGAAGTCGCGGAGTGGTCGGAACAGGCCGTAGGTCGCGGCCTCGCTGAGCGCGAACACGAGCGCGAACGAACCGGTCGCGATCATCGCCGCGCCGGGCACGTCGATTCCCGGACGGCGCTCCGGCCGCCGATCGGGACGCATCAGGAGCAGTGCGCCGAGAATGAACAGCGGGGCCGCGATCACGTTGATGCGCAGCCCCCACCGCCACGAGTAGTTCGTGGTCAGGAACCCGCCGACCAGCGGCCCGAACGCGACCGATGCGCCGGCCACCGTTCCCCACGCCGCGAACGCGATCGCGCGTTCGGCGCCGACGAAGGTCGTCGACAGGATCGACAGCGTCGCGGGAATGAGCAGCGAGGCGCCGATTCCCTCGATGATCGCCTCGCCGAGCACCAGCGTCGGGACCGAGTGCGACACGGACGCGAGGAACGAACCGACCCCGAAGATCACCGCGCCGACGACGAACATGCGGCGATGGCCGTACATGTCGCCGAGCCGGCCGCCGATGATGAGAAACGTCGCGAATGTCAGCGAGTAGCCGGTGATGACCCACTGGAGGCTCGGGAGGTCGGTGTGGAACTCGCGCAGGATCGTCGGAATCGCGACGTTCAGGATCGTGTTGTCGAGTACCGGGATCGCAACCGACACGATCACGACCGCGGCGGCGAACCAGCGCCGCGGGTCGAGATCAGCGTCGTCTGCCATCGCCGGTATATTTGCATACGCAAGATTTCTGGAGCCCGCCATGTCCCGCCGAAACCCCAGGCCGCTCGCAGGGCGCTCACAAGTTGGCGGGCGATGCTGCCACGGACGATCAGCAGCGTGAGGCGATGACGCATGACGGACGAGACCGGTGACGATGTGGAGCTCCCCCCGACGAATGGCCCGGCCGTGACCAGTGCCGGCGACGAGTCGACCGAGGAGCGGCCGAGCGCAGCGCCCGGGTATCCGCCTCCCGCGAGCCCGACGTGGGCCAGCCCGTCGGCGTGGGGACAGTCGTCCCCAGCGCCCGCGGAGCGTTGGCCCCCGCCGCTGACGCCGCCGACCGTTCCGACCGCGGCTCCACCGACCGCCACTCCGCCGACCGGCACTCCGGATGCGGGGTCCGCCTCCGGGAGTGGAGGCGGCGGTTGGAACTATGGCTACGGCGGCTTGTGGTCTCCACCGCCCGAGCCGCCGCGCCCGCCCCAGTCGACGCGGCGCGCGCTGGCCGCGCTCGCGGTAGCCGTGCTCGTGCTCGTGTCGGGATCGATCGGCGCGGTCATCAGCGCCGCGGTGCACGACCGCAACCCGTCGTCGCCGCCCGCCGCGTCGCCGTTCATCGGCGGATCGACGCAGAACCCGTTGGGCACCAGCCCGATCGCGCCGGACAACACTTCGACCGGAGGCTCGGGCACGATCGCCCAGAAGGTGAGTCCCGCGCTCGTCAACATCTATACGACGATCGAGACCTCAGCGGGACGGAGTCAGGCCGCGGGCACCGGCATGGTCATCTCGTCGTCGGGTGAAGTGCTCACGAACAACCACGTGATCGCCGACGCGTCGACCGTGCGCGTCGAGCTCGTGTCGTCGGGGGAAGCCCACACGGCGAAGGTGCTCGGCTACGACGTGAAGGACGACGTCGCGCTCCTGCAGATCGACAACGTCTCGAATCTCCCAACGGTGAGCTTCGCCGATGCTTCGAAGGTCGCGGTCGGCGACGCGGTCGTCGCCATGGGCAACGCCGGCGGGCGGGGCGGCAACCCCACGGTCACGTCCGGTTCGGTCAAGGCGCTCGATCAGAAGGTCACGGCCGGCGATCAGGGCACGGGCGACTCGGAGACCCTCGTCGGGATGATCGAGATCTCCGCGCCGATCGAACCCGGCGACTCGGGCGGACCGCTCGTGAACGCCGCCGGCCAGGTGATCGGCATGAACACCGCGGCTGCGACCAGCGACCGCTTCTCGGGTCAGGTCAGCACGACGGCGTTCGCGATCCCGAGCAATCGCGCCGTCCGCCTCGCGCAGCAGATCCGGAACGGTCAAGAGAGCGCGAACGTGCACGTCGGCGACCGCGGTCTGCTCGGCGTGCGCGTACAAGACATCGGTACGCAGAACACCTGCACGCTGACGGTCGGCTCCGGTGCGCTCGTCGCCCTCGCGGAATCCGGTTCTCCGGCCGACTCCGCGGGACTGGGTCAGTGCGACGTGATCGTCTCGATCGGCGGCAACGTCGTTGCGAGCACGTCGGATCTCAACGCGGCGATGTTTCCGTATCACCCCGACGAGCAGGTCAACGTCGGCTGGATCGACGGGTCGGGCAACTCGCACCGAGCCGACGTGACCCTCGTCGCCGGCCCGCCTGCATAACCACTCTTAGATCTCGAGCGGGCCGTACTCGATCTGCTCGACCAGCGACGCCAGCGAGCCCGCGGAGACGCCGCGGCTCAGGCGTTGCATGAACGACCACCCCATCGCGGCCGCTCCCACGCCCGCACCGGCGATCGAACCGAGCTCGACGCGGAGGAAGAGGTCGTGGGTGGCCACCGCGGTGACGCCGACGAACGCGACCAGTCCGACCGCCCACGCGATCATCGCCTGGCGATGTCCCGACAGCGCGATCAGCGCCTGCGACAACGTCAGCGCCAGGATGAACAAACCGCTTCCCGCCGCGAGGAGCGCGACGTCTGCGTGTCCGAGATTGAACTTGTGCCCGAACAGGATCTTGCCCGCGAACGGTCCCGCGGTTCCGCCAACCGTCACGCCGAGCACGCCGATCCCGACCACGATCATCACGAGCTTGCGCACACCGTTCTGAAACTCGTCGTCGCGGCCCGCGCTCACGAGCGTCGACAGCTTCGGCAGCAATGCGGCTTGCACCGCCTGGAACAACAGGATCGGCAAGCGCGACAGGAAGAGCCCGACGGTGAAGTCGGCGACGAGCCCGCGCTGCCTCGGCGTGGCCAGCACCTGCGCGCCGAGGAACGGCGCGTAGCTCAGCACCTGCGCCAGCAGCGACCCGCCGAGCAGGAAGCCGAGGTTGCTCGACAGTTCCGACCACGGGGCCGGCGGCCCGGGCAACAGCAGCCCCGACCGGCCGTACATGGAGACGCCCGTCGCGAGGAGCGGTGGCACCGAGAGGCACAGGCCGTACCAGACCGGGTTGGTGACGTTTGCGATCGCGAGCGGGACGCACGGCAGCAGGCGGATGACGCCTTCGGCTCCCAGGCTCAGCCCGTACAGGCCGAACCGACCCACGCCGGCGAACACGCCGCGCGCGAGGTACTCGATCCCGAACGTGAACAGCGCGACGACCAGGCACACGACGAGACCGACATGGTCGTTGAACTTGTGCTCGACGATGCCGGTGGTCGCCGACACGATGACGATCCCGAGGGCCAGCGCGACCGAGAACGCGCCGCCGAGCAGTCCGGCTCTCCGCGCGACCGGTCCACCGCCGACGCCACGGACGCGCCGCGCCGAGAGCGCGCGCCCGACCTCCTGTTCGAGTGGCAGGAAGACGCCGGGCGCGAGGACGAACACGAACACCCAGAGCGCGTTCAGGGCTGCGTAGTCGGGTTTGCTCAGCCCGCGAAAGGCAAGGATCTGGAAGCCATAGGTCGTGATGCCCGAGATCGCGAGACCGGCGCCGACCGTGAACGTGCCCTCGGGCACCATTCGCCGCGCCCGCGCGACTGCCGAGGCACGATCATCCGGAGCGAGAGGGCTCGGGCCGAGGGGCGATGCATCGGGCGCAGGCGAGTGCGTCCCGGAAGGGACCTGGGGCGTCGACACCGTTTCCTCTCGTGCTCCGACGAGCCCCAACAGTAGGCGGACCCTCGACGATGCTCGAACCTACGCCGCGACAGTCCGCGCGTCCCGTCGGGTTTGCGACGAAGATGAGACAAATCGGCGCGTTGGACCTAAGTTCGGGGTTCCGTGCAGCAGGGGGAGATTCGCATGGCCACGCATTTCGGACAACGACGTCGGTTCGGGCAACGACGGAACCTTCGGCTGACGGCCGCCGGTGTGGGAGCACTCGTCGTCGCGATGGTGCTCAGCGCGTGCGGGAGCGGCACCAGCACCGCCAAGCCGGGCTCGACGACCACGCCGTCGGCGAGCAGCACGACATTCAAGGTCGTCAGGACCCTCGGCAACGGCGTGACGAAGGACTCGATCAAGATCGGTGTCGGTCTCATCGACTACGACACCATCAAGGACGTGCCGGACCTCGCTTCGATCCGGTTGCACCAGCAGGAGATCTACGACGCGTTCTTCAAGGACATCAACGAGCACGGTGGTGTCGGCGGTCGCAAGCTGGTGCCCGTCTACAAAAAGTACATCCCGGTCGGGAGCACGGCGACGCTCACCGCGTGCACCGCGTTCGCCGACGACGACAACGTGTTTGCCGTCACCGGCACCTTCTACGACCCGTCGGGCGAATCCCAGCTCTGCGTGACGAAGCAGAAGCAGCGGGTGCTCCTCACGTTCGACGTCGACAAGTCGATGCTCGACCAGGCGCCGCCGGGTCTCCTCATCACGCCCGCGTCGACTCCGGAACGCTCGGTGAAGGTGCTCGTCGAGCTGCTGAAGAAGAACCACACCTTCGACGGCAAGAAGGTCGCGGTGCTCGGTCAGGTCAAGTCGGCGGCGATCGTGAACAAGTCGATCGTTCCGGACCTCAAGGCGGCGGGAGTCGACCTCGGATCCACGGGCCTGCTCAACATTCAGGGCCAGGACACGTCACAGCCCGAGATGCAACTCGACAGCTTCATCGAGAAGTGGAAGCAGGAGGGCGTCAAGATCGTCTTCTTCTCGAGCTACGAGGCAACCTCCCTTCGATTCGTGCAGAAGGTACGCAAGGCGATGCCCGACGTGCAGCTCCTCGCCGACAACACCCAGATCCTGGGATACGCGCAAGGCGCCAAGCGGGCGGGCCTCACTCCCAACCCGTACGAAGGCATCCAGGCCGCGTCGGGCCCGCTCCACTCGGAGTACGAGAAGAGCGACAACTGGAAGTACTGCAAGGACATCTACAAGCGCCAGACCGGCCAGACCGCGCCCGGTCCCGACACCGTGATCCCGTACAAGGGTGACCCCAAGAAGACGATCGACACCTACGGCGTGATCAACGACGCGTGCCAGTTGCTCACCATGTTCGACGACATCGCCACCAAGGTCGGCCCCTGGCTCAACAACCAGAACTGGGTGAACACCGTCAACAACTTCGGGCACATCGAGAACCGGGGCACGGGTCCGTACTCGTCGCTCGGCACCGGCAAGTACGACGCCGACGACAACTTCCATCTCGTGCAGATCGACTCGTCGCTCCCGCCCGACGGGAACTTCAAGGCGCTCACCGAGCTCCAGGACGTACCGAAGTAGCGAGGCCCAAGTAGTTACGCGCGGCGGAAGAGCGGGAGCGCGAGGTCGGGCTCGACCTCGCGCACCGCGAC
>JBBQER010000053.1:0-28315 GCA_038320885.1 Acidimicrobiia bacterium
TGTCCCGCACTTTGCCGACGATCCCGAGTTCTGCGCGCGTTTCGAGCGCATGGGTGCCCGGCCGAGCGCGGCAGCCGCGCTGATCTGCAACCTCGCGTCGACCGACGTTCGTGCGCTGCTCGGCCGAATCAGCGCGCCGACCCTCGTCGTGTACAGCGGGGACCTCACAATGTCGAGCGTCGACGAATCCCGCCAGCTCGCCGGGGTAATCCCAAACGCTCGCCTGTTCGAAGGAACTTCGTCCACCTTCTACTGGGGCGGTGGTGTCGTCGAAGAGATCATCGCGTTCTTTTCGGGCGCCGCAAGTGTGGGCGACCGTGACCTCGTCACGCTGCTGTTCACCGACGTCGTTGAATCGACACGTGCGGTCGTCGCGGCCGGCGACGACGAATGGCGCCAGACACTTAACTTCCTCGACGATCTCGTCGCCGCAAGAGCGACCCGGTCCGGGGGGCGAGTCGTCAAGCAGACCGGTGACGGCCACCTCATCGAGTTCCAACGGCCCGGCGATGCGGTGCGCGCGGCGATCGCTATCTGCAGCGCTGCACCGACATTCGGCGTGACGGTGCGCGCAGGTGTGCACACCGGCGAGATCGAACGTCGCGAGAACGGCGACATCAGCGGCCTCACCGTCCACATCGCGGCGCGGGTCGCTGCCATCGCGGGAGCCGGCGAAGTCGTCGTGTCACGAACGGTTGCCGATCTGCTCGGTGCCACCGATTACGGGCTACAAGACCGCGGCGAACACGAACTCAAGGGCGTCCCCGGCCGATGGGCGCTCTTCACCATCAGCGCCTGAGGCGAACGTCGCAACAAGAGCGAACCCCGAGAACGCTCAATCCGTAGGCCGCGCCCGGGCAACCGCCCGCTCGGCCAAGCGATCTCCGAAGAGCCGGTTGCGCGATGACCTCCCGCGTTTCGATGCCGATGTCCGAGTTCGGACGCCGGCGAACGGTGGTGGGCGCTGCGGGGCTCGAACCCACGACCGCCTCCTTGTAAGACACGCGCCATCGGACAAACACTGACAATGACGTCTGCTCCGGTCCATCCTGCCTAAGCCGAGAAGTCTCGGCACCATTCACGACACAACTCGTTGTGCAAGGTCGGCGCGCGCTCAGTGGCTATTTGCGGAGGATCTCGAAGAGAAGTTCGGTGTTGTGGGCCGCGAGCGCGACGGCGGCTGCTGCGAGAACCGCATTCGAAAGAGTCAGTGCGAGAATCGCGCGGCCTCGCGATGCCGGATGCTCGAGCAGAGCTCGCATCCTTTCCGGGACGCGGGTGCCGGCGTGCGGGAGGCCGGCCTGGAATGCGCGTGGTCGGCGGGTTGCGTGTGCGGCAGAGATTCCGAGTGCCACAGCGGTCGCCTCGCGGCCAACCTTTGCGGCGGCGTCTTCGTCGGCCCATCGTTCGAGGCTGAAATCGATCTCGCGGCGGATCGGGCGCAGAAGCGGGTTCAGGGCTCCGATCATCACACTGGCGAGTTGGTACAGCGCGTGATGGTGCGCGAGGTGCGAACGCTCGTGGGCAACGACGGCGGCGCGCGCGTCGTCATCGAGCGTTCGTGTGAGGCCTTTCGAGATGAGGACGACGCCGGGTCGTAACGGCCAGGGGCGGCAGGCGTACGCGTAGACGGAGTCGTCGTCGACAATGATGATCTCGGTTTGCGACTGGTGTTGGATATGGATCGCCGGAACGAGCGCCTGGCCGTACCGACGTGCGTGACGGACGACGTCGACGCTGATCGCGACCATGCAGAGAAGCGCGATGACGCCTATCCACCACGGCACCGGAACGCGACTTCCGACGGCGGTGGCCGACCAGCGACCGTAGGCAGCAACCGAAGGAAGCCGCGCGACCTCCGCAAACGCGAGGAGGGCGAGCGCGCCCGAGGCGGCAATCGCGAGTGCGAGGCCGGTAGCCGTCAGGATCCAGGTCGCGATGCGAGGGTTCGCGCGACGCGCGGCAGGCCGAGCGAGGAGTGAAGCCGCAATACACGCCAGGAACGGTAGATACACGAACACACGCATCAGTGGCGAGCCCGCTTGGCGTTGTCGCGGTGCCGAGCGTCGCGTAGCAGCCGGCGCACTTCGTCGGCGTCGCTGTCCGAGAGCACGTCGACGAAACCCTGCAAGACTGCGGAGCGATCGGAGCCGTTCGCGAGCAGTGCACGCACGCGTTCCGACGCCGCAGCAGACTCCGTCACCGCCGCCTCGTACGCATAGGCGCGGCCGCGTAGTTCCCGCGTCACGGTGCCTTTGCCGTGCAGTCGATCGAGGATGGTCATGACCGTCGTGTACGCCGGCGCGTCGTCCAGGCGGGCCTGGACCTCGCGCGGAATGAGTGGTGTGTCGGCTGCCCAGAGCACGCTGAGCACCTGCTGCTCGAGCTCCCCAAACCCTCGCCGCGGCTCCTCGGCCGGCTGCTGTTTCGACATCACTTGATTCTATTACAGCTGTAGTAGATACTCTACGACAAGCGTCGTAGTGATGTGGCGCCGCCCAACAGCGCTCCTACCAGGACGGGCCAGTGAGCTACCTCCAAGCGATCGTCATCGCCCTGCTCCAGGGCGTCACCGAGCTCTTCCCCGTGTCCAGCCTCGGACACTCCGTGCTCCTTCCGGCTTGGATCGGCGGCTCGTGGAGCACGCTGGCCTCGCAATCGGCGACCTCACAAAGCGAGAACTCGCCGTACTTGGCGTTCATCGTCGCGCTCCACGTCGCGACCGCGATCTCACTGCTCATCTACTACCGACGAGATTGGTCACGCATCATCGGCGGATTGATCACCGTCGCGCGCACACGCCGGGTCGAGACCTCAGCCCAGCGGCTCGGACTTCTCCTCGTCGTCGCCACAATCCCTGTCGGGATCACCGGCCTCGCGTTGGAGCACACGTTCCGCACCGTCTTCGCCAAACCGCTTCCCGCCGCGATCTTCCTCACCGTCAACGGTGCCATTCTCCTCGCCGGAGAACGACTCCGTCGACGCAGCGAAGTCCGCGTGCTCGCCACCACCGAAGGAACACCCGGCGACGAGCCGGGACGCCGATCGCTCGAGACGCTCGACTACAAGGAGGCCGGGGTAATCGGGCTGTTCCAGACCCTCGCCCTGTTGGCGGGCATCTCACGGTCGGGCATCACGCTGGTCGGCGGACTGCTGCGCGGGCTCGATCACGAAGACGCCGCGCACTTCGCGTTCCTGCTTGCCACGCCGGTGATCCTGGCTGCCGGCGTGCTCAAGCTCCCGACCCTTGCCGGCCACGCCGGCGATCACATCCACGGCCAGGTGTTCGTCGGCTGCGTGGTTGCCGCAATCGCGTCCTACATCTCGATCAGCTTTCTCAGCCGATACTTCGAACGCCGAACCCTCACGCCGTTCGGCATCTACTGCCTCGTCGCAGGTGTGATCTCGGTCGTGCGTTTCGCCTAGCGGTTCTGACCGTCCTTTGAGGTTTGTCTCCGTACCTTCGTCGGTGTATTCGAACTCACGACTCAAATGGAGATTCTTCATGCCGATCCGATTCCCTGTCATTGCGTCTGCGCTCGCGGTGTCGCTTGGTGTCGCTGCCTGCGCAGGGGCGAGCCCGAAAGCACACCTCGACGCGACGTCGGCCAAGCACGGCAACCTCGCGAAGGCGGAGTGTCCGCTCCCGACGTTTGGGCCGGGCGCGCAGTACCACCCGGTCATCGACCGGTCGTCGTTCTCGCCCAATGTCACGAACCCGTACTTTCCGCTCACGCCGGGTACGACGAACGTCTATACCGGCGTCAAGGACGGGAAGCAGGCACTCAACATCTTTGATGTCACCCGCCGAACGCGAGAGATCGACGGTGTGACGACCCGCGTGGTGGAAGACCGGCTCTATCTCGACAACGTGTTGGAGGAACGGACGAGCGATTACTACGCGCAGGACTCGTGCGGCAACGCCTGGTACTTCGGCGAGGACACGGCGACGCTCGACAAGCACGGCAGGGTCGTGAGTACCGACGGCTCGTTCCACGCCGGCGTGAACGGTGCACAGCCGGGCGTGTTCATGCAAGCGGTGCCGGAGGTCGGCCGCCGCTTCCTCCAGGAGTGGTCACCCGGCAACGCCGAGGACACCTACAAGGTCATCAAGCTCAACACTCGCGTCACGGTGCCGGCCGGCCGGTTCAAGCACGCGATTCGTACCGAGGAAACAACCGCGCTGGAACCTGACGTCGTCGACAACAAGGTGTACGTGAAGGGAATCGGCGAGGTCGTCGAGCAGGCCGTGAAGGGCGCTCCGGAGAGCCTGAAGCTCGTCGAGGTCATCAAGTAGCCACCGCAAGGCTCGGCGACCGGCGCGCGACACTGTCCACGGAGGGAACAGTGCGCGTGCTGGTCGTCGAGGATGCGGAGAAGGTTGCGCGGCTGCTCGAGCGCGGTCTCGTCGAGGAGGGTTTCGCCGTGGACGTGACCGCATCGGGGGTCGACGCGCTGTGGCTGGTCCGGGAGAACGAGTACGACGCAGTGGTCCTCGATCTCGGACTGCCGGATCTCGACGGCTTCGAGGTGTGCAAGCAACTGCGGGCCTCTCGGCGATGGGTCCCCGTTTTGATGCTGACGGCGCGAGACGCCCTCGACGACCGGATTCGCGGGCTCGACGGTGGCGCCGACGACTATCTCGTCAAGCCCTTCGACTTCCAAGAGCTCGCGGCGCGGCTGCGCGCGCTGATCCGACGGGGAACGCCCCCGCGACCGGCCGTGCTCACGGTCGGCGACCTGTCACTCGATCCCGCGACCCGCACCGTCATGCGCGGCGCAACACCGATCGACCTGAGCGCCAAGGAATTCGCGCTCCTGGAGCACTTCATGCGCCATCCCGATGAGGTGATGTCACGTACGCAGCTGCTCGAACATGCGTGGGACTTCGCCTTCGATGGCGACCCGCACATCGTGACGGTGTACATCGCCTATCTGCGCGACAAGATCGACCGGCCCTTCGGCCGGACATCCCTCGAAACCGAGCGCGCAGCCGGATACCGGTTACGAGACGAACGTGCCGGCTCGGCCTCGGCTTGAGCTGCGCCTCACGCTCGGCTTCGGCCTGGCGATGGCGCTCCTGTTGGCAACGATGGCGATCATCCTCTACTTGGCGATGGGCGCCGTGCTGCTCGACGAGATCGACACCGGACTGCGCGAGCGAGCCGCGACCGTCGAAGCCGGCCTCCCGAGCGACGCATCGCTCACCACGTCACCCGCGCTGGTCGAACCCAACGAAGCGTTCGTCCAGGTACTACGTCCCAGCGGGGCAGTGATCGCGACCAGCGGCCCGCCCGCTCGCGTGATCGGCGCGACCGAGGCGCGCACAACGCGACCCCACCTCCTCACGCGACGAGTCGCCAACATTGCCGGTCAGGCCCGCATCCTCACGCTGCCCGTCACGACCCACGGCCAGCGCTACGTGGTAGTCGTCGGCGCCTCGCTCGCCGACCGCACCGACGCGCTACGCATGGTGACGCGTTTCTTCCTGATCGCGGGGCCCATCGCGCTCGCGCTCGCCTCAGCCGCGGGCTGGCTCGTCGCAAGACGCGCGCTCGCCACCGCGATGACCACCGAGCGCCGCTTCCTCGACCACGCCAGCCACGAACTGCGCACTCCCCTCACCGCGCTGAAGGCCGAACTCGACCTCGCGGCTGCACGACCCCGCACCGCACACGAACTGGAAGACGCAATTCACAGCGCTGCCGAAGAAACCGACCGCCTCGTGCGGCTGGCCAACGACCTGCTGGTACTTTCCCGCGCCCGCGCCGGCCGAGTCACCATCACGCGCGAACCCGTCTCACTTCGCGAACTGATCTACGCGTCATCGAACGCGTTCCGAGCTCGCGCCGCAAGCCGAGGTGTCACGATCACAACCGATGTCCCCGAGATCGACGTAGAGGTCGATGCCGCCCGCATGCGACAGGCCCTCGACAACCTCCTCGACAACGCACTCCGCCACGCACGGCAGTCCGTGTCGGTGATCAGTCGCGTCGACGGTCACGATCTTTCCATCGAGGTCACCGACGACGGTCCCGGATTCACCCCCGAGACAGCCCACCACGCGTTCGACCCGTTCAGCGTCGGAGGACTCGGCCTCTCGATCGTCCAAACCATCGCCCAAGCACACGACGGACACGCAACAATCGAACCCAACCTCCCCGCCGGAGGCGCACGCGTCACCTTACAAAGCACCACGCGATAGACCGAACGCGGCGCCGTCTCACACGCGGCAAACAGCAGGGTTCACCGCGTCGTTCGAGGTATCCCCTGCCGGCCATCGGGGACGCAGGATCGGTCTGTCCATTGAACGTCATGGTGCGCGCGTTCTGGTCGCGTCGATCGCCGAGCGCACCGCTTCGGCGAGCTTCGGCGGCGCTTCGGGCGGGAACGGGAGCACCGCGCTCACGTTGATCTCGCACAGCATGTAGGTGTCGTCGCCGTCGTCCGTCCGAGGGCCCAAGAGGAAGTCGGCGTCCCAGAGTGCGGGTAGCGCATTCGCGTCGATATCGAGCAGCGACTGCATGCCGGGCACCCATTCGGATTCGACCTGGGTTCTCAGCGCCTGGAGGCCTGGTTCATCAGGTGGCGACATCGTCTTCTGTGACGGCAGGCCGAAGATGCTTCGGGGGACTGACGCCTCAGGGTGCACGTTGGTGCCGATGCTCTCGCGAGCCGGCGGATCGCCCGGGTGTTGACGGGCGAAGCCGACCACCTCGCTCTTGACGACGTAGCAGCGAATCATGCCTTCAGCGATGCGAGGCTGGAACGGCTGATCGATCAAGTGACCGGTGCCCTCGGCGTAGGTGAAGTACTTCTCGCACCGTTGCATGAACTCGGCAAGAGAAACATCCTCGGTTGCTTCGTCGCGCACTCGCGCGGATTGCACTCGCACCAGCCACTCCGCGACTGATGAGTGGCGTGCGATGAGCTCGACCTTTTGTACGCCGATCCCGCCATTGCCGCGGTATTGCTTGAGCACGCGTGCGCCGCCCGCCTCGACCCGGGCGGGAAATCTGTGCCGGAACTCCTCGGCTGTCATGTAGCGATCTGTGTCGGACCCCCAGCCGAGGGTGCGCGTTTCATACAGCACGTCTTTGGTGCCCATCTTCACGATGATGTCGGGATGGGCGCTCACCCACACCCCTGCCGTTGCAACCTCGCGCAACAGCGCATCGAGCACCGTGCGATCATCGTGGCCGGTCACCGGATCGACCCAAACCAGCACGCCGTCGACACCAACGAGCTGACTACGAATCGCGTCCCCCGACTCCTCGGAGAACAAGACAACCTCGGTGGCGATTCTGACGCCGGCCAGCGCCTCGAAGACCGGACCCAATCGCGACGTCCGCACCGCGGCTTCGCCGCGTTGACCGCCATCGCCGCGACAAACGATCGCTACCCGAGTCACGCCGCGATTCTGTCGGGTCATTGCCGGCGACACCATCGTCAGGCCGCGCTGACGTCGTCCGCCAAGAGACCGGGCCCGGGAACACCCTTCCGGCGCGCTCGCCTGTCTCGGAAGCGCCGCCGTATGTCGAGCACGGGTTGGCGAACGGCGTGAGCGAACTGCTGCGGGTAGCTGTCGACCTCGCCCGGCACGCCGAATCGATCGCTCTCAGCGGTGTCTCGACTTACGAACGTGCCGAAGACGCGGTCCCAAATGGTGAGACTTGCTCCGAAGTTCCTGTTCGTCGTCTCCGGAACATGGTGACGCCGGTGGACTCGCGGTGTGACGAACACGGGCTCCGCCCAGCGAAGGTCGATCCCGAGATTGCAATGGTCGAACACGCCGTAGATGGCAGCGAACGCGACCGTGGGAGCGACCTGGGCGATGGGCACTCCGATGAGGAACATCGCGATCTGGCCCGGAACGAAGCGCAGCAGGTTTTCAAACATGTGCGCACGCGTTTGCGCGAGGCCGTCGAGCTGGAGACTCGAGTGGTGGACCTTGTGGAAGTTCCAAAGCAGGTTCGACCGGTGGAGTCCTCGGTGAACGGCGTAGGAGATGAAATCGAACACGAGGAACGCCACGACGAACCGAGCCGCAGTCGGGAGGGCAATGACGCGCCTGGCGATCGGCTCGATCTCGAGCTTCGAGATCTGCGGTCGCAGTACGAAAACCGAGACCGCGGTGATCGACACCGCTACGCCGTACCAAGCAATGTCGGTGGTCAGGTACGGACGCCGGAACGGCAGCGCCCGGAAACGCAAGCGCGGCGCGCGCTCGATGACGAACATGGCCAGGTAGACCGCAGCCACGACTGAGACGGACACGAGAAAGTTCACGACAGCCTCCAACATCGGATTGTAACCACGGTTACATCCTAAGCAGATGTAACCACGGTTGCAATACCGCCAGCTGATCGGTATTCTCGGCCGGTGGCAGTGACGAAGGAATGGGTACTGCTCGCGTATCGAATTCCCCGCGAGCCGTCGACACCACGCATCGCGGTGTGGCGAAAGCTCCGCCGCCTCGGCGCCACCCAACTCCTTGACGGCCTCGTCGGACTCCCCCTCGACGCGCGGAGCAAGGAACGCCTCGAGTGGATCGCTGACGAGATCACCGTCGCAGGAGGGGAAGCCAACCTCTGGATCGCGCGCCCGGCAACCAAAGCACAGGAACGCCAACTCGCCGCTCAGATGACCGCCGAGATCGACGCCGACTACGACGCACTCGCCGACGTAGCCCGTGAATCCCTACAACAGAGTGAGAGCATTCGCATGCGAACCGTCGCGCGGCTGCGACGCGATCTCGAACGCATCAAACAACGAGATCACTTCCCAAAGCATGGATACGAGCGCGCCGCCGCCGCGATCGCCGGGCTCGCGGCGGCGCAGGACGAGACAACGAAGACGAAGGCGAAATCGAGATGAGATGGGCGACGCGATCCGGATGCCACATCGATCGAGCCGCGAGCGCATGGCTCATAGCACGCTTTGTCGATCCGAGCGCCGAGTTCGTCTTCGTCGACGACCCCGACGACGTCCCCGACGACGCGACGCCCTTCGACATGCGCGGCGTGACACTCTCCCACCGCGGCGACGACTGCACCTACGAAACGATCCTGCGTGACTACCACCTCGACGACCCCGTCCTGTGGGACATTGCGCGCATCGTTCACCAAGCCGACCTCGAGGACGACCGCTTCGATGCACCCGAGGCCCCGGGCTTGGACACGACAATGCGCGGCCTCTCGCTCGTTTGCCCGGACGACGAGATCGTCCACCTCGGCGGCCGCATATTCGACGGGCTCTACGAGCTACGCCGGCGCGCACTACTGCTCGATTGCTAACCGGCACTTGTGAGTCGGGCTGCTCGCCGGCGCTGCGTCAGTCGGGACATTCATGAGCGCGTGTCCGAGATCGCGCCTTCCGAGTTGCGGCGGCAACTTCAGGGGACTTCCGCCAACGCTGTGATCAGCGTCGGGTCCTCACCCGAGAAGAAGGGCCCAGACTCGTACGTGACCAAGATGTCGGGCTCGCGCGTGAGGCGCTTGTCGTCCTTGCCTGCGGTCGTCCACGCGATGGTCGCGACATGGGCGTTGAGCCCGCTATTCGTGAGTTGGAACAGGGTCGCGTCGCCGAAGTGGTTCGGGCTCCCACCGGTCGGCTCACCAACGAAGACAGCGGCCGTCTGCTGCTCGAGGTCGATGACGAACTGCATCGCCGCCGAGAAGGTCGCGCGTGAGATCAGCACGGCGATGCGCTTGTCGGTTCCGAGCCGTTTCAGCGATTCCAGGAGCGGACCGTAGGTGCGATTGTCGCCGCCGCCGTTGAGGCGAAGGTCGAGCACGACAAGTCGCGTTCCTGGCTCGGCAGCGAGCGCGGCGACCTCCTGAGCGAACCCAGCGATGTCGCCGAGCGTCACGTTGTAGCCGATGTGGATGGCTCGGCCGTCGGACGTGCGGTCGACCCAGTGCCACTCGTTCCGGCGGCGCAGGTGCGCAGGCTGCGGCTGAGACGACCAGCCGGGGCTCGCAACTTGGGCGAGATAGTCACCCACCGCCATCGCCTCGAACCTGGCATGCACAACGGAGCCATCCGGAGCGCGCAGCCGAAAGTTCGTGCGCCCGACATCGTCGATCACGCCGAGCCCGCGCAGCACGAAAGCATCCACAAGGAACGCGGGTCGTCGCGCGCGGATCGTCCACTCGTTGTCATGAGCAACCAGTGGCGTCACGGCTGGGAGGATGTCGCCGACGTCGGAGCCGCCGATCCCGACGAGCTCGGCGCCGACAAGATCGTGCCGCGCGGAACCGACGACGAAGATGCCGTCTTCGAACTCGGACAACCAGAGGGGGTACGCGCGGCGGGCGGTCGGATGGTCGTCGAGGGGAAAGATAACGGAGTGCCCGTTGCGCGGCCCCAGCAGGGCCAGCATGCGCATCAGCTCCACAATCAGGAGGCTTCGATCGTGCAAGCCGAGCGCGTCGACGCGTGCAGCCTCTCGACGCAGGATGGTCCTGCTCACAGCCTGAAACGGATCAGGATGATGTGCCTCGATCGCGTTCGCAAGATCGGAGGCATCGAGCGAGATCGCAGAGTCATTCATTGCTGCTGCCCCCAACTGCAGTCACGACGCGTGCGTGGCGCTGCGATGAGTGAGCCGCACCCGACCACGGAGCACGATCGGCAGCGCTGCTGTCGTGACCACCACCGTGATCGTGAACAGAAGCGGCCGGTACCCGACTCGGTCGACGAGAACGGCACCAACACCGATCGACATCGTTTGCGCCAGCCTCGTCGCCATGCCGACAGTCGCGTTCACCCGTCCTTGTAGCCACGGTGGCGTGTACCGCTGCGTCGCGGTGGCGACCGAGACTGCGTAGAGCGGCACCGCGATCCCGAAGGCCACGAGCGCCACCAGGACCGCGAACATCGCTGGGACGCTGTACACAAGACTCGCGAATGCCCACACGAGGAGAGCGAGACCGAGGACGTGCGTCTCGTCGTAGCGTCGGATCATCCGTGCACACAGCAGTCCTCCTGCAATCGACCCCGCCGCTTGGACGCTCATCAGCACCCCGAAGAACGATGGCGGGCGGTGAAGCGCGTCGAGGACCGCGAAGGTGAGCGACTCGTAGAAGCCGAGGACCAGCATCGCCGTGACCGACGCCATGACGACTTGGCGCAGGAGCGGCGTCCGCCGCACGTGGGCCGCGCCCGCAAGAAACTGGACTCGCACGGGAACCTCGCGTTCTGGACGCGCGGGTGTCTCCGACACGCGGATCGTCATCAGCGCGCCGATCGCGGCGAGGAACGTCACCGAGTCGAGGATCGCGACCGCACCACCGCCGAACCCGGCGTAGAGCGCGGCACCCACCAGCGGAGAAGCAATACGAAGCCCCTGGCCGAGCGTCGTCAATGCCGCATTGGCACCGGCAAGATCTCCGTCCGATACCAGGTCCTTGATCAGGCCCGCGCCCGCGGCGGCGAGAATGCCGAACGCCGTCCCATAGGCAACTGCAACGACGTACATGATCCAGATCTGGGCGGCTGAATGAACGGCCAGCAGCGCGAGCACGACGAGCGCCGTCGTCGCGTTGGTCACGATCAGCAAGCGCCGGCGCGGGACCCGGTCGGCCAGGTGGCCGGCGAAGGGAGCCGACAGGGCCGCCAGCCCTTGTGCGAGAAAGATCCCGCCGGCCGCGGCGTTGCTGCCCGTCAGGTCCTTCGCCCAAATGCCCAACGTCAGGTACAGCGCGCTGTCACCGAAGCTCGACAGCGAGTTCCCGACCAGGAACCGGCGGAACCGCCGATCGCCCAGCGCGCTCACGAGCTACGCCGGGTCTTCGGGCAACGGGTAGCCGACGGCGAGCAACCGCACCGGCCGCGACTCGGCGGGTCGCTTGGTCGGGTCAGTCAGCCGATCACGGTACGCCCGGAGCAGCTCGGTGATCTGCCCCCCGAGGTCGGCGAGCTCCGCGGCGGTCAGCCAGGTCTGGGCGGCCGAACGCAACGCCGCCACCCGCCACTTCTCCGGATAGGTGGCAGCAGTGCGCTCCCATCGCATCAGCTTGGCCATCTCGTGCTCGACAAACACTCGCTCGAGCTCGGCGACAGCTCGTGTCCGGGTCTCATCGGGCTGGATCGTCGACCACGACTGGTCGGTCGTGGTCAGCCGCCACGGACGTTCCTTCTTCGAGTTGGTTGGTGCCTCCTCCACCAAGCCGTAGCGGGCGAGCTGGCGGAGATGAAACGAACAGTTCGCCTGGCTCTCGCCGGTCAGCTCGGCGCACCGGGTGGACGTGGCCTGGCCCTCCACCAACAAGGCGTCCATCAGCGTCCACTTGAGCGGATGCGCCAGGGCGCGCATCGCGGCCGGGCTGACGATCTCGATCGGATCGGACTTCTTCTTCCTCGCCATACGCAAGAATGTACTCTTGCATTCTGCGATGTCAAAGTACACTCTTGCATCCAGGGGTCAGCTGCCGCAGTCGGCCTCTTGGGCACGGGCGTACTTGTCGCCGTCGCCGCCTACTACGCATGGGTAACCGGCGAGATTCCTTCGCCGATCTGCCCCCGACGTCCACGTCGATATGCAACGAGGGTGGACCGACTACTCCTCGGCCGTCATCACCGTGCCACTCGACGGACGCAGCGACGCACCGATCGAGAACAATCCGCACCCAGTCTGGGCGGTCACCATTCGAAACGCAGGTGGTGCACGGGTCACCATCGAACTCATACGCCCGAACGTTGGATCGGTACCGTCTGCCGCGAATGTTTGGACGGGATCCTTGTCCTCAGCCAAGGACATCTGCGACGCGTGCTCGACGAAATACGTCGAGTATTACAACGAACACCCACCCACCGTTCGCTCGATCAACACGCACCCACCACCACCGACAACAGCGAGCCGAGAAGTTCACCGGGGCGAACCGTGGAGCACCTCCTGGTGCGCGATGAGTCGGATGTTGCCCAGTTCATCCCGATGCAGAGACATTGGTCCGCTCGGACAACCCCACTCGACACAGAGCGGCGAGCGTCGCGCGGATCTCGACTGCGTCGGCCGACGGATCGAGCGCGGAAACGAGGCTGGCGTCGATCGGAGGGACAACGACGTGGGAGATGAGCGGGTGGAAGGGGCGCACGTCCTCCTCGGTACTCCCGAAGAGAACTTCGTGCAGCTTCTCGCCGGGCCGGAGGCCGGTGTACACGATGTCGACCGGGCGGGGAGCGCTCTGCGCCAAGCGTCGGGCGACGTCGGCAATCTTGACCGGCGAGCCCATGTCGAGCGCGAGGGCTTCGCCTGATCGACCGATGGCGGCGGCCTGGATAACGAGTTGCGCGGCTTCCTCCACCGTCATGAAGTACCGGGTGACCTCCGCGTCCGTGACCGTGATGGGGCCGCCGACGCCTACCTGGGTTTGGAATGCGCTGAGCACCGAGCCGCTGCTGCCGAGGACGTTCCCGAACCGTACGCTGACGTAGGTTCCGGATGTCTCCGCCGCCAAGTTCGCCGTGAGTCGTTCGGCGATCCGCTTCGAGTATCCGAGCACGCTGACCGGGTCGGCGGCCTTGTCGGTCGAGATGTTCACGAACCGCTCGACGTCGACTGCGGCTGCCGCCTCGAGCACGCTGAGGGTGCCCCAGACGTTGCTGGTCACTGCTTCGCCGGGTGCTTGTTCGAGCAGCGGGAGATGTTTGAGGGCCGCCGCGTGGAACACCACGTCGGGCCGACAGTCGGCAAAGACGCGATCGAGGCGATCGCGGTCTCGGATGTCGGCCAGGACCAGATTGGGACTGTCGAGCAGCCCATGGCCGTCGATTGACAACTGGAGTGCGTGTAAGCCGGACTCGTCGCGGTCGAGCATGAAGAGCGCGGCCGGGCAAAGCGGCTTGATCTGGCGACACAACTCCGAACCGATCGATCCACCCGCACCGGTCACGAGCACCCGCCGACCGCTCAGGTAGCCGGCGATCGCGTGGAGATCGGTCTCGATCTGGTGCCGGCCGAGCAGGTCGCTGATCTCGATGTCGCGGATGTCATCGACCCCGACGGCGCCGAACAGCTGGCTCACGGGCGGCAGCACAAGCACTCGGAGACCGCATTCGTTCGCCAGCTCGCTGAGCGCCGCGACGATTTCACCGGACATGCTCGGCGCCGCGAGCAACAGCGTGTCGGCGTCGTAACGGGCCGCGACCTCTGCCATCCGGTGCCGGTTGCCCGCGACCCGAACACCCATCAGCCGGAGGTTGCGCTTGGCGGGATCGTCATCGAGGAGGGCGACCGGGACGTAGGTCGCGGATTGATCGTGCAGGATTGCTCTGATGACCTCGATGCCACCGTCGCCGGCGCCAAAGATCAGAAGCGGGACGGAGTGGCTGCGCGGGCGGCCTTTCAGTCGGTCGACCCAAAGACAGCGCGCAAACCTGACCGCACCCATGATGAGGAATCCGATCACACCCCCGAGGACAGGCACGCTCAAAGGTGCCATTCGTGGTCCGGGAGCCGCGACGTCGACGACGAACGCGAAGGTTGTCGTGAACGCAACCGCGCGCGCAAGCACTGCGATCTCGTCGAAGGTGCCGTAGCCGCAACGTCCGACGTACAAGCCGAACGCAACGCCCGCAAGGCCCTGGCAGATCGCGGCAAGCGCGGCGAGCATCAGGAGTGCGCTCCACGCAATGGCGCTCACATGGAAGTCGAAGCGACCCATCCCCGCGGCAATGAAACCGACTGCCAAAGCAGTTGCGTCAATTAGCGCTTTGGAGAGTCTCCGAACGTTCGGCGAACGCTCCCATTCCCCGATGACTCGCAACAACGACTCGCTCCCCGACCGATCCCTCTTACCGGGGACCGCCCGGACGGAGAAATCACCGTCATTACCGGAACGCCGGGGTCTGGGGCGGGTGACCGATTGCGCGCGCTGGGAAGCTACTACAAAGCGCGCTCGCGCAGATAGTCCTCGACAGCTCGGACGCCTCCCCGGATATTGGCTCGTCGGGCGATCGGCCCGCGAATGCCGAGACCCAGCACGGCACCCATGCCTCCCGCCCCGACGAGGAGTGCTCCGCCGACACCAAGTCCGATCGCGGCGCTCACGAGCGCAAGAAAACAGACCAGTGGCACCTTCGCCGGGTAGCCACTGTGCACGACCCGTGTATCAGTTCGCCTGATCGTGGCCGGAGCATAGGTGGAGCTGGGGACGAATCCGCGGCATTCAGAGTCGCGGCCCGGGCGGTGAGTGGGAGGCCCGCGTCGAGCGGCAGAGGGCCCGAAAGCCAGAGGCCCGTCGAGCGGACATCCGAAGTATTGCGTTGAGCGGAACGGCCGCGCGTTGAAATGTGCTTTCCCACGCCCGCGGTCCGCACGCGCCGGCCTCACGGTTCGCGCAGGTCCACCTCGGTTGCAGTCTGCACCGTGGGCTCGACGTTGGCCCGCACGCCGCGAATCTCCGCGAAGACGGCGAGCGCATGACGGGTGGTCGGAGCTTCCTGCAAGCACCGACGCAAAAGTGCGTCGGCGACGGCTTTCCACATGTCACGGTCCGCGGTGAGTTCCTTCACGCGGGCCTCGATCTCGTCGACGTTCACCGTTGAGCGAGTTCCGTGCCACTGTCTGGACACTGCAGCCAGCTTCCTGCGACCTCGCTACCTCCGTGCTGTGATTATGCGCTCTCGCCGTCCTGGCAGCGCCCGGAATCGTCACCTCACATCTGCGAGTGTGCGCCTCGACTGTTGTGGATATGAAGAGGACAATCCTGTGTCTTTCGAGTGGACAACCTCACGGTCTGTCCACAGTTGTCCGCGACCTGCGGCGATACCGCCCCGATGCGCTACTCGTCTCCAAGGTCACGGAGCGTCCAACTTTCCCAGGGCGATTCAAAGATCGACGCAGTCATGAGAAAGTCACAGTATCCAAGGTCACTTTCACGTCGATTTCACACCGTCGCCTAATCCGCGACAAATAGCGATCCACCCGAATCCCCGGGGTTTATTGAAGGCTCTGCAGGAACAAGGGACGGTTCAATGAGCAGACTTTGGCAGTGGGCTGATGCCGTCGATCTCGCGAGCCGCGACACCGAGAAGGGCTCTCGGAAAAGGGACGCAGACGAACTTCGCCCGGCAGATGACTCCCGGCGTATCACGCAGGAGCACCGACCCTCCGCCCGGACGCTTGGAGATACCGTGAGCTCATCAGACGTGTCTCGTGAACCGCGCGATAAACGCGAGATGGCGTCCCGCGCTTCGCAGCCGACGTCCGATTCCGAACGTCGGCGAACCACCGTGGGCGCTGGCGGGCTCGAACCGCCGACCCCCTGCTTGTAAGGCAGGTGCTCTACCAGCTGAGCTAAACGCCCTTGCGTTGCGGTCAGCGTAGGCGACGCCCCAGTACGGGCCACCGAATGTTCAGTGCGCACAAAACCAAGCAGCACGGCACATCGACCTTGTAGAACGTGGAGGTGTTCTGGCTGAGGAGGTCGATACATGACGCCGGAAGAGTGTCTCGTGATCTACGGCGAAGCGTGGTTCGAGCGTGATGCGAAGCGCCGGGTCGAGGTACTTCGCCGCTGCTGCACCGAGGACATCGTGTTCATGGACCCGAGGCTCGGTCGGCTGCACGGGCTCGAGGCCGTCTCCGACATGATCGGGCAGAACATCAACTCCATGTCCGCCGACGCGCCCGCGGACGCGCCGGAGACCAGCGTCGCGGATCGGCGGGGGCGTTCGGGTGGCGGGGTGTCGGTCGAAGTCGTGACGCCCATCGAGAAGTTCCACGGGTTCTTTCGCTACAGCTTCGTCTGGAAGTTGCCCGACGGCACCGTCGGGCCCGGCACCGACTTCTGCGAGGTCGCCGACGACGGTCGCATGAGCCTCATCACGGTCTGGCCCGGAAGCGACGACTTCCCCGTGCCGTATCCGCGCCGGTAGACGGAACATCCGCTGGTTCAGCGCGCGAGATCGACCGCGGCGATCGGTGCCTGCGTCAGCCGCGGCACGCACTGACGGTGCAGTCTCTCGTGTTGAAGTAGTGCTCGAGCCCCCACGCCTTGTACGCGGAGAGCGATGCCGAGTTCCGGTCGAAGAGGCGCCAGTCGTCGTTCGGCATGCGGTTCGGATTGTGGTCGAAGTACATGAGCGCCTTCACCTTGCGAAAGCGTTGTTTCAAATCCGCCGCGGCCCGTTTGAACCAAGCCGCTCGCCCGTCGGGATGGCCGGGAAGTTCCACCGAGCCGAACGCGCCGATCATCAGCGGCTTGTCTTGCGCACCAGCCCACTCGTACCACGGCTGGATCAGGGTGCGAAGGCTCTGCCAACGCGACGTGTCGGCGTTGAAGGGATCCACCGCGATCCAGTCGATCACACTTGCACCCGGATAGTTCCTGGGTCCGTAGCGGTAGTCGGTCGGGCGACTCCACCGGTACGTGCCGGTTTGCCAGACGTATGCCAGGTTCTTGACGCCCTGGGCCCGAAACACTCCGACGAGGTGTCGCCACGCGGCCTTGTAGTCGGCGGTCGTGCCGTAGTACCGCGTGGATCGTGGACACGGCACGTCGTCCGGGCAGATCAGAGCTTCGGGTTCGTGCTGGAAGGTGAAGAAGGCGCGCTTTCCCCACGCCTTGCTGTGGACCGCCAGCCGATTGAGGTACCTGTCTTGCGATCCGTCGGCGATATCGGCCCAACGCGTGAAGCCACCCTGACGATCGGCGGCGACGAGATTGATGTCCATGATGTGACCGCCGACCGTCGACGACCACTTGAGATATCCGTTCGGTGTCGGATCGGCCGCGAACGGATCATCACCCCACTTGTAGAACTGCCGGTCGTAGTCGAACTTCCTTCCGAGTATGCGTTCCGCATCTTCGATGGCTTGTTCGCGTCCTTCCAGCGTGAAACTACCAACACCTACGCTCGGAGAACGGTAGATGCCCCACAGCGCGCCATCCGCCGGAACCGGGACGGCAGAAGCGCGGCGCGGGTGACCCGAGAACGCATCGAGCCCGACGATCACGACGACGATCGCCGAGATGGCTGCCACCACCTTCACGTACGTCGCCCGGCGAGGGATCACGGAGCCGTGTCAGCGCGAGAGATCGACTGCCGGCGGGCCCGCGTCACGAACGGCCGCTTCGACCTCGAAGTAGGGCCGCAGCTCGAAGTCGAACGAGCGGGCCATGATCAGCGCCGGGAAGCTCTGCACCAACGTGTCGTACGAGCGAACATTCGCGTTATAGATACGACGGGCGACCTGGATGCGATCTTCGGCATCGACCAGCGCGCGCTGCAGCGAGAGGAACTGCTCGCCGGCCTTCAGCTCGGGATACCGCTCGGCGATCGCCAGGAGCTGCGCGACACCACGGCCGAGCGCGACTTCGCGCGGCGCTTGCGCGTCTGGTGGACGCGGCGAAGCCATCGCGTCGAGACGGAGTGACGTGACCGAGTTGAAGACCTCGCGTTCGTGCGCGGCATACCCCTTCACCGTGCTCACGAGATTGGGGATCAGGTCGTACCGCCGCTGCAGCTCGGCGCCGATGTCGTGCCAAGACTCGTCGACCAGGTTCCGCAGGCGCACGAACCGGTTGTAGACGAGGAGCAACACCGCGACGAGGAACACCGCGATCGCCGCCGCGACGAGAATCGGCCCTTCCACGGTGCGATCGTACCGATCTACGTGGGCGGATACGTGGTGTAGACGACCGCCGGCACCCGTGCATGGAACTGATCGAGCCACGCACCGAGGTCGAGCCAACGGGCGGGCTCGAGCTTGTCGGTCGCGAGCAGCACCCATGCCCCGACCGCCTCGACGGTGTCGAACGTGTCGGCGTCGAGCAGCCACTGCATCATCTGGCCATCGAACATCGCGAAGGCGAACTTCTGCTCGTTGCACTTCACGCGAAAGCGGCGGTTGAAGTCTTCGTACTCGAACTCGACGTCGTGCAGACCGAGGTGACTGCCGATTCGGGTCAGGAGGTCCTCGTGCGTCAATCGCAACGGAGGACACGCCACCGGCAACGTAACCAGCGCGCAGGTGAAGCGATGGTACGAACGTGAGCGGCTGCCGCGACCGTCGGACGACTCGTCGTAGTACCAGTAGTCGAACATTCGCATCGGAAGCCCGTTGTGCGTGCCCGACATGACGAGCTCGACCTTCCGGCCGTCGCCCTCGCCGAACAACTTGAACGGCATATCCACGATGCGGTCGACGTCGTCGCGCGTGAAGGTGAACCCCGTGCGCTGCGCGAGCGCCGCGACCGACCGGATTCGCCGCTGCCGGGCTTGGTAGCCGAAGTATGCGACGAGCGCGGCCACGACACCGAAGACGAGGAACAGCCCCACCACTTCCACGGGCTCAGTCTCCCAGCTCCGAGAGATCCCGGTTCGACGCCGTTGCGTGGACGGGGGAATACACGCAACGGCGCCGGAACCGGTGTCATCACCTGCCGGCCGGACCGGGACTCGCTTGTGAGCTGCGGGGGGAGAAGCAGCTCACGTTCGTTGTCCCGGCCCGTGTGTCGCGGCAGGAGATCGCCCGGGAAGCCCGGGAGCTCAGGCGCTCTGCGCCTCTTGCTCCTCGAGCTCCGGACGTACCTTGGGCGGGCGGCCGCGCTTGCGCTTCTGTGCGACCACCTTGCCGTGCACGAACAGCTCGCCGCCCCACACTCCCCACGGCTCGCGCCTCGTCAGTGCCGCGTCGAGGCAGTTGTCCCTGACCGGGCAACCGGCGCAGAACACCTTGGCCGCGGCGATGTCATCGAGCTGCTCGGAGAAGAACAGCTCCGTCATCGACCCGCTGCCGTCGTTGCACCGCGCCAGGTCCTGCCAGACGGGTTCTCGGATGGTCTCGGTCTCTTCGATTGCCTGGATGGCGAACATCGCCGCTCACTCCCCTGGTTTTCTTCACTCTTCGGGCTGATGTCTGTTCCTTGGGTTCCAGGGCCGTCCGTCCGAACTTGCCGTACAAACAAGAAGGCCGCCGGGTTGCCCCGACGGCCTGGTGATTTCCTTGTAGCGCAAGCGCTACGTGGGGGACACCGGGGTCCGTCGGGGTCGACCGTGCTTGGTCGCCGTAGCCATACCGAAAATCGGCGACCACGGGGCCGTCACGGCCGGGCACGAGCCAAGGTTGGCGACACGCGCGCGCGCCACCCCGGCCGGTGCATTGGCCTGGGTTGCGTACGTGTGGGTCGTCATCTCGAACTGCGCCTTCACTTGGTAAGTGCTCCCGATGGAGATTTCTGAGCCCGGGTATCCGATCACGCGATCGATATCCGGGTCAACTGATTTAATTTCCCGATTGCTTCGCCGCCTCGTTGCGACATGCCGACGATAGTCAGCCACCGCCTTCTATCGGCGGATTTTCCGCCGTTCTGATGGTCATGCGCCGGATGCGATCCGGGCGAGGACACCGTGGACCTGAGGTGGGCCGGCCAGGATGTTCCCCGAGGTCAGCCACGCCGCGCCGTCGCCCTCCCAGTCGGTGACGATCCCGCCCGCCTCCCGCACGATGATGGCGCCCGCCGCCACGTCCCACGGGCCGAGGGCCAGCTCGAAGTACCCGTCGAACACGCCCTCCGCGGTCCAGCACAGGTCGAGGCTGGCCCCACCGACCCGGCGCAGGTCCTCGAACGTATGGATCGCGGTGCCGAACGCGGGCTCGTAGCGATCCAGGAGGTCCTTGCGCCGGAACGGGAACCCGGTCGCGACGATCGCCCGCTCCGGCGAGCGGCCGCTCACGTGCAGGCGCCGTTCGTCGCGGAACGCTCCCCCGCCCTTGCGCGCCGCGTAGGTGCGGTCGAGTAGCGGCGCGTGCACGACGCCGACCACGGGCTCGCCGCCGGCCACGAGACCGACGGAAACTCCGACGGCTTCCAGACCGTGCACGAAGTTCGACGTGCCGTCGAGCGGGTCGACCAGCCAACCGGTATCGGCCCGCTCGCCGCCTTCTTCTTCGCCGAACACCGGGAGACCGGTCTCGCGTTCGAGCACGGCGCGTACCGCGTTCTCGCTGGCGACGTCGGCCGCGGTGACCCAGTCGCCCGGCGCCTTCTCGCGGACGTCGGGCGGCGCGCCGAAGTTCGCGCGCACGATCTCGCCGCCGACGCGTGCCGCACGATCGGCCGCGACGAGGAGCGCGTCGAGATCGAGCGCGGTCATGACCGGCCCATCAGCGCATCCGCGAGGGAGTCGGTCGCGGCGGCGACGACTTGCCGACGCGCGTTGGGGTCGTCGGTCACGAGCTCGTCTCCGTTCGCCTCGCGCACCACGGCACCGGCTTCGACGCACGCGAGGTAGCCGCCGAGATAGTCCCACGGCGCGTGGAACGCCGCGGTGTCGAGATAGCCGTCGATCCCGCCCGCGGCCACGTCGCACAACGACAACGACGCGCACCCGAGCGCTCGGAACTGCTTCCACGCGAGCTCCGCGGCCGGGAAACCCGCGAGCGCGACGACCGAGTCTTCGATGCGCGTCACATTCGAAGCTCGCAGCACGATGCCGTCGCGGCGAGCGCCCGCGCCGCGGATCGCCGTCGTGCGCGAACCGGTCGCCTGATTCACCACGAGCGCGGCGAGGGCGCCGTCGGCATCGAGCGCGCAGATCGAGATGGCCCAGTACGAGATGCCGCGCGAGCAGTTGGTCGAGCCGTCGACCGGGTCGAGCACCACGGTGATCGCGGCGCCGTCTCGTTCGTGCACACCCGATTCTTCACTGACGATGCGCACCGGCAACTTCCCGAGCACCTCGATTGCCGCATCGTCGGCGAGCAGGTCGATCGCGTACTGACCAGTGACGTTCGTGCGCGCCCGTCGAAACTCCGCGTCGATCGGAGCCAGCGCGTCACGAACAGCCTGCGCGGCTTCGTCGAAGCAATCGAGGAGCGACTCGGGTGTCATCGGACGGGTACCACCTCGACGACGGCGTTGTAGTCGGGCACCCGAGAGAGCGGCTCGTGGCGCGTCGGCGAGAGCAACCGGTTCGCCTCGGGGAAGAACGCCTGCACGTTGCCCGGGCGGATGGGCGCCAGGTGCACCCGCGCGTGCATCTCGCCGTAGTCGCTGCGAACGAGCACCGCATCGCCGCTGGTGACGCCGAGCGTGCCCGCGTCGGCGTCGGACAGGAAGAGCGCATCGCGCCCGGCGCCCGTGAGCGGGTCGCGTTCCTGCCACACCATCGAGTTGAACTGCTTGCCCCGGCGGGTCGAGAGCACGAACTTGCCATCGGGAACCGTGCTCGGCGGCGGCGCGACCGCGGTGAAGTGCGCTTTGCCGTCGGGAGTCGGGAAGTTGCCGCCCTCGCACAGCCGCTCGCCCCCGACCTGGATCGCGTCGCCGGTCTCGTGCAGATGCTCGATGCCCGCGTACGCGGGAACCACACGCGCGATCTCGCCGCGGATCGCGTCGGCGGTCTCGCAGCCGAATCGCTCGGCGATCTCGGGGCGCACCCGGCGGGCGACGTCGGCGAAGATCTGCCACTCGGAACGGGCCTCACCGACGCGCGGGCCGGGGATCTCCGGGCTGAAGGCGACGCGCCGCTCGGTGGTGGTCGACGTGCCGCCACCCACCTGCTCGTATCGGGTCGCGGCCGGCAACAACACCACGGTCTCGCCGGGCTCGACGAACATCTGGTGGGTCACGAGAATGTCCTGATGCACGCGGAGCGGCGTCTGCGCCAACGCGCGGCGCGTGACATCGGGCGCGGGCAGCACGTCGAGGAAGTTCCCGCCGCTCGACCAGAGCACGTCGAGCTCACCCGCGCGCGCCGCGTCGACCATCTCGGCCGCCGTGAGCCCGGGCGTGCTCGGTACCGGAAAGCCCCATTGCTCGCCGAGCGCGCCGGCCGAATCCTCGTCGATCGCCACGCCACCGGGAAACGCCGTCGTGTAGCAACCCATCTCCGCGCCGCCCTGCACGCCGGAGTGCCCGCGGATCGGCATCAACCCCGCTCTCGCGCGACCGACGTTGCCGCGCGCGAGCCCAAGGTTGACGATGGCCTGCACGTTCTCGACGCCGTGCTCGTGTTGGGTGATCCCCATCGACCACACGATCACCGCGCGCGATGCCGATGCGTACATGCGTGCAAACCGGGCCATGTCGTCGACGGTCGCGCCGGAAGCGAGCGCGAGATCGTCGAGCGACTCCCGTTCGAGCTCTTCGAGCAGGCCGGCGAAGCCGACGGTGTGATCGGTCACGAACTCCCGGTCGATCCCACCGGACGCCAGCAGGTGTTTCAGCACGCCGTTGACGAACGCGATGTCACCGCCGGTGTGCACGGGAAAGAATTCGTCGGTGATCCTGGTGCCGAACATCGCGCTCTCGACGCTCGACGGCACCCAGTAGCGCTCGAGCCCCGGCTCCCGCAACGGATTGACCACAGCGATCTTCGCGCCCCGCTTCTTCGCCAGGTACAGGTACTTCATGAACACGGGCTGGCCGTTCGCGACGTCGGAGCCGAACAGCACAATCAGGTCGCTGTCGATCACATCTCGATAGGAGCAGGTGGTGGCCGCGACGCCGATCGTCGCCTTGAGCGCGGTCGTCGACGGCGCGTGACACACGCGAGCGGCGTTGTCGACGTTGTTCGTGCCGATCGCGCGCGCCGCCTTCTGTGCGACGTAGTACACCTCGTTGGTGATGCCGCGCGCGGTCAGGTAGACACCCACCCGGTCGGGCGTCGTCGCTCGGATGCGTGACGACACGAGGTCGAGCGCGGATTCCCACGAGATCCGCGTGAAGCCCGGCTCGCCGGCGCGCCGAACCATCGGGTGCGCGAGGCGACCCAACGCCCGCAGCTCGCGGCCGTTGCTCCGCGCGAGCGCGTCGACGTCGGCGAGGGCGTCGTCGGCCATCGCGGTCGCGGTGTTGACCTGGAGGAGATCGAGGCGGGTCGAGCAGAGGTGCACGCCGGTGATCGTCCAGTCGTGGAATCCGGCAACACCGAGCGCGCAGCCGTCGCACACGCCTTTGCGGAGAATGCGGAACGCCCAGGGAAGGTTGCGGCGGTTCTCCCAAACCGTCTTCGCCATGCCGCGGTAGTGATGCGGCTTCTGCTCACCGATCCCGTTGGGCTTCCAACCGACCCAGAGATCGCGCCGCAGTCCCCCGCCGCTGTGAACGAGGTTGCGTCGGTTCCGCCCGCGCCTCATCCGGTCATCATGCGGTGAGATCGATGCGATCGGCGTGCGTGTACACATTGAACCGCGTGCCGCGCAGGAAGCCGACGACGGTCTGACCGAACCGCTCGGCCGCGGCGACCGCGAGGCTCGACGGGGCCGACACCGCGCACAGCACCGGAATCCCGGCGACCGCCGCCTTCTGCACGAGCTCGAACGAGAGCCGGCCCGACACGAGCAGCACCTGATCGCTCAGCGGCAGCTGCCCGGCGAGCAGCGCCTGCCCGATCAGCTTGTCGAGCGCGTTGTGACGACCCACGTCTTCCCGCACCGCGACCAGCTCGCCGGCCGCGGTGAACCGGGCGGCCGCGTGGAGGCCACCGGTCTGCTCGAACACGCGCTGGTGCGCCTCCAGCCGTTCGGGCAGCGCACCCACCGTGCTCGCCGCGACGCGCGGACCCGCGCCCACCGGCTCGCAGCGAACCTCGACCTCGTCGAGCGCGGCCTTACCGCAGATGCCGCACGACGAGTTCGCGAGATAGCGACGCGCGCGCAGATCTTCGGCAACCGGTTTCCGCAGGCGCACGGTCACGATGTTGTACTGCTGCTCCGGGCGTTCCCCGGTTTCGGTTGCGACGCAGTACGCGATGGTCTCCACGTCGGTTTCGCCGTCGACGATCCCTTCCGTGCGGCAGAGGCCGGCGGCGAGCTCGAAGTCGTTGCCCGGAGTGCGCATGGCCACCGCGAAGGCCACTGGTTCCTGGCCGCGACCCTGTACGCGGATCTCCAGCGGCTCCTCGGTCGCGAGCTCGTCCCGGCGGGGCGTCGAGATGCCGTCGGCGATCGTCAGCACCTGCGCACCGGTCACGGGCCGGCGAAGGGGCGAATCGCGGACGGGCACGGTCACGATGTTACGAGGAGGGGGCTACGAGGCGTCCGAGAGACCGAGGCGGCGCAGGTCGGAGGGACTGTCGACGTCGGCGAACTCGAGCGCGGTGGCGACGGCGCCCCAGTCGGCTTCGGAGATGTACTCGCCCTCGGAGGCGATCCCTCGCAGCGCCGTCAATCCGTTACGCAGCGATGTGCGCGCCTCGTCGAACGCGGCCGGCCCGTAACGCGCGCACGCGTACTGGAACCGTCCGTTCACCACCGGGATGACGGTGCCCGAGCCCGGCCACTCCACGAGCAGCCGGAGCAACTCGGCAGAGACGTAGGGCAGATCGCAGGCCAGCAGGATCACCGACCGCGGCTCACCGAGGGCACCGACACCGGCGAGCAACGCGACGAGCGGACCCGCGCCCGCGGGTTCCTCTCGCACCGCGGGCAGCCCGCTCACGCCCGGGCCGACCTCGACCACCGGATCGCACGCCGACGCGAGCACCCGCGCCGAGCGCGCCGCCAGCGTCTCGCCGTTCACCACGAGCCGCGCCTTGTCGGTACCCATCCGCCGGCTCGCGCCGCCGGTCAGGAGCACGCCCGCCATCTGGCGCACGGCGTTACGAGCTCGCGGAGCTCGGGCGCAGCGAGTAGCCGACGACCGCCCAGCCATTGGCGCGCTTCTCCAGCAGCACGTCGTTGCGCACGCTCGTGCCCTCGGCCGCGACTTTGGTCACGACGAGCGCGGTCTGGTTTCCTTCGACGAACGTGTCGATCTCGATCTGATCAGCCAGCCGGCCGCGCGCGGCCGCGTTCGCGTACGCCTCGCGCTTGGCGGCGATGAACTGATCGCGGCGCATGCCGTCTCGCAACTCTTCGCCGGAGAGATCCCAGAGCAGTCCGAAGTTGAGCTCGTCCCAAGCCCGCTCGTAGCCGATCGCGACGTCGGGTGCGCCGGGGCCGCGCTCGTGCGCGATCGCGTAGAACAGGAACCCGATGAGCGCGACGACGATCCCGATCGCGATTCCGAGCGGCACGTCAGAGACCGATCCCCTGGATCTCACGTGCGAGGTCGAGATCCTTGGCGGTCAAACCGCCGGCATCGTGCGTGGTGAGCGCGACGCGAACCCGCTTCCAACGGACGTCGAGATCGGGATGGTGATCGGACCGCTCGGCGAAGAAGCCGATCCGGACGACGAACGCGATCGCGCCGGGGAACGTCCCGCAATCGAAGGTCTTGACGATCTCGTCACCTTCGCGAGTCCAGTCGGGCAACGCCGCCAGCCCGGCGGTGATCTCGGCATCCGAAAGCTTCGCCATCGCCACCATTCAACCGGAGCGACCCCGACCCGGCACACTCAGGGGGTGACGATGGACATCCCCGAGGCCGAATCACCCATCTCGGTCGAGCTCGACCGGGAGGTGGGACTCACACTGGCGTGGCCCGACGGGACCACGACCCGATTCGGCGTGGAGGAGCTCCGCTTCAACTGCCCGTGCGCCGGGTGTCGGGGCCGGCGGGAGCAGGGTCTCGACGCGTGGCCGACGCCGGGTGCACCCGAACCGCTCCGGGCCGAGTCGGCCGAGCTGGTCGGCGCGTGGGGAATGCAGATCCGCTGGAACGACGGTCACGACACCGGCATCTACGCGTGGAGCATGCTGCGCGCCTGGAACGACGAGCGCTCAGGCGACTGATGCGCGCTGGCGCCACTGGAAGCGGTGCCGTACCAGCGCCTGCACGATCGGACCGGGCTGCGGGTACGCGAAGTAGAAGCCCTGCCCGAGATCGCAGCCGAGCGCGCGCAACTCCTCGAGTTGCCCGGTTGTCTCCACACCCTCTGCGGTCACCGAGAGTCCGAGCGCGTGGCCGAGGTGCACGACCGCCGAGACGATCGCCGCACCTTCGGGGTCGCGGCCCAACCCGTCGACGAACGTGCTGTCGATCTTGAGTGAGTGCACCGGCAGCGCCCGTAGGTAGGCGAGCGACGATTGGCCGGTGCCGAAGTCGTCGATGCCGATGTGCACGCCCAGCTCGGTGATCCGGCGCAGAACGTCGATCGCGCGATCACGATCGGCCATGAGCGTGGTCTCGGTGATCTCGAGCACCAGCAGGCTCGGGTCGAGACCGGAGCTCGCGAGCGCCGCGCGCACCGTCGGCACGAGATCGTCGTCGGCGAGCTGGCGGGCGGACACGTTCACCGACACGACCAACGGGACGTCGTAGTTGGACTCCGCGGACCAGCGCGCAGCCTGCTCGCACGCCTCGCGCAACACCCACGCACCGATCGGCACGATCAGCCCGGTCTCTTCGGCGACCGCGAGGAAGTCGTCGGGCGTGAGCAGTCCGCGCTCCGGGTGCTCCCAACGAACCAGCGCCTCGAAGCCGATCACCTCGGAGCAGTCGAACCGGATGACGGGCTGGTAGTGGACGCGGAACTCGTCGTGCACGAGCCCGCGCCGGAGCGCGCTCTCGAGCTCGAGCCGCTCGATCGCGACCTCACGCATCGTTTCCTGGAAGACCTCGATCCGGCCGCGACCCAACTTCTTGGCGGCGAACATCGCGATGTTCGCGTCACGCAGCAAGCGCTCGGGTGTGTCGTCGGCGCCGTTCGAGAGCGCGACGCCGATGCTGGCGGTCACGAACACCTCGCCCGACTCGAGCATCACCGGCTCGGTCAGAACGGATCGCACGCGCTCGGCGACGAAAACTGCATCGCGTTCCCCGTGCGCGTCGTTGCACACTATCGCGAGCTCGTCGCCGCCGAGGCGCGCGACCGTGTCGCCCGCACGCAGCACGCGTTCGACGCGTTGCGCGACAACGGCGAACAGCTCGTCACCGGCAGAAAGACCCAGGCTGTCGTTGACGATCTTGAAGTGGTCGAGATCGAAGAGCACGAGCCCGACCCGGCGCGGCGTCGTGCGCGATTGCGCGCTTGCGAGCCCGTCGGTGAGCTGCTCGAGCAGCATCACGCGGTTCGGGAGCTCCGTGAGCGGGTCATGCCGGACGCGGTGTGCGAGGAGTGCCTCGATGCGCTTGTGCTCGGAGACGTCGTGCACCAGGCCGAGCAGGCGACGCTCGTCGGCCCAGTCCCCGGGCATCTGCACGACGTCGACGCTGAGCGTGCGCCGGCCGTTCTCCAACATGACTTCGAACGAGACCGATTCGCCGTCGACGCTCGCGCGTGCGAAGGCGGTGACATGCGGTACGAGCACGTCGGTGGTGAGCACGGCCCGCAGATCGTCGCCGAGGTGGCTCTCGACCCCGACGCCGAACAACGCGCGGTAGCGGGGGTTGGCGTGCACGAACCGGAACACCTCGTCGGTGCCGATACTGACGATGAACGCGGGCTGCGGGAGCGCATCGAGCACGACGTAGAGGTC
>JBBQER010000054.1:0-27864 GCA_038320885.1 Acidimicrobiia bacterium
GCACCCTGACGCCGTACGGCTAACGCCCGCCGGCGATCTGGCCCTTGAAGTGCTCGAGCGTGCGGGCGACCCCTTCTTCGAGGTTCGTCCACGGTTGCCAGCCGAGATGGATGCCGGCCCGGCTGGGATCGAGCGCGCTGCGTTGCACCTCGCCGGTGCGCGGCGGTTCGTAGCGCGCGTGTTGTTTGAAACCGGCGAGCTTGGCCATCACGTCGAAGAGCTGCTGCACGCTCGTCTCGACGCCGGTGCCGATGTTCATCAGCAGACCGCCGCCCTTGTCGACCGCCCGCACGAACGCATCGACGACGTCGTCGACGTAGACGAAGTCGCGGGTCTGCGAGCCGTCGCCGAAGATCACCGGCCGTTCGTGGGAGAGCACGTTGCCCGCAAAGATCGAGACGACACCGGCTTCGCCGTGGGGATCCTGGCGCGGGCCGTAGACGTTGGCCATCGCGAGCGCGGTGTACTCGAGCCCGCGCGTCTGCCGGTAGTAGTAGAGGTAGTCGCCGGCGGCCTTCTTGGCCACGCCGTAGGGAGACTCGGGCGTTTGGGGCTGCCCTTCCCGCACCGGCAGCTCGTCGGGTGAGCCGTAGAGCGTGCCTCCGGACGCGGCGAACACGACCTTGCCGACCCCGGCGCCGATCGCGCCCTCGCAGACGTTGAGCGTGCCGAGGATGTTGACGGTCGCGTCGAAGACCGGACGCGCGACCGAGACGCGCACGTCGGCCTGCGCGGCCAGATGGAACACGACATCGGGGCGGCGGTGCGCGATGAGATCGACGACGCCCGGCGACGACACGTCGATGCGGTGGAACGAGAACCGGCGGTCGGGCTGGGAGCGCGCGGTGGCCAGGTTTCCGAGGGAGCCCGTCGACAGGTCGTCGACCGCGTCGACGTTCCAACCCTCGGCGAGCAGGCGATCGACGAGCGTCGAACCGATGAATCCGGCACCACCGGTGACCATCGCCTTCATACGAGGACGCTACTCGCGCTCGGCAGGGAACCGTCCCGCCGCCATGCGGGTGCCTGACGCCACGGTGACGTCGGCGCCGACGATGGTCTGCGCGCTGAGCACGACGTCGGGTTTCACGACCGTGTGCCGTCCGACGACCGCGTGGTCGACGGTGCTGTCGTGTGAGACGCGGGCGCCGTCGTGCAACACTGCGGCTTCGAGCACAGCGCCGCGCTCGACCACCGCGCCACCGCCCAACACGGAGTCCCGCACGCGCGCGCCCGACTCGATCCGCGCGCCCGGTCCGAGGAGCGCGGGCGACAACACGGTCGCGCCCGGCTCGATCGTCGCGTCGCCCTGGGTCCAGATGCCTTCGGAGAGCTCGCGCGCTCCGGGAGTTGGCGGCCGGCCGACCAGGCCGCGCAGCGCGTCGTGGTGGGCCTGGAGATACTTCTCGGGCGTTCCGATGTCGAGCCAGTACGCGTCGGTGCGGTAGCCGAACAGGCGGCCCGGCTGTTCGAGCAGGCGCGGGAACGTCTCGCGCTCGACCGACACGTTGAGCCGGGGCGGGATGCGATCGAGAAAGGCCGGTTCGAGGATGTAGATGCCGGCGTTGATCCAGTCGCTCGGCGCGCTCCCGGGTGCCGGCTTCTCGACGAACGCGATCACGCCGCCGTCGGCCTCGGTAGGCACGACACCGAATGCACTCGGGTCTTCGACCTGCGTGAGCGCGATCGTGGCTTCGGCGCCCCGGGCGCCGTGGAACTCGACCATCGCGCTCAGGTCGAGGTCGGTGAGCACGTCGCTGTTACACACGACGAACCGCTCGTGGATGTTGTCGGCCGCGAAGCGGATCGCGCCGGCGGTGCCGAGCGGAACGGACTCGACCGCGTAGTGGAGGCGGATGCCGCGGAAGGTGTCTTGGCCCGACGCGTCGCGGAAGTGCGAGTGGAACGAATCCGCGAGGTAGCCCATCCCGAGCACGACCTCGTCGACGCCGTGGTTGGAGAGCCAGTCGAGTTGACGCTCGAGAAACGGCTGATTCGCGATGGGCAGGAGCGGTTTCGGCGTGGTGAAGGTGAGGGGGCGCAACCGCGTGCCCTCACCGCCGACGAGGACGATCGCCTTCATGGGTTCCCGGCCGCCCTCACGTGCCGCAGGCTAGCCGGGCGCCTGGGAGCGCGATGAACGCCACGCGTGATCGGTCATCGCCATGACGGCGCGTGCCGAGAAGTACACCGCGACGAAAGGAAGCAGCACCGCTCGCGCGCCGGTGAGCCGAGCTCGGGCGAATCGCCACGCGGAGCGATGATGCTCGAGCAGCATGCGATACGGGCGACGCGACGCGCTCGCGCCCTGCACGTGGACGACGACACCCGCCGGTTCGTACACGACCTCCCAGCCGGCTTCGCGCAGTCGCCAGCAGAGGTCGGTGTCCTCGAGGTACATGAAGTACCGCTCGTCCCATCCGCCGACGTCGTCGAGCGCGCGCCGACGCAGCCAGATCGCCGCGCCCGACACCCAGTCGACGAGACGCGGAACCGAGGGATCTGCATCGAGCTGGCGATAGCGGGCCGTGAACCAATTCGTCGGCCACCAGAGCCCGAGGAGGCCATGACCGATTGCGATCGGGATCGACGGCATCGTGCGCGCCGACGGATAGTCGGACCCGTCGGTGTTGTGCAGGCGTGGCCCGCACGCCGCGAGCCGCGGCTCGCGCTCCAGTCTCGACACGAGCGCGCCGGCCGTGCCCGGATGCACGACGGTGTCGGGATTCAGGACCGCGATGACGGGCGCCTTGGTGGCCGCGGCGCCGAGGTTCGCCGCCCGCGCGTAGCCCACGTTGCCCGGAGACCGCACGACGCGGACCACGGGATGCTCGGCGAAGAGCGAGGCGATCGAATCGTCCTCGGAAGCGTTGTCGACGACGACGAGCTCCATCGGGCCCGCGCTGGTGTCGGCGAGGAGTGAGTCGACACAGTGAACGAGGAGCGGTCCGGCCTCGAAGTTGACGACGACCGCCGCCCAGCGGGGCCCGTCCGTATTGCGCGCGCCGGCGTCAGTCGCCAAAACGGAACTTCACGAGGGACCACAACGCTGCGAAGCCGTCGCGCCACGTGATCTTCTTGCCTTCGTCGAACTCGCGGCCCATGTACGAGATCGGCACCTCGTAGATGCGGATCCCGCGCTTCAGGATCTTCGCGGTGATCTCCGGCTCGATGTCGAAGTGCTCCGACCGGAGACGGAGATCGACGAGCAGCTTGCGGTCGACCAGCTTGTAGCCGGTTTCCATGTCGGAGAGCGTCGAGTTGAAGAGGATGTTGGTGACCAGTGACAGCACGCGGTTGCCGACCCAGTGCAGCAGGAGCATGTTGCGGCGTTCACCGGTGAAGCGCGAGCCGTATACGACGCGCGCGCGTCCGCGCATCACCGGTGCGATCAGTCGCGGCCAGTCGTCGGGGTCGTATTCCAGGTCGGCGTCCTGAATGAGCACGTAGTCACCGGTCGCGAGCGCGAGCCCGCTCCGCACCGCGGCCCCCTTGCCCCGATTCTCCTCGTGCACGAGGACCCGAACGGTGCTGTCGCCGAGCTGGCGCAGCACGTCACGGGTGCCGTCTCGGCTTCCGTCGTCGATGACGATGATCTCGCGCTCGATGCCGTCGGGGAGCTCGACCGCTCGCATCCGCCGCACCACCTCGACCACAGTGTTGCGCTCGTTGAACACCGGCACGATGACCGAGAGCTTGCGGATCTTCGGCGGGACCGCGTCACGCTCTTCCACGGGTGCGCTCCTCCAAGTACCAGGTGTGCATGCGCTCGAGTCCTTCGCGCAGCTCGATCTTCGGCTCCCAGTTCAAGAGCTCGCGGGCGCGGGTGATGTCGGGTCGGCGCAACGCGGGATCACCGACGGGCAGCGGTTCGAACACCATGTCCTCGGTGGAGCCCGTGATCTCGATCACGAGCGCGGCAAGCTCCAGCATCGTGAACTCGATCGGATTGCCGATGTTCACGGGCTCGACGACGTCGGAGTCGAACAGCGCGAGGATGCCCCGCACCTCGTCGTCGACGTAGCAGAACGAACGCGTTTGCTTGCCGGTTCCGTAGACCGTCAGCGGCTTTCCGTCGATTGCCTGGGCCAGGAAGTTCGAGACGACGCGACCGTCGGCGGGCCGCAGGCGCGGACCGTACGTGTTGAAGATGCGCACGATCCTCGTCGGGAGGTCGTAGAGGCGGTGGTAGGTCATCGTGAGCGTCTCGGCGAACCGCTTCGCTTCGTCGTACACAGCGCGCGGACCCACGGGGTCGACATTGCCGCAGTAGCTCTCGACCTGCGGGTGGACGAGCGGATCGCCGTAGACCTCGCTGGTGGACGCGATCAGGAAGCGCGCGTCGTTGGCGCGCGCGAGGTCGAGCGTACGGCGGGTTCCGATCGAACAGACATCCAGTGTCTCGAGCGGCATGCGGAGGTACTCCGGCGGGCTAGCCGGGCTCGCGAGATGCAGCACACCGTCGACCGTGCCGGTGACGGGTAGCTCTTCGATCACGTCGGCGACCACGAGCTCGAAGCCGGGATCGTCGAGCAGGTGCTCGACGTTGTCCTTGCGGCTCGTGCAGAAGTTGTCGACCGCGACCACCTGGTCGCCTCGCGCCAACAACACCTCGCTCATGTGCGAGCCGACGAACCCCCCGCCGCCGGTGATCACGATCCGGCTCATCGTCGGGCTCCGTTCTCGGGTCGCGTGGAGTCGCGCCCCATCCTCTCGGTCCGCGTCATCGTCGCCCTACGCCGCAGTACTCGAACCCGCGCCGGCGCATGGCCGCCGGATCGAGCAGGTTCCGCGCATCGACGATCGCGGGTCGCCGCATCAACGTGCGTACCCGCTCGAAATCGAGCCACCGCAACTCTTCCCACTCGGTGAGCAATGCCACTACATCGGCGCCCGCGGAGGCTTCGTAAGGGTCGGGCCGCACATCGAGTCCGGGCATCAGCCGGCCGGCGGTCTCCGCCGCGGCCGGGTCGTAGGCGCGTACGGTGGCGCCCGCGTCGAGCAGGCTTTGCGCGATCACGAGCGAGGGAGAGTCGCGCAGGTCGTCGGTGTCGGCCTTGAACGTGAGTCCCCATATCGCGATTTGCGCGTCTTCGAGCGGCCGGCCCGCCGCCACGCGCACCTTGTCGACGATTCGCTGGTGCTGGCCCACGTTGACGTCGACGACGCCGTCGAGCAGGCGGAAGTCGTAGCCCGCCTCACGCGCGGTGTGCAGGAGCGCGGCGACGTCCTTCGGGAAGCACGAGCCGCCGAAGCCCGGACCCGGGTGCAGGAACTGGAACCCGATGCGCGCGTCGTACCCCATGCCAATCGCGACCTCGCGCACATCGGCGTCGACGGCTTCGCACAGGTTGGCGATCGCGTTGATGAACGAGACCTTGGTCGCGAGGAACGCGTTCGACGCGTACTTGATCATCTCGGCCGACGCGGGATCGGTGACGAGCACGGGCGCGTTCACACCCCGATACAGCTCGGACACACGGACCGCCGACTCCGGATCCTCGCAGCCGATCACGATGCGATCGGGATGCAAGAAGTCGTGCACGGCCTGGCCTTCGCGGAGGAACTCCGGGTTGGACGCGACCGTGATGTGCTCGCGAGGCGTGCCCGCCTCGGCCAGCACCCGCTGGACGAACCGGGTCGAGCCGACGGGAACCGTCGACTTGTTGACCACGATCGCCTTCGGGGTCAGGACCGGCGCGATCTCCCGGGCGACCTGTTCGACATAGCTCAGGTCGGCCGCGCCGTCGGCGCCCTGGGGCGTCTGCACACAGAGGAACACGATCTCGGCGGACCGCGCCGCGACCGGCGCCCCGACGACGAAGGACAGGCGCTTGGAGGCCAAGCCCTCGGCGATGAGCGCGGGCAGGCCGTCTTCGAGGATCGGGACCTCGCCCTTGCGGAGGCGCTCGACCCGCTCGGCGTCGATGTCGGCGCACACCACCTCGTGTCCGAGATGCGCAAGGCACGCGGCCGTCGTGAGGCCGACATACCCGGCTCCGATGATGGCGACGCTCAATTGGGGACGCCCGGGCGTTTACGCATGAGGGCAGATGTTAGGGGGCGTGCTAGCAACCGGCTTCCGGAACCGCGCCACCCGGATTCGCCGGCGGACCGGTGGTCGTCGTGGTGCCGGTCGAGCCGGGTGGGCCTTGGGTCGCGGGAGCGCCCGACGTCGATGTCGACGGGGTGGTCACCCCGTTGAAGTCCCGCCCGAGCACCAGAACCACGTCGGCACCGGACGGAGCCGACGTGAGGGAGATGAGCTTGCCCGCGCCACCGAGGTACGCGAGCACGAGCTGGGCCTTGGTCTTGGCGCCGGGCCCGTACCGGACCTCGGTCACGTCGTAGTCGGACCGATCGGCGTTGGCCGCGGGTGCGCCGAGGGCGAACCCGCGGGTACCGAGGTCGCTGCGCGCCTTGCCCGCCGCACCCGCCGCGCCCGAGCCGTTCTGGACGTTGACGCGAACGGTCGAGGGCGAGATGTTCGGTGGCGGTGCGGCCTTCTTCTGAGCGTTCCGGAGCCGGGCCAGGGTCGGGGCCGCCCTCGCGTCGTCGAGCAGCAGCACGCTCTGACTGTCGCGGAAACCGTTCGTCGCGGGCAGCGTGTACATCGGGAATGCCCGGGGATCCGTGTTGCGGAACGCACGTGCGAGCGTCTTGAGATCGCCCGCGCCGAACTTCTGGTCGCTGGTGAGGCTCGCGACCGTCTTGTCGAGCACGTCGTTCAGCTTGGTGAAGTTCGGGAACACCGACTTGATCGCGGCGTGCGACAGTGAACGGATGAAGTACTGCTGACGGTTGATACGGCCGAGATCTGATGTCGGGTCGTAGTGCCACTGGCCGTCGGCGGTTTGATACTGGTAGTAGCGCGAGCGCACGTAGGACAGCGCTTCGTCACCCGACAGGTGTTGGCAACCCGCGGTGTCGATCTTCAGTCCGGTGTTCGTATCGCGCGCCGGGGTCGGGAAATAGATCGGCACGCTCCCGATCGCGTTCACGATGTCGCGGAAGCCCGCGAAGTCGACTTCGAGGAAGTGACTGATCGGAATGTTGAAGTCTTGCTTGAGGGTCGCGATCGTGAGCTCCGGGCCCCCGAACGCGAACGCGGCGTTGATCTTCGCGGTTCCGTGCCCGGGAATGGCGACCCACAAGTCGCGCGGGAACGACACGAGGATTCCGGTGTGCTTCCCCGGATCGATGTGTACGACCATGATCGTGTCGGAGCGCTGACCGGTCTGGGCGGCCTTGCTGCCGAAATGCTCGGCATCCTTTTGCGAGTTGATGAACGCCCGCGTGTCGGAGCCGATGATCAGGTAGTTGCCGCCCTCGCTCAGCAGGCTGGGGTCGATGACCGCCTTGTGGATCTTCGCGATCTTCTGGCGCTCGACGATGTCGGCGGTCACGAAGAGCGCACCCGCGATCACGGCACCAACGAGCAACGCCATGAAGAATCTGTGCACGAACGCGCGCAGCGACAACGGGGAAGGCGTCATGGGAAGGCCATCACCCTACCGACGCGACTCCACAATTCGCGCGCACCCCGTTGTCGCGATCGGCGCTACGGACAGCCGACCAGCGGGTTGATGGAGTCGCCGGAGACCGGGACGTAGCGCGTATCGGGTGTGATCCCCGAGGTGGTCGTCGTCGTGCTCGACGTGCTCGCGGTACTCCGCGACGGGCCCTGTCCCTCCGTCGTGCCCGATGTCGTCGATGAGATGCCCTGCGTCAACAGACCGCGCAGGCTCGGGTAGTCGCGCCCGAGAACCACGAGTACGTCACCGCGCAGCGTGCGGCCGCCCTCCTGCACGTCGGTGGTGGCGACCTCGACGGCGTTCCCCGTGCCGATGTACTCCGCGACGCTGAGACCCTTCGTTCCCTCACCGGTCGCATACCGGACCTGAGTCTTCTCGTAGTTGCTGATGCTGGCGTCGGCGGAGCCGCCCGATCGGAAACCGCGTGCCCGGAGATCGGCCTCGACCTTCGCGGCGCGACCCTGCACACCGGATCCGTCGACGACCACGATCTTCACGGTCGACGGTTCCGCCGCGTCCGGCAGCACGAATGCCGGCCGCTTCAAGTTCTTCAAGCGGTCGAGCAGCGGCCGCGCTTCGGGATACTGCGCGACGAGTGGATCGCCGTTCGTCCCGCCCTTGACCGGCAGCGTCGTCATCTCGACGGTCGCCGGATCGAGACCGCGGAACGTGCGCACCAGCGACTTCAACTCCTTGTTGGTGAGGGTCTGGTCCTTCGACATGGCCGCCGTCACCGCGTTGGCCAAGGCGAACGCGGTGAGCGGGTTACCCACGCTGCGGTTGAGCGCGGTCTGCCCCAAGCTGCGTAGGAAGTACTGCTGGCGCAGGATGCGATCGAGATCGGAGCGAGGGTCCTCGATCCAGTCGGTACTCGGCCGGTTGGGATCGGGGTTGCCGACCCCCGGTCGGGGGATCAGATAGTGCCGAGAGCGCGCGTACTGGAGCGCGCGCTCACCGTTGAGCGCCACGCACCCCCGGGTCGGTTGGTAGAGCCCGGTGTACACGTCACGCGCCGGCGTCGGGAAGTAGATCTTCACGTGCCCGATCGCGTCGACGATCTTCTGGAAACCCACGAAGTTGACCGCCAGAAAGTGTTGGATCGGAATTCCGAAGTCCTTCTGGAACGTCTTGATCGTGAGCGCCGGGCCGCCGTAGGCGAATGCGGCATTGAGCTTGTCGTTCCCGTGGCCGTCGATCGCGACTTCGGTGTCACGGGGAAACGACACGACGAGGGCAGTTCCGAGCTCGGGCTCGGTGTGCACGATCATCATCACGTCGGACCGGCCGATCCCGACGTCTTTCGCCGAACCGAACGCCTTCGCCTGTTCGGGAGTGTCGACGAAGTCGCGGGAGTCGGAGCCGATGATGAGGTAGTTGGTCGGTGCGCCCGGCTTGGTCGGCGTCAAGACGTTGTCGGGGATCCGGATCGTGTTGATGCTGTTGAACTTCTTGCTCTCGACCACGTTGGCGACGAGCGCGGCCGAGCTGCTGATCACGGTCGCGACGACCAGCGCCACCACGAAGCGACGAACGAAGATTCGCAAGGAGTCGGCCCGGCCCACGGTGTGCGGGAGCCTACCGGCGCGCCTTCTCCACTCGACCGCGGCGCTATTCGACGGGCAGGCCGAGATCCCGAGCGATGATCAGCCGCTGGATCTCGCTCGTGCCTTCGCCGATCTCGAGGATCTTCGCGTCGCGGTAGAAGCGGCTCACCGGAGTCTCGTCGATGTAGCCGTAGCCGCCGTGGATCTGCACCGCGTCGCGGGTCGCGCTCACTGCAATCTCGCTCGAGTAGAGCTTCGCCATCGCCGACGCAGCGCGGAAGGGCTCGCCGCGGTCGCGGAGACGCGCGGCCTTGTAGGTGAGGTTGCGCGCGTTCTCGACCGCGACCGCCATGTCTGCGCACTTGAACGCGATCGACTGGTACCGGCCGATCGGCCCTCCGAACGCGCGGCGCTCGCACGCGTACGCGACCGACGCGTCGAGACAGCCTTGGGCGAGCCCGACGGCCAGCGCGGCGATCGCGATGCGCCCCTCGTCGAGAATGCGCAGGAAGGTCTTGAACCCTTCGCCGCGAACCCCCAGGAGGTGGTCTTCGGGAACGCGGCAATTGTCGAACACCAGCTCGTGCGTGTCGGATGCGTGCCATCCCATCTTGCGGTACGGCGCCATGACCGTGAAGCCCGGCGTTCCCGCGTCGACCACGATGTTGGAGATCTCGCCGGCGCCGGTTCGCGCCGTGATGGTGACGCACTTCGTGATCGGCGTACCCGAGTTCGTGATGAACGTCTTCTGGCCGTCGATCGCCCACTCGTGCGCCTGCTCGTCGAGCGTCGCGCGCGTGCGCGTCGCCCCCGCGTCGGATCCGGCCTCGGCCTCGGTCAACCCGAACGCGCCGAGGACCTCGCCCGCGATCATGGGCACGAGGTACTCCTGCTTCTGCGCCTCGGTACCGGAGTAGAAGAACGGCGCCGCGCCCAGGCTCACGCCCGCCTCGAGGGTGATCGCCATCGACGCGTCGAAACGGGCGAGCTCCTCGATCGCGAGGCAATACGTGAGGTAGTCGGCGCCGCCCCCGCCGTACTCCTCTGGGAACGGCAGGCCGAACAGCCCGAGTCGACCCATCGCGAGCACGGTCTCGACGGGAAAGGTGTGGTCGCGATCCCAATCGGCCGCGTGCGGCGCGATCTCCGCCTCCGCGAACTCGCGCACCACGGCGCGAAACTGGATCTGCTCCGGGCTGAGGTCGAAATCCACGTTTTCTCCGCTCTTGACGGCTACGCCGTCGGGCCGTTCGGGCCCCGTTCACTGCTCGGCGGGATACCCGCCTCCCGACGTTTCACTCGGGCGACCGTACCCGCGTCGGTGGCGACCACAGCCGGTACCGTCGCGCGCGTGCGCGTCCCCACTCGGATACGTCCGGCCTCCGTCCTGCGCCACCTGCCGAGCGAGCGGGGCGCGGCGATCGTGCGCGACGGCCAAACCACGATCGTCGGGGTCGAGCCCGCCGTGGTCCGGACCGCGAACGGCGAAGACGCGTTCGAGGTCCTGCGCGACGTCGACGGCGGCGGATTCTGGGTCGGATTCTGCTCGTACGACCTCGGGCGGACGATCGAGCGCGTGATACCTCGCCGTACCGGCGGCACGTCCGGCGCCGGCTCGATTCCCGACGTTGCATTCGGGCGGTACGACGCCCGGCTCGAGATCACCGACGACGGCGACGTCGAGCTCGTCGGCAACGGTCCGGCCCGAGCGCGGATGGAAGCCGCGGTGCGCGCCGCGACAGCCGGCGACGACGAGCCGGAATCGCCGGCACTCGAATCCTGGACGTCGAGCCTCGATCGTGATCAGCACACCGACGCCTGCGAGAAGGTCCTGGAGCTGCTCCGCGCGGGCGACTGCTACCAGGTGAACGTGACCCGGCAGCTCACCGCGGAAGGCGCACCCGATCCGATCGCGCTGTACGACGCTCTGGCGCGCATCAATCCTGCACCCCACGCGGCGCTGATCACGCTCGGCGCGGCGGGCGCCGGCTTGGCCGTCGTCTCCGCGTCGCCCGAGCTCTTCCTGCGCATCGAGCGGGCGACCGACGGCGTGAGAGTCGTGGAGACCCGTCCGATCAAGGGCACGGGCACCGATGCCGCGGCCTTGGCCGCCAGCGCGAAGGATCACGCGGAGAACGTGATGATCGTGGACCTCGCGCGCAACGATCTCGGCCGCGTCTGCGAATACGGATCGGTACAGGTGCCGGAGCTCTTCCGCGTCGAAGCGCATCCCGGTCTGTTCCATCTCGTGAGCACGGTGACGGGCCGATTGCGCCCGGAGATCGACCTCGCCGACGTCGTGCGCGCGGCGTTCCCGCCCGCGTCGGTCACCGGCGCACCCAAGCCGCGCGTCATGCAGGCGATCGAGGATCTCGAGCCGGTGCGGCGCGGCGTCTATTGCGGCGCGATCGGATGGATCGACGGCGAACGCGGCCGCGCCGAGCTCGCGGTTGCGATCCGCACGTTCACGATCGCCGGCGGACGTACGCACCTCGGCGTCGGCGGAGGCATCGTCGCCGATTCGCAGCCCGGTCAGGAGTGGATCGAAACCGAGCTGAAGGCCGAGCGCTTGCTCGCCGCCGCGGGTGCGACTGCGCGCCGGCCCGTGACCGCCGCCATGTTGTCATGATCATCTGGATGAACGGCGAGCTCTCCCCGCTCGAAGCCGCGCGGGTCTCACCCCTCGATCACGGGTTGGTCGTCGGCGACGGCGCGTTCGAGACGCTGCGGGTCTACGGCGGGGTTCCGTTCGCGTGGACGCGTCACCTCGACCGCTTGCGGGGGTCGGCGACGGGGCTCGGCTTGGCCGCCCCCGACGCCGGCGAGCTCCGCGCCGCAGCCGACGCGGTGCTCGCAGCCAACGCGCTCACCGAAGCGCGACTGCGCATCACGATCACCGGCGGTCCCGCGCCGCCGGGCTCGCACCGCGCACCGGTCGCACCGACGGCGATCGTGATCGCCATGGAGATCGAGCCGCCGGCACCGAGCGGATCGGTGATGGTCGTGCCGTGGACGCGCAACGAGGGCGGCGCGCTCGCGGGACTGAAGACGATCTCGTACGCGGAGAACGTGCGCGCGCTGGCCTACGTCGAGGAGCGCGGTGCGACCGAGGCGATCTTCGCCAATACCAAGGGCAACCTCTGCGAGGCGACGGGCTCCAACGTGTTCCTCGTGCTCGACGGCGCCTGCTGCACACCACCGCTCGCAGCCGGATGCCTCAACGGCGTGACTCGCCAACTCCTGCTCGAGCTCGGTCCCGAGATCGGCATCCCGATCGAGGAGCGCGACATACCCGTCGGCTTCCTGCGCGGCGCCGACGAGGCATTCGTGTCGTCGACCGTGCGCGAGGTGCAGCCGATCGCATCCGTCGACGGTCACGAGCTCCCGGCCGCCCCCGGCCCGATCACCAGCCAACTCGCTGCCGCCTTCACCAAGCTCCGGAAGCACAATCTCGACCCCTGAGCAGCGAACCGGCGTGAGTTCGCTACCTATACGGTCGCGAAGTCACGCCGGTTCGGCCCGCAGATGGATCACGTCGCCGGCGGTCACGATCTGCTCGGTGCCGTCGGCGCGGGTGACGACGAGATAGCCCTCGGGCGTCATGCGGGTGGCCGTGCCGTGGAACGTGTGCCGGGCGAGCTCGACCCGAACGTCGCGCCCGAGCGTCGCCGAGCGTCCGGTCGCGGCGCTCACGACGTGTTCGAGGGAGCCGAGCCAACGGTCGAGCCGGAGCAACCACACGACGAGCAGCTCGGTCCGGTCGACCGCACGCGCGGCATGGAGGTCGCACGCGGTCGCGATCTCGGCGATGTCGGGCGGGAACGCGTCGGAGCGGATGTTCAGGCCCATGCCCACCACCACTCCGCCGGCAGCATCCGCCTCGGCGAGGATTCCGGCGAGCTTGCGATCGCCGACGACGAGATCGTTCGGCCACTTGACTCGCGCGTCGAACCCGCCGACTTCCTCGATCGCTTCGGCCGCGGCGACGCCGGTCGCCAGCGTCACGAGATGCAGGCGCTCGGGCGCAAGGTCGGGACGGAGCAGAATCGACACGAGCAGCGCGGCCCCGGGCGCCGCCGTCCAGGTTCGTCCGTGACGACCGCGGCCCGCGGTCTGCTCGTCGGCGACCGCGACCATTCCCTCGGAGGCGGCGCGCGCCGATTCGAGCAAGAGGTGCCGATTCGTCGAGTCGACGCTGGTGAACCAGCGGATCTCGTGGAATCGCGTGCCCGCGAGGCGGCGAGTCACATCGGGCGCCGACCTCCAGGTGGCGTCGGCATCCGGCATCACCCGTAGGATACGGCGCCGCAAGGGCCGGTCGAAGGGCAGAAGGTGCTGCAAAAGATCCTGATCGCGAACCGCGGAGAGATCGCGATCCGTGTCATGCGAACGTGTCGCGAGCTCGGAATCGCGACGGTCGCGGTGTACTCCGACCTCGATCGCGACGCCGCGCACGTACGCTTCGCCGACGAGGCGTACGCGCTCGGCGGCCAAACCGCGGCCGAGAGCTACCTCAACACCGACACGATCATCGCCGCGATCACCACGTCGGGTGCCGACGGCGTGCACCCCGGCTACGGCTTCTTCTCCGAGAACGCCGACTTTGCCCGCACGATCACCGCCGCGGGCGTGACGTGGATCGGGCCTCCGCCCGAAGCGATCGAAGTGATGGGCGACAAGATCTCGTCGCGGCTGGCCGCCGCGCGCGCGGAGGTCGAAAGCGTTCCCGGCACCACCGTCCCGATCAGCGACGCGAGCGAGATCGTCGATTTCGGCGCGCAATTCGGCTATCCGATCGCGATCAAGGCGGCGTACGGCGGCGGCGGGCGCGGCATGAAGGTCGTCGCGAGCGCCGACGAGGCGCAGGCGGCGTTCGACTCGGCGCAACGCGAGGCGCAGGCGTACTTCGGGCGCGCCGAGTGCTACATGGAGCGTTACCTCACGCGGCCCCGCCACGTCGAGCTCCAGATCTTCACCGACACCCACGGCAACGGCGTGTACCTGAGCGACCGTGACTGCTCGGCCCAGCGCCGCCACCAGAAGCTCATCGAAGAAGCACCGGCACCGGCCGTCCCCGACGAGACCCGCCGGGCGATGGGGGACGCCGCGGTCAAGGTCGCGCTCGCGTGCGGCTATGTGAACGCCGGCACGGTGGAGATGCTCTTCCAGGACGGCGAGTTCTTCTTTCTCGAGATGAACACGCGCCTCCAAGTGGAGCACTGTGTGACGGAGGAGATCACGGGCCTCGATCTCGTCGCCGAACAACTGCGCGTCGCGGCGGGCGAGCCGCTGTCGTTCACCCAGGAGTCGGTCGAGCACCACGGCCACTCAATCGAGTGCCGGATCAACGCCGAGGACCCGTCGCGCAACTTCCTGCCGTCGCCGGGCACGATCACGCGCTTGCGCGTGCCGTCGGGGCCCGGCGTCCGCTGGGACGGCGGCTATACCGAGGGCGACGCGATCTCGCAGTACTACGACAATCTCATCGGCAAGCTGATCGTGTGGGCGCCCGATCGAGATCGCGCGATCGAACGCATGCTGCGCGCACTCGGCGAGTTCGAGATCGAAGGCGTGCGCACGACGATTCCCGCGCACAACGTGCTGCTCGCCCACGACGACTTCCGCGCCGCGCGCCACTCGACCAAGTGGGTCGAGGACGAAGTCGACCAGTCGCAGTTCGCGGCCCCGGCCGCCGCGACCGCGCCGGCACCTTCGGACGGCGCGGCCGACGCCGATCTCGTCGAGCGAACGGTTCCGGTCGAGGTCGACGGCCGCCGGTTCTCCGTGCGGGTGTGGCTCCCGCCCGCTCCGGTCGGGGGCGCGTCGGCGGGCGCTCCGGCTCGCAGCCGCCCCAAGCTGACGAGCCGGGGATCGGGAGCGGCGGCGGGCGACGGCACCGTGATCGCCCCCATGCAGGGCACGATCGTCTCGGTGCTCGTGGAAGTGGGCGCGACCGTGGAGGTCGGCCAAGCGATCCTCGTCTTGGAGGCGATGAAGATGGAGAACCACATCAACGCCGAGCGTTCCGGAACGATCGCCGAGATCCGCGTCGCCGCGGGCGACTCCGTCGGCACCGGCGACGTCCTGGCGATCATCGAATGACCCGCTCGGGGCTCGCGATCGCGCGCTGACGCGTGGCCGAGGTCATCATCCATGCCGGAATGCCGAAGACCGGCTCCACGAGCCTGCAGCGCTGGCTGGCCGACAACGCCGAACGGCTGCAGACCGAAGCGGGGGTACGGATCCTCGTTGCGACGAACCGGACTCGTCGCAACCCGAGCCGGCGAGTTCAGCTGGAGCCGTACGAGTCCGGCACGATCAATTCCGGACTGGTCCTCCGCGCGTGGGGACTGACTCACTTCACGCCGGAAGTGCCTCTGCGCTTCCTGACCGAGCTCGACGAGCTCGCCACGCAGTTCGGGACAGTGCTCGTGACCGCCGAGGGGTTGAGCAGGCTCTTCTGGACCGTCGACGAACAGGTGCTCGGTGGATTCCAAGATCTCGCACGACGGCACACGGTGCGCGTCGCCTACTACGTCCGTCCGCAACCCACCGCGCTCGAGGCGATGTGGAAGGAGGACGGTTTCCTGCGGTCTCCCGGTCCGCACCAGGCGATCATCGATCGGCTCCCCCGGTTGCACTACCTCCAGACGCTCGAGGCGGTCGCAACCCACGCACCCGACCTCGATTTCGTCGTCTGCCCGTTTCGATCCGATCTCCTCCTCCGAGGAAACGTGATCGACGACTTCGCGAGCACGTTCTTGGGCGTGGAGGAGGAGTGCCCGCGCATCGCAGTCAACCCGAGCCTCTCGCTCCGGCTCGTCAATGCGCTCCGATGTGCGCCCGACGGCGTCTTTCGGAACGGCGAAACGGAGCTCTACTCGCGCGCGAAGCTGCGGCGGGTCGCCGCCGCCCTCGATATGCCCTCGACCCCGGAGATCCGCCGCTCCCGCCGCGTCCTGCAGCGTTTCTGCCACGAGGTGTTCGAGGCCGAGAATCAGCAGCTGATCCGCAAGCTCTCGTGGCCCACCGAGGCTTTCGTACCGAACGTGAAGGTCGAGGAACCGTGGGACATCTCGGAGCTCGACACCCTGTGGACTCCGGTCGAGTCGAGCTCGGAGCTGGCCGATCTGCACCGCCGACTGGAGTCGGCGCTGCGCGCGACCTGACCTGCGCCTGTCAGCTACATATTCGGTGGCTCACAGACGCATCACCTGAGAACCTGGGGCGATGAGCAGACCGGTGTACGTGGTCGACGCGTTCGCCTCCGGACCGTTTCGCGGGAACCCGGCGGCCGTGGTCCCGCTGGAGCCGGGCGACGCGCCCGACACCGTGTGGATGCAGCAATGGGCCGCGGAGATGAAGCACTCCGAGACCGCCTTCGTCCAGCCGCGCGCCGACGGCGGCTTCGATCTGCGGTGGTTCACGCCCGAGGTCGAAGTCGATCTGTGCGGGCACGCGACCCTCGCAAGCGCGCACGTGTTGTGGGAAACCGAGCGGCTCGCGGCCGACGCGCCCGCCGTGTTCCACACGCGCGGCGGCGAGCTCCGGGCGCGACGCGCGGACGACGGCACGATCGAGCTCGACTTCCCCACCGCGCTGCCCGAACCGTGCGAGGCCCCGGTCGGACTGATGGACGCGCTCGGTCTCGACGGCGGCGAGATGTTGCGATCGACGGGCCAGTTCTTCATGGTCGTGGTCGACGATGCCGCGACCGTCCGCAAGCTCGAGCCCGACTTCGCGGCGATGAGCGCGCTCCCCGACGTACGCGGTGTGTACGTGACCGCGCCCGGCGACGACGGCGAGCACGACATCGTGTCGCGTTGCTTCGCGCCGCGTGTGGGCATCGACGAGGACCCGGTGACGGGCTCGATGCATTGCGTGCTCAGCGCCTATTGGTGCGCCCGACTCGGAACGAACGCACTTCGGGCCGAGCAAGCGTCAGCACGCGGCGGCGAGATGCGCGTCCGGCTGGCCGGCGACCGGACGTTGCTTTCCGGATCGGCGATCACGGTGCTCACCGGCGATCTCGTGGTCTGACCCGCGTGGCGGAGATCATCGTCCACGCCGGAATGGCGAAGACGGGATCCACCAGCGTGCAACGGTGGCTGACCCAGAACCGCGAGCTCCTCGCCGAGCATCATGTGCAGCTCGTCGTCGCGAGCAGCCACAAAGACGCCGACCTGGGCGATCAACCACTGGTCGAGCCGTACGAGGCCGGCGCGGTGAACTCGGGGAGGATCGTGTTGGCATGGGGTGCGGCCGGATTTGCGCCGTCGATCGCGCAGCGGTTCGTGAGCGATCTCGGCCGCCTCGCGGCGCGGTACGAAGTGGTACTGGTGACCGCCGAGGCGTTCAGCATGTTCTTCTCCCGCCTCGACGAGCCATTCCTCGCCGCGCTCGGCGCGCTCGCCCGCGACCACACCGTGCGGGTCGCGTACTACGTGCGTCCGCAGCACACTGCGATCGAAGCGTTGTGGCGCCAGGGCGGATTCCGCCGGCCGGCCGCACCGAGCAACGCGGTCGCCGAGATGGCGAACACGTTGCACTACCTGCGGACCAAAATGGGCGTGGAAGAACGCGCGCCGCACGTCGACTTCCTCGTGCGCCCGTTCCGATCCGATCTCCTCGACGACGGCAGCGCGGTATCGGACTTTGCGCGCCGGTTCCTGGGTATCCAGACGAGTGGGCCCGACATTCAAGAGAACAGCGGACTTCCGCTCGAGCTCGTGAACCGGCTGCGGCAAGCTCCCGAGGGCCGGTTCTGGAACGGCCCCGTCGAGCGGTATCCGCGCGGCCGGCTCCGAGCCGCGGCCGCGCAACTGCACCTGCCGTCGTCGCCCGAGACGAAGCGATCGCGCCAGATTCTGCGGGCCTATTGTCGGCAGGTATTCGAGGACGACAATCAAGCGCTCATTCGACGGCTGGCATGGCCGACGACCGAGTTCGTCCCGGCCGCGAAGCTGCGCGGCAAGTGGGACCTGTCGGAGCTCGACGACCTCTGGACGCCGAAGGACTCACCCGAGGAGTTACAGCGGCTGTTCGACGCGCTCACGCAGAGGTTGGAGTCCGGCTAGAGCGCATTCGGGTGGCGTCGGCGCTGTGGTGTGAGCAGGGACCGTGAAGGCTTCGGCGGTTGAATGGTGTGAGGAGGTGCCTCGGTTTGGTTGCCGGGCTTGTCGTCGTTCCGGGTCTACTGCGGTGATATCGCGTCATGATCCGGCGCCCCTATGCCAATGATGGCCGATTGGAGCAGCCGCCTTTCGTCTTGTTTTGTGAAACTCGCTAGACGATCATGGGCCGTGTGAGACACGCTGGCCGGGTCATGTTCGCGGCTGTTGCTGCCGTCGTGCTGCTCGCCGGCTCGGGCCTCGGGGTCGCGTCACCCGCGGGCGCCGCGGCGTCGTGGAAGATTGTCGCGAGTCCGGTCAGCACGGTCGGCACCACCCTGTCCGGTGTGGCGTGTACGAGCGCGACGTTCTGTATGGCGGTCGGCAGCACCTCCACCGGGCGCCCCACGAATACGTTGGTGGAACGATGGAACGGTGCTCGTTGGTCGCTCGTTCCGAGCCCGAGCCCCGGGAGAGGCTCCGCCCTGAGCGGTGTCGCGTGCACGAGTGCGACGAACTGCACCGCGGTCGGGTACAACCGCGCGGGGCCGTTGATCGAGAGATGGAATGGCCGGAGCTGGTCGGTCGTCGCCAGCCCGTACCACGTACCGGAAACGCGCTTGGCCGGGGTGTCGTGCACGAGCGCGACGTTTTGTATCGCGGTCGGGAGCGGCGCGGGGGCTTTGATCGAGCGATGGAACGGCCGCAGCTGGTCGGTCGCCGCCAGCCAGATCACCCCCGGGGACGCCCTGTACGGGGTGTCGTGCACGACGCCGACGGACTGCATCGCAGTCGGCAACAACACCATGATCGGCACGTTGGTGGAGCGGTGGAACGGCACGCGCTGGTCGGTCGTCACCACCGGCGGGACCCACTCGGCGAACAGCACACTGGTCGGCGTCACGTGCACGAACTCGCAGCAGTGCATCACAGTCGGCGCGAACTTCTATCAAGGCCGGCCTCCCTCGTTCCGGGGGATCGTGGAGCGGTGGGACGGCTCCCGTTGGTCGATCGTCACCACCGCCGGACGTCTCTTGGCCGGCGTCTCGTGCACCAGCGCGTCGTACTGCATCGCAGTCGGTACGTCCGTGCGTGCCACCGTGGTTGAGCGGTGGGACGGTAGGCGCTGGTCGGTCGTCGCGAGCCCGACTCCCAGCTTCGCGCAAACCGTCCTCTTCGGCGTGTCGTGCACGAGTCCGACGAACTGCTTCGCGGTCGGCGGGGGCATCAGTTTCTCAAGCAAGCCGTTGGTCGAACGCAGCGCGCCGGCCACCCCGCCGGCGCTGAGGCTGAACCGACCGATTGTCGGGATAGCTGCGACACCGACGGGTCATGGGTATTGGATGGTTGCGTCCGACGGAGGGATCTTCACCTTCGGCGACGCGCGCTTCTACGGCTCCACCGGCGCGCTCCGACTGAACCAACCGATTGTCGGGATGGCCGCGACACCGACGGGTCATGGGTATTGGTTGGCCGCGTCCGACGGAGGGATCTTCACCTTCGGCGACGCGCGCTTCTACGGCTCCACCGGCGCGCTCCGACTGAACCAACCGATTGTCGGGATGGCTGCCACACGGTCGGGTCATGGGTATTGGTTGGTCGCGTCAGACGAAGGCGTGTTTGCGTTCGGGCCGGGCGCGCACCTCCTCGATTCCATCGACGGTGTCAGCCCGAACACGCCGATTGTCGGGCTGGCCGCGACACCGGATGGTCGGGGTTACTGGCTCGCCGCATCAGACGGCGGGATCTTCAGGTTCTGACAGCCCACAACGACGGTCACCACCGACTCCGGACCAACCGCGACTGCCGACCAGCCGTTTGAGCGCGAGCACCTACCGCCAGGGAGACACTTTCGGACACTCAGGCGTTTCAGAATGCCCGAGGAAGCGCGACCGTAACAAGGTCGCAGTGCAGGCAGCCCGCGGGCGTGGGCACCTGTTCATTGCGCGTTTGGCCCCGATTATCGACGTCAAACCCGCAATGAACGAATCAGCGTTCGGCCATCAGACAGCCCAGACCGCTCAGCCGCCGGCTCCATGAGTCGCATTCGTTCGCTCGCTAGAGGCGAGAGCGGTGCCATTCGACTTGGGCGGCGATTCCGTCGCGGAGCGCCACGTGCGGCACCCAACCGAGCACGTCACGCGCCCGGGCGATCGAGCCGCCGTTGCGGAACGAGTCGCCGGCCTGCTGCGGTGCGGGATCGATCGTGACCTCTGCTCCCGCGACCTCGCCGACGAGCGCAATGAGGTCGTTGAGCGTGATCTCGGCGCCGCCGGCGACGTTGACGGTGGTGGCGGGGGCGATATCGCGGTCGGCCGCGGCCAGGTTCGCGGCGACGATGTCGCTGACGTACGTGAACTCACGGATCTGGGTGCCGTCGCCGTAACGCGGAAACGAAACACCACGCACCGCGGCTTCGCACAGGCGATGGATCGACATGTCGGGCCGTTGCCGCGGGCCGAACACCGTGAAGTACCGGAGCGACACCGTGTGCAAGCCCCAGTTCTCCGCGTACAGACCGCAGAGGTGCTCGGCCCCGAGCTTGGTGACGCCGTACGGGCTGAACGGCCGCGGCAGATCGGTTTCGGTCGTCGGGTACCGCGCCTGGTTGCCGTACACCGACGAAGACGACGCGTACACGACGCGCGCCCCGGGCCGCGCGCGCTGCACGGCTTCGAGGAGGCGTTGCGTCGCGAGCAGGTTGTGGCCGACGTAGTCGGCGAACCCGGCTGACCACGACAGCCGGACTCCCGCCTGCGCGGCTAGGTGGAAGACGGTGTCGACACCGTCGAGCAGCTCGGCGATGTCGGTCGTGCGCAGGTCGGCTTCGACGAGCTCGAACTCGTCGTGGGCGAACGCGGCCGCAACGTTGAGCTCCTTGTCGACGCGGTCGTAGTAGGGCGTGAAGCAGTCGACGCCCACGACCGAGTCGCCACGCGCGATCAGCGCCTCCGCGAGGTGGCTGCCGACGAACCCGGCCGCGCCGGTCACGAGCGCGCGCACCGGTCAGCCCACCAACCGTCAGTACGAAGCTTCGGCGAGCGACTCGGCGAGCGCGGGGTGCACGAGCAGCGAATCGACGATGTCGCCGACCTGGAGCTTGTTCGTGGCCGCGACCGCGATCACCGAGATGAGCTCGGCGGCGTTGCGGCCGACGATCGCGCCGCCGAGCACCACACCCGTCGCCGGATCGGACAGGATCTTCACGAAGCCGCGCGCGTCGCCGTTGATGAGCGACTTCGGGTTGGAGGAGAACGGCACCTTCGTGACGCGGAGCTTGCGGCCGGCCGCGAACGCCTCGGCTTCGGCCACACCCACTTCCGCGATCTCCGGATCCGTGAAGATCGCCTGGGCCGCCTTGTCGTAGTCGAGGTGGCGGTGCGCGCGGGCGGTGAGCCCCATCACGTGCTCGGCGATCTTGCGCCCCTGCATCGCGGCCACCGACGAGAGTGGAAGCCGTCCCGAGATGTCGCCGGCCGAGTAGATATGCGGGACGTTGGTCTGGCAGTGGCGGTTGCCCGGGATGTAGCCACCTTCGTCGATCACGACGCCCGCCGCGTCGCAACCGAGGTCTTCGGTGTTGGGCAGCGAGCCGATCGCGAGTAGGGCGTGCGACCCGTCGACGGCGCGGCCGTCGTCGCAGGCGACGAACACCTTGTCGCCTTCTCGACCGATCGCGGTCGCGCGCGCCCCCTTCAGCAGCTTCACACCGCGCCGGAGGAACTCGTTCTCCAACACTGCCGCGACCTCGGGATCCTTGGAAGGCAGCACCTGCTGGCGCGAGACGATCAACGACACCTGCGAGCCCAGCGCGCTGAACATGTGCGTGAACTCGACACCGGTCACGCCCGACCCGACAACCACGAGGTGCTCGGGGATCTCCGGCGGTGGGTACGCCTGGCGGGTGGTGAGGATGCGCTCGCCATCGGCCGTCGTCCATTCCGGCACCCGCGGTCGCGATCCCGTCGAGAGCAGGATGGCGTCAGCCTCGAACTCCTCGTCGCCCTCGTCGGTCCGCGCCGTCACAGTGTACGCACCGGTGAGCCGGCCCACGCCGCGCACGAGGCGCACGCCCTGCGACTCGAGCAGGCTCGTGACGCCTTCTCGCAGCGTCTCCTCCATCCCCGAGATGCGCCTCCGCAGGGCAGGAACGTCGAGACGACCTTCGGCTTGCAGGCCCATGGTGTTCGAGCGGGCGAGCTCGGAAAGCTCGCCCCCCGTCGCGACCATCGCCTTGCTCGGGATGCAGTCCCACAGATGCGCCGCGCCCCCGATGATGTCGCGCTCGATCAGCGTCACGTCGGCGCCGAGCGATGCCGCGACGGTCGCCGCAGTGTTGCCACCGGGGCCGCCGCCGATGATCACGAAACGAACCGGCACGAGTCCAGGCTACGCGCCGACCACCACCTAGCCTGACCACGTGCAGGAGCTGCGCACCGACGATCTGACCGGCGCGCAGGTGATCATCGCGCCCGGTCGCGCCACGCGACCCGAGGTCTTCCGGCCGGCGGCGACCGGCGCGGCGGCGACACCACCCGATTCGTGCCCGTTCTGTGCCGGTCACGAATCGATGACGCCGCCCGAGGTCGCGCGTACCGGCGCCGGCGAACCCGACACGCCGGGATGGCAGGTCCGCGTCGTGCCCAACCTGTACCCCATCGTCGGCGACGGTGTTCCCGGTGCGCACGAGGTGATCGTGCTCTCCCCCGCTCACGACGGTGAGCTCGACCGCCTGTCGACCGAGGCGGCGACGGCCACGCTCGTCGCATTGCGGGACCGCGCCGCGCACCACCTCGTTGCCGGGCTCGTGCACGCGCAGCCCATTCTCAACCAGGGCCGCGCGTCGGGCGCGTCGATCGAGCACCCGCACGCGCAGCTCATCGCGCTCGGATTCACGCCACCCCACGTCGAAGCGCTCCTGCAACGATTTGCCGGCGGAGGCAGGGACCTCGTTGCCGACGCGATCGAAGCGGCGCGCGCCGGCCCGTTCGTCGTGAGCGACGACTCCGCGGTCACCTGGTGCCCGCCCGCATCGAGCACGCCGTTCGTCATGCGGGTCGCGCTGCCCTACGCGCGCCAGCGATTCGACCTGGCGAGCGATACCGAGATCGGCGTTCTCACCGGCGCGTTGCAGGACGCGCTGACGCGGCTGCGCGCGCTGCTCGGCGAGGTCGCCTACAACGTCGTCGTGCACACGGCCCCGCGCGACGACCACCGCCCGTTTCATTGGTGGGTCGACATCGTGCCGCGCGTCTCCGTCTACGGCGGCTTCGAGCTCGGCACCGGCCTCTGGGTCAACACCCGCCCGCCCGAGACGGCCGCCGAGATGCTGCGCGACGCGACCTCGTGAAGCCTGCGACGTCATGAAGATCAAGGTCGCGGTGATGATCGACGCGCCGCCGGAGGTGGTGTGGCGGACGGTCGAACAGATCGAGCGCCATGTCGACTGGATGGCCGACGCGGTCTCCATCACCTTCACCAGCGCCGAGCACCGCGGCGAGGGCGCGCAGTTCGACTGCGTGACGCGCATCGGTCCGTTCCGGACCACCGACCGCATGACGATCACGCAGTGGACGCCGCGCCGCGCCATGGGAATTAAGCATCAGGGCGTGGTCACGGGTTGGGGACGCTTCGGCCTCAGCCGGCGCAAGGGCAACGTCACCCGCTTCACCTGGACCGAGCGCCTGAAATTCCCGTGGTGGATGGGTGGCCGCATCGGCGCGCTCGCGGCGAAGCCCATCCTGCGCGCGGTGTGGCGCCGCAATCTCGAAGCGCTGAAACGGATCGTGGAGACGCAGCCCGCGAGCTCCGACGGGTAGGTTCCGCGCCCATGACCTACGCAGTGAGCATCGCCGGCGTGCAGACACTCGGCGCCGACCTCAGCCTCGATGTCGCGCGCGAGGCCGACGCGCTCGGTTGCGAGTCCGTATGGGTCGCCGAGGCGAACGCGGCCGAAGCGATGTCGCTGCTCGGCGCGATCAGCCAGGCCGCACCGCACGTCGGGCTGGGCACCGGTGTGGTCGCACTCCAGCTGCGCACACCGCCGCTGCACGCGATGGCAGCGGCAACCCTCCAGCAACTCGCCGGCGACCGGTCGGTGTATCTCGGCATCGGCATCTCGTCGCCCGCGGTCGCGGGCCAATGGCACGGCGCCGGTTACACCGACCGCCCGATCGCCCAGGTGCGCGAGTTCGTCACGTTGCTGCGCGAGTGCCTGGCCGGCGACGCGGTGACCTTCGAGGGCGACTTCTACTCAGTGAAGCGCTTCCGGCTCGGCGTGCGCTTGGGCGAGGCGCGCCCGAAGGTCTTCGTGGCCGCGCTCAACGAGCAGATGCTGCGCCTCGCGGGCTCGATCGCCGACGGCGTGTTGCTCAACTACCTCCCGGCATCACGGGTGCCGTGGTGTGTCGACCGCGTGCGCGAGGGGGGCGACGCGGCCGTCTACGCCTACGTGCACTGCGGCGTGACCGACCGCGACCGCTACGCCGACCTCGCCCGCAAAGACCTCCTGAACTATGCAGTGGTCCCTGCGTACGCCAACCAATTCGCGGCAGCCGGCTTCGCCGGCGACGTCGAGGCATTCCGCGCGCATTGGGACGCGCGCGAGCGCGATGCCGCGCTGGAGGCGATCGGCGACGGGTGGGTCGACGAGATTCAGATCATGGGCGACGCCGCGCACGTACGAGCCAAGGTCGACGCGTACGCACAGGCGGGAGCGCAGCCCATCGTGTTCGCGTTGCCGTGGGGCGAAGACCGCCGGGCGACGATCAGCGAGACCCTGCAGGCGCTCGCGTAGCGGTCGTCGGCGCAGCTACGCCATCGGATCGACGTAGGCGGCGTTTGCTGCTTCGAAGTGTGCCAGCAGACGGTCGGCGTCGAACGGCTCCTCCTCGTACGGAACCGTGCGCCACTCGCTCCGAGGCTCGGCGAAGAAGTCGCCTCCGTATACGTGGATCGCGCCGGCGAACTGCCGGGTTGGATTCTCCACCGCGTGGATCACGTCGTCACCGAGCAAGCAGACGTCGCCCGGCCGGAGTGAGCGACCACCCGTTCCACCAGCGACGTTCCGTTCCTCCGGAAGAACTCGTTCTCCTCGCCACCGGAGTAGATCCCGATCGCGGCCCACATCCGGTGGTCGTGCGGCCAAAGGCGCATGCCGGGGCCCCACACGAGTTTGAGAACAGTGAGCTCGGGCGACACGTGGAGGCGCGTGAGCCCGGCGCGCTCGGGAGGGAGCTCGGCGGCAACGTCGTCGCTCTTCGACATTGCCCGCTCGAGCACTTCCTTGATGGCCCGGAGGGGTTCGCGCTCGCGCCGAGCCGCGGTGCAATCTGCGAGAAACGCGTCGACGTCGAACATGGCTGCCTCCTTGGCCGGTAACGCTACGCCCGGAGCACCAGCGACTGGAAGTGACTGCCGTCGCCGCTGTTGATGTCAACGGCCCGGAACGACTCGACCGCGAAGTGCTCTCCGACGAGGGCGAGCAGCGCGTCGTCCTCGAGAAATGAGAAGTACCGGTGCGGCTCGTAGGAGTCGTCGGCGAACACGCCGTCGTGGTCGATGCCGCCGTACTGGCCCAGGAAGAAGGCTCCACCCGCCGCCAGCGTGGAGCGAATCGAAGCGAGGGCGGCAGGCAGGTCTTCGCGCGGCACGTGCAGCAGGCAGTTCATCGCGAACACCGCGTCGAACCGGCGGCCGAGATCGAGATGGAGGAAGTCCTGCTGCACCGCGACGAGTCCCTGCGCGCGGCAGTGCTCGATCATCGCGGCCGACAGATCGGTGCAGACCACGTCGAGCCCGGCGTCGGCGAAGAATCGTCCGTGGAGACCCGTGCCCGCGCCGATCTCGAGCAGCGAACGCCGGCCCTCCCGAACGAGGATCTCGAGGAAGGCCGCGCGCTCGGGGACCTTCCAAGGCTCGAGTGGCGTGCTCGCCCGACGATCGACGGCATGGTCGTAGATGCGCTGCAGCTGTTCGGTGATCACTTCGTAGCGGTCGCTCATCCCACCGTCAGCGTCCCGAGAACCCTCATCGCCCGGAGAATTGGGCCTTGCCGGCGCCGTGCTCGAGGAATGACTCCACGCCGACACGCGCGTCGTCGGTGCCGAAGACCTCGACGAACGCTTCGGCCTCGCGATCGAGTCCATCCGCCAACGGGACGCCGAGCCCGTCGTCGATCGCGCGCTTGGCCAAGCCCATTGCGACGACCGCGCCCTTGCCCAACTCCGCCGCCCAGTGCAGCGCGTTCGGCTCCACCTCGTCGGCGGGGACGACCCGATCGAGAATGCCGAGCGCGTGCGCTTCGTCGGCCCGCACCTGGCGACCACTCCAAATGAGCTCCTTCGCGCGCGCGGGGCCGACGAGCCGGGCCAGGCGTTGCGTCCCGCCCGCGCCCGGCAGTACACCGAGCAGGATCTCGGGCTGGCCGACGCGCGTGTTCTCGGCGCCGACCCGCAGGTCGCACGTGAGCGCGAGCTCGCAGCCGCCACCGAGTGCGTAGCCGCGGATCGCGGCGATCACCGGCCGCGGAATGTTCGCCACCGCGTCGAACGCGGCTCGGAACGCGCCGGCCGCCGCCCGGGCACCGCTCTGATCGCGGAGCTCGGAGATGTCGGCCCCGGCCGCCAACGCCTTGTCGCTCCCGGCCACGACCACGGCCTTGATCTCGGGATCTTCGGCGAGCGCGCTCGCGGCGTCACGGAGCGCGTCGAGCAACGCGATCGACAGCGGATTCATCGGGGGCCGGTTGAGGCGCAGCAGCGCGACACCGCCGTCGTGATGTTCGGTGAGCACGAGGTCGGTCATGGCTCGCGACCCTAGTGAGCGCGCGTGAACAGCACTTCGGCCGCGACCGGCACGAATCCCGCCGCGAGCGTCGATCGCATCGACGCCGCGTTTCCCGGCGCGACCTGCGCCCAAAGCGGTTCGCCGGCGGGGACCAGCCCGCGCGCGGCGCCGACGAGCCGCCGGCCGACACCCGCCCCGCGATGGTCAGGTGCAACTTCGTAGCCGACCTCCCAACGACCGCAGAGACCTCGACCCACCATCATCAGGCTTCCGACATCGTCCGTCCAGACGCTCTCGATCACGCGGTATCTCGACGCGCGCTCGACGCGCGGGTGCGCGAGGTCGTCGGCGCGCCGCAGCCACGCCGGCGCGCCCGTGGCGTCACCGATCGTGACGAGGAGCGCGTCGTAGGTCGCGGCGTGGCGCCCCAGTTCCGACGCCAGCCACTGCAGCGAGCCGGGCGAGAACGGAAGCGAGAAGTCGCCCGGCGGCATGCGCTCCGCGACCGCGCTCGGCTCGATGTCGCCGGCGACGACGAAGTGTCCCGTGAAACCGACGATCGCGTCGCAGGGCGGGCCCGGCGACGGCACGACTTCGACCACGCCGTCGGCGGGTGGAAACACGCCGAGCGCCGCGTCACGCAGTCGCCTCGCGAGGGGCTGCGACACGCTCGCTACTCCCCGAGCAGGGCGTCGACCGCGCGGTACGGATCACTCGTGCGCGCCGCGACGCTGTCGACGAGCGCGTCGAACTGCTCGCCTTCCGACATCGCGCCCGCGCGTTCGAGCAGGCGCTCGGCCAGGAGGCCGCGGATCTCGTCGACCAGGCGCGCGCGGCGGCGGGCAACGACGGCGCCGTTGGACTCGAGGAACTCGCGGTGCGCGCCGA
>JBBQER010000055.1:0-27613 GCA_038320885.1 Acidimicrobiia bacterium
ACTACGAGCGCAGTCGCACTCCGCTCATCAAGCTGTACGAGAAGGCCACGACGTCGCACTGGAACGTCACCACCGACCTCGACTGGTCGACCGAGGTCGATCAGGTCAAGCTCGCGCTCGAGAACGTGCAGGCGGACCAGAGCTTCTTCTCCGAGGCCGTCGATCTCAAGGGCACTCCGTTCGAGAAGTGGACGGAGAAGGAGTGGATCAACTTCGGCATCGAGTCGCAGAACTGGCTGCTCTCGCAGTTCATGCATGGTGAGCAGGGTGCGTTGCTCTGCACCGCGCGCATCGTCGAGACCGTGCCGTGGATCGACGCCAAGTACTACGCAGCGACGCAGGTGATGGACGAGGCCCGTCACGTCGAGGTCTTCGCCAAGTACCTCGACGAGAAGCTCTCGGGTCACTACCCGATCAACGCGCACCTCAGCTTGCTGCTGGACGACATCCTCGAGGACAGCCGTTGGGACATGACCTACCTCGGCATGCAGATCATGGTCGAGGGTCTGGCGCTCGCCGCGTTCGGCTTCCTGCACCAGATGACGACCGAACCGTTGCTCAAGCAGCTGCTCCGCTACGTGATGAGCGACGAGGCGCGTCACGTCGCGTTCGGCGTGCTCTCGCTGCAGGAGTTCTACAAGGAGCTCACCGACGCGGAGATGCTCGACCGCCAGGAGTTCACGTTCGAGGCCGCGGTCCGCATGCGTGACCGGTTCCTGCAGCAAGAGGTGTGGGAGCGCATGGGCGTGCCGGTCAAGGACGCGGTGCGACTCGTCATGGCCGACGAGGGGCGCAAGGAGTTTCAGAACATCCTGTTCTCCAAGATCGTCCCGAACTGCAAGAAGCTCGGCCTGCTCGACCGCAACAAGGGATGGCTGCGTCAGCGCTTCACCGAGCTCGGTGTGATCCAGTTCGAAGACTGGGTCGACACCGGCGAGGAGTACGCGATGCTGGACGAGGTCTCCAAGGACCGCGCCGCCGCCGTCGCCTGATCTCATCCGGAGCCAACTGTCACGCCGCCGCGTCACGAATTCTCATCAGACGCGAATGCGTAACGTTTAGCGGCACTTTTTCTCATCAAAGCGCCGTTGCCGGTCATCCTTCACGACGATGAACCTGCACCTGGCGCCGATCGACGCACCGGCGCCGATCCAGCGGATTGCGGCGCGAGTTGCCAGTTCGATCTGCACCCGATATCTCGACTGCAATTCCCGAGACGCTCGTCCGGATCTCACCAACCAGCCGTACTACGAAGCGCTCCGATGCGCGAGCGAGCTGACGAACGTTGGTTCGTATCGCATCGCAACTGCAAACCGTGAGGTGTGCCACGCGCCCCGCCCGACTTGGGACTCGGTCGGCGACCGGATGATCAGGTACTTCCGCGACCGGACGGGCGTCACGCTCCGTCTCCCCGCGCCAATCGGGAAATCCCCGGCGTAGCGTGCTCAGCGTGGGGACCTGTCGAATGCCACTGCTGGTCGCCGCGATCTTGGCGCTTGTCGGCTGTCAGGCGCCGTGCGCGAAGGTGAGCTGCAGACAACCATCATTGATCGTCGACGACCATCGGCTGCCGTACGAATGGTTGCGCCACGGACAGCTCACGATCTGTGCCGATGCGAAGTGCGTCACGCAGCGGGCGAGTATCGACTCCCATCTCGGTACAGCAGACGTGCCGCTTGCCGAGTCCGGCATCCCTCCGAAGAAGATCTCGTTCTCTGTACGCGTCGGATCTCGCACGGTCCTCGACGCCGGGTCGAGTGAGCTCTTCAAGGTGTGGACGAAGCAATCTCGGTGCGCGGACTGCCGGAAGGGGAGCGTCTTCGTCGCTATCGATCGGCATGGCCACTTCTCGCAATAGAACGGCACCTATCCGGCCGTGCCTCAGCGAGCCGCGGTGAAACGGCCGGTCAGCCCGCCGCGGATGCGGAGGGCGAAGCGAGCGTCTTCGGTCGCGGGTTCGTCGATGGTGATGTCTCCGTGCCGGGCGAGCGCGGGCAGTACGGCGCTCATCTCCGCCAGCGCGAGGTGCTGACCGATGCAGCCACGCGGCCCGAGGCCGAAGGGGAGAAGCGCGCGCTGCTGTTCCTTCGAGTCGGCATCGTGACGCGATGGGTCGAAGCGCAGCGGGTCGGGCCAGGTGTTCGGATCGCGGTTGATGCCGCGGAGATAGACGGTCGCGAGCTGGCCCCGGCGAACCCTCGTCGTGACACCGGCGGCCGTGACGGTCACGCCGGCCTGCTTCGGCGCCTGCGGGATGCCCCACACGGCCGGGGTGAGGCGCAGCGATTCAGTGAGGAACGAGGTCGTGCGGCTCGGATCGTTACGCAGCGCGGCCCACTCCTGCGGCGCGCGGGCGCCGTGAACCAGCGTCCACGACAACGCGGCGGCGGTGGTCTCGTTGCCCGCCAGGAAGAGTCCGAGCACGTGTTTGCGAAGTTGATCGGGTGGAAGCGCGGCGCCGGAGGGTCGAGCGCGCATCAACGCGCCGAGCACGTCGTCACCCGCGTCACCGTTCGCGCGGACGCGCGCGATCACCTCGTCGGCGTATGCATTGAGCGGCGCGCGATGCTCCTTCATCGTCCGCGCTCGGGCGCCGAGTGCGATTGGGAGGAAGCCGGTGAGCTCGCCGAGTCGTTCCCCGACCCACCGCACGACTTCGCGCTGGTGAAGCGAGATCTCCTCGGCCCGCGTGGCATCGAGTCGTTCACCGAGCAACACCCACGCGGCGAGGCTCAGCGCGATGCGGCTCATCGCGAGCTCGAGGTCGATCGGGGCGTCGAGCGGGATGGCGCGAACTTCGTCGGCGATTAGCGCCTCGATGCACGCGAGTCGCTCGTCGAGCGCCTTGCGCCGGAACGCGGGAGCGACGTGCGGCTGGAGCAAGCCCCACGCCTTGTCGGACTGGGTGAACAGGTTCTCGCCCACGCCGATGCGAATCGGTGCGACCGTCGCCGGCGGTCGCATCCATGACGCGGCGTCGGTGACGAGCATCGTCCGCGCCGCTTCGGCGTCGGTCACCACGTACGTCTTGACCGGGCCCATGCGCAACGCGACCACGGGTCCGAGGGCAGTCGCTTCGTCGAGCCAACGCAGCCGGTCGGCATCGAACAGCTTCAGGCCCCTCGTGAGCGAACGGTGGACCTTCAGCTCCGGCGCGTTGCTCATCGGATTCCGATTCCTCGGGTGACGGCGTATTTCCTACGCCGGGGATTCTCGCCGCGCCGACGTGAACCCGGCGCATCGAGGAGCGCGAACCCACGCGCGGCCGGTGATACCGTCCTCGTGCGATGGATCAATCAGTCCGCATCGTGTTCCTCGGCGGGCTGGGCGAGATCGGCCGCAACTGCTGTTGCATCGAGGTCGACGGTCGCATCCTGCTCGTCGACTGCGGAATCATGTTCCCCGACGCCGACATGCCAGGCGTCGATCTGGTCCTGCCCGACTTCACCTACCTGCGCGAGAACGCCGATCGTGTCGAGGCGATCCTCCTCACGCACGCCCACGAAGACCACGCTGGCGGCATCGCGTTCCTCCTGCGTGACGTCTCGGTTCCGGTCTACGGCTCCGCGCTGTCGCTCGCGCTCGCCCGCAACCGCATCGAAGAAGCGGGCATGCTCGGCCGCACGGAGCTGATACCCGTCGAAGACGGTGAGCGCCGGCGCATCGGGCCGGTCGACTGCCAGTTCATCCCGGTGACCCACTCGGTGCCGCACGGTTTCGCGATCGCGTTTTTCACGCCGGTCGGGACGATCGTGCACAGCGGCGATTTCAAGCTCGACCTCACACCGGTCGACGGCCGCCGCACGAATCTCGCGATGCTCGGCGACATCGCGAGCCGCGAGGGCGGCATCCGCCTCCTCATGTCGGACTCGACCAATGCCGAGCGACCGGGCTTCACGCCGTCGGAGTCGACGGTCGGCGCGGCGATGCGGTCGCTGTTCCGCGAGTATCCCGACAAGCGGTTCATCGTCACGAGCTTTGCGTCCCACCTGCATCGCGTGCAGCAGGTCGCGCAGGCGGCCGTCGCGAACGGTCGCAAGCTCGCGTTCGTCGGCCGGTCGATGCAGCAGAACATCACGATGGCGCGCGAACGCGGCTTCATCGACATCCCGGACGATGCCGTGATCGACATCGAGGAGACCCCGAAGCTCGCCCCGGGTGAGGTGTGCATCGTGTGTACCGGGTCGCAGGGTGAGCCCATGAGCGCGCTGTCACTGATGGCGGCGCACGAGCACAAGCACGTGAAGGTCTCGCCCGACGACGTGGTCGTCATCAGCGCGCATGCGATTCCCGGCAACGAGTCGAACGTCTCGCGGGTGATCGACTCGCTGCATCGCGCCGGGGCCGAGGTCGTGCATGACCGCACGTCGCCGGTGCACGTATCCGGGCACGCCTCGCAGGAGGAGCTCAAGTTCATGCTCAACCTGCTCGAGCCGGAGTGGTTCGTGCCGGTGCACGGCGAATACCGGCACCTCGTGCACCACGCGGCGTTGGCGCGAGAGGTCGGCATCGCGGAGGATCGGGTCATCATCTGTGAAGACGGCGACGTCATCACGCTCACGACCGACGGTGCCTACGGCGAGCGGCGCGCGGTGCCAGCCGGCTACATGTACGTCGACGGGATCGTCGGCGACATCGGCCACGGCGTGCTGCGCGATCGGCGCGTGCTCTCCGAAGAGGGCGTGGTCGTCGTGATCCTGACCGTCGACACCCAGGCGGGGCTCGTCCTGACCGGCCCGGAAATCGTCACCCGGGGCTGGGTGTATGCGCCGGAAGCGGAGGATCTCATCGAGGACGCGAAACAGGCGGTTTCCACTGCGATCGAGGGTGCGATCGCCGAAGGTGCGCTCGACCTCGACACGTTGCGGCGACACGCCCGCCGCTCGCTCGGCCGGTTCATCGACGAGCGGACGAAGCGCCGTCCGATCGTGATCCCGGTCGTCATGGAGGTCTAACTCGTGGCTCTGGAGATCAGCTGTGCTGGTCGGCGCGCGCTGGTAACCGGCGGCGGCAACGGTGTCGGCACCGCGATCTGTCAGTCGCTCGTCACCGCGGGCGCGTTCGTGTGGGTCAACGACATCTACGAGGCGCGGGCGGTCGAGGTCGCCAACGAGCTCGGCGGACCCGACCACGCGCGCCCGATCAAGTCGGATGTCACGAGCCCGGTCAAGGTCCTGCGTATGCGCGAGGAGACCGGTCCCGTCGACATCCTCGTCAACAACGCGGGGATCCCGACGTCGGGTTTCGCGCTCAGCAAGTTCGTCGACACGAGCCCCGAAGACTGGGAAGGCGCGATGCGCCTCAATCTCGGCGCGGTCCTGCACGTCACCCACGCCTACCTCGGTGCGATGGTCGATGCCGAGTGGGGACGGATCGTCACGGTCGTGTCCGACGCGGGACGCAAGGGTGAGCGGCAGCAGGCAATCTACGGCGCCGCCAAGTCGGGGGCCATGGGATTCATGCGCGGCGTCGCGGCCGAAGTGGGCCGCCACGGCGTGACCGCGAACTGCGTGGCGCTCGGGACGATGAACACCGGTGCCTTCGCGGAGGCACTCGAACGCGACCCCTCCCTCGAGCAGAAGCTCGCCCGGCACTACCCGATCCCGCGGATCGGCGATCCGAGCGACCCGGCCGCACTCGTGACCCTCCTGTGCAGCGATGCCGCGAGCTGGATCACCGGGCAGGTCATCCCGGTCGACGGCGGCTACGTCTCGGCCCTGTAGCCACCGGCCCGGGCGGGCCTGAGTGTCCTGATCACGCCTGGGGCTGGTGTTACGTTTGAGGGCATGGCTACGCGCCGAGGGTCAAAGACCTCGCGCGCCCGGTCGTCAAAACGGGCCAAATCCAAGAAGCGCCGACCTCAGGGCAGGGGCCGGGTCGCGGTCCGGGCGGCGTGGCGCGACGACCTCAACGAGCAGCTCCAGGGGCACCGGTCCGACGCGCTCGCGCTCCTGTTCGGCGTGCTCGGGGTCATCGCCGCGCTCGGCATCTACTCCGACCTCGCGGGACCGTTCGGCCGCGCGATCGACGACGGCACCGCGGCGGTCCTGGGCGGCGGGCGGTTCCTCGTTCCCCTCGCGCTGATGGTCGGGGCGCTGGCGCTGATCGTCCCCGTGCGAGCCGGTGACGAAGACGACGACGAAGAGGGAGAGGCCGGGGGTCGCGGCTGGCGACTCGGTATCGGGATCGCGTTGACGTTGCTGGCGGCCGTGGGATTGCTGCACGTCGGCCACGGCGACTTCCATCGGTCGCTGGCCGAGCTCGAGCGGGCGGGCGGAGCCGTCGGCGCGCTGGTTGGCGCGCCGCTGCGCGCCGGACTCGGTCCGGCCGGAGCGGTCATCGTTCTGATTGCGCTCGGCGCGCTCGGCGTCTTGCTCATGGTCGGCGTCGGTCTGCGCCAGGTCGGTCACGGCCTGAGCGTCGGCGCTCGTTTCCTCGGTCACCAAGCCGGCGCGTTGCTCACCATGCGACCGGACGACCCGTCGACCGACGACGAGACCCTCGACCTCGTGGCGGCCGAGCACGCCGACCACCCGGGCCACGAGATGCCGGACGAGGTCCTCGTCGCCGAGCTCGCCGAGGAAGACGAGGAAGAGGAAGAGGAGTACGAAGAAGACGAGTACGAGGACGACGAGGAATACGAAGCCGAAGACGAGGAGTACGAAGAGGACGACGAGGAAGGCGAAGAAGAGGACGAGGAGGAGGAAGAAGAAGAAGACGACGCGGCCGCCGCCGAAGTCGAGCAGCTGTCGATCCATCTTCCTCCCGGCCACCGCCTGAGCCCGTGGAAGCTCCCGCCCGCGAACGTCCTGAAGCGGAGCGAGTCGAGCAAGGTCGACCCGCAGCTCGTCCAGGAAGGCGGCGAGGTGCTCGAGGCGACGATGCGGCAGTTCGGCGTCGACGCGCGCCTCCTCGGTGCGACCGTCGGTCCCACCGTCACCCGCTACGAGCTCGAGCTCGCACCGGGCGTGAAGGTCAACAAGGTCACCAGCCTCGCCAAGGAGATCGCATACTCCATGGCGAGCCACGACGTCCGCATCCTGGCTCCCATCCCCGGACGCAGCGCGATCGGCGTCGAGGTACCGAACAAGATGCGGCCGATCGTCACGCTCGGCGACATCCTCGCGAGCCCCGAAGCCAAGAAGGCCAAGCACCCGCTCGAAGTCGCGATGGGCCGCGACATCGCGGGCAACGCGGTTATGGCGAACCTCGCGACGTTCCCGCACGTGTTGATCGCGGGCCAGACGGGCGCCGGCAAGTCGAGCTGTATCAACAGCATCGTTACGTCGCTGCTCGTGCGTACCACGCCCGATCAGGTGCGACTCATCCTGGTCGACCCGAAGCGCGTTGAGCTCGGTCAGTACAACTCGGTTCCCCACCTCCTCACCGAAGTCGTCACGAATCCGAAGCGCGCCGCGAATGCGCTCGACTGGGTCGTGCGCGAGATGGAGATGCGCTACGAGCTGCTCGGCGACATCGGCGTCCGCGACATCACCGGTTACAACACGATGTTCGACGCGGGCGATCTGCCCACGAGTGACGATCCTGATCCCGAGACCGGCAAGGCCTACGAGCGCTTGCCGTTCATCGTCGTGGTCGTCGACGAGCTCGCCGACCTGATGATGGTCGCGGCCCGCGACGTAGAGACGAGCATCTGCCGCATTGCGCAGATGGCACGCGCGGTCGGCATCCACCTCGTGATCGCGACGCAGCGCCCGTCGGTCGACATCATCACGGGTGTGATCAAGGCGAACATCCCGAGCCGGCTCGCGTTCTCGGTGAGCACGCTCGCCGACAGTCGCGTCATCCTCGACCAGATGGGCGCCGAGAAGTTGATCGGCAAGGGCGACATGCTGATGCTCGCGGCTTCGTCGAGTCGCACCGAGCGCGTGCAGGGTGCGTGGGTCGACGAGGAGTGTGTGCGCAAGGTGGTTGCGCACTGGCGGCGCCAGGTGACCGAGTCGACCTACGTGGAGGGCGTGCAGGGCGCCGACGGCGCGGCCGGGGGCCGGGGTCGCAGTGAGGACGACGAGTCCGATGATCTTCTCGGCGAGGCGATGGAGCTCGTGGTCCGTGCGGGCATGGGATCGACGAGCATGCTGCAACGCAAGCTCCGGGTCGGCTTCGCTCGTGCCGGACGCCTAATGGACCTGCTCGAGCGGCGGGGAGTGGTCGGGCCTTCGGAGGGCTCGAAGGCCCGGTCGGTGCTCATGAGCATCGACGAGCTCGAGGAGATGAGCACGCGCTGACGCGCGTATGAAACGTTTTCGATACTCCTGTGGTCAGAGGTGCAGGTTTGGGCGAACGCCCGACCTGACCACCACAGGAGGTGGACCATGTACGACTTCGCTGTCGTTGCGCTCCTTGCGCTCGCGGCCTTGAAGCTCGTCGACTTCCTCTCGGACGCGGTACCGCAAGTGCAGAAAGTGCGCTCGCTGCTCACGTTCGTGATCGCTGTCGGCGGGACCGTGTTGCTCGATTACTCGGTGTTCCGGGCGTGGGGCATCGACATCCGCAACGCAACCGTCGGAACGTGGAGCACCGGATTCATCGTGGCTGGCTTGACCGTGCCGTGGCGGGCGCTCTTCGCGTACCTCACGCATGACCGGGCGACGGGCGACGAGACGCTGGGCGAGCACGGAACCCCGATCGTTCGCGCTGCATAAAGCGCTGACGCAAGTTCACGGAAGGGCGGCGCAACGAAGCGCCGCCCTTCTTGTGTGTTTCGGTTACAGACGGCCGTCGGCTTCGAGCTCGTCGAGCTGGGTTCGGAGCTCCGCGAGCAGACCGGCAGCCGCGGAGAGGTGCTCTTCGATGCGGGCGACGTACGCATGCGGCGAGTTGTCGGCAACCTCGTCGTCCACGTCGATCTCGTTCACCACCGCCGCGCCGAACTCGGCCTGGTCCTCGCCGACGAGGACGACGCCGACCGCGTCGCCCGCCGGTCCCGACCACTCGATCATCACCGTCACGCCCGCGGTCTCGAGGCGTCGGCGCAACACCTGGGCTTGCACTCGAGGCCACTGGCCGAGCTCGACCAGGCCGCTCACGTCGTCTTCGTCGACGAATTCGGGCGCCTCTCTCACGAGCGCGACGCGGCAGTCCGCGCACTGCGTTGCGGTGGGCTGGTACTCGGCGCCGCACGCCGGGCACCACAACGTCGCTTCCGAGACCATCGCATCCTCCTCGGGAGGCAAGCGGAGTGCCGAAGACGGCCGAAGTGTAGGTGGGCAGGGCCGGTACGATGTCGAGGTGTCCGCCCCCGCCGAGTTGCCGAGCTTCTACGTCGAAACGCTCGGCTGCCCGAAGAACGCCGTCGACTCCGACAAGGTGATCGCGTCGCTCCTCGCCGACGGTCTCGTGCCGTCGACCGACCCGGCCGACGCCGACGTAATCGTCGTCAACACGTGCGCGTTCATCGAGGCGGCGCGCCAGGAGTCGATCGACGTCGCGCTCGCGCTCGCCGACACCAAGCGTCCCGATGCGAAGCTCGTGATCACGGGGTGCATGGCGGAGCGCTACGGCGCCGAGCTCGCAGCCGCGTTGCCCGAGGCCGACGCGGTGGTCGGATTCGCGAACGAAGGCTCCATTGCCGAGATCGTGCTCAAGCGCAAGCCGGTCGGTGTGCGCGATCTGCTCGAGTTGCCCCGTCCGGCGCCGACCGCGCCGTGGGCGTACGTGAAGATCGCCGAGGGCTGCGACCGCGCCTGCGCGTTCTGTGCGATCCCGACGTTCCGGGGCCCGCAACGATCGCGCACGATCGAGTCGATCGAGTCCGAAGCGCGGGCGCTCGTCGACGCCGGCGTCGCGGAGATCGTGCTCGTCGCACAAGACCTCGCCTGGTACGGCCGCGACATCGGCGAACCGGGTTCGCTGGCGCCGCTGCTGCGCCGACTCGACGCGCTCGCGTCGCGCGGGCTGGCGCGCATCCGCTTGCTGTATCTCTACCCGTCGGAAGTGAAAGACCCGCTCGTGAGCACGATGCTGGAGCTGCCCACGGTCGTGCCGTACTTCGACCTGTCGTTGCAGCACGCGTCCGCGCCGCTGATGCGCAGCATGAAGCGGTGGGGAAGCGGCGACCGCTTCCGGCCGATGATCGAAGGCATCCGGGCGCAGCAGCCCGATGCGGTGTTCCGGTCGTCGTTCATCGTGGGCTTCCCCGGTGAAACCGAGCAAGATCACGACCGGTTGCTCTCGTTCCTCGCCGACGCCCGTCTCGACTGGGCGGGATTCTTCGCGTTCTCGCAGGAAGACGGCACGCCCGCCGCCACCATGGACGGTGTGGTCGACGAGCAACTCGTTCGCGAGCGGCTCGGTGAATGTGCCGAGGTGCAGGATCCGATCACGAATGCCACGCGCCACGCGCTCGTCGGCCGGACGATCGAGGTGCTCGTCGACGGCGTCGACGAAGACGGCGCGCTCGTCGGGCGTACCTACCGTGAGGCGCCGGAGATCGACGGTGTCGTGCGTCTCGCCGGTGACCCACTGGGCCCCGAGATGTTCGCCCGCCCGGGCGCGATCGTCGCCGCCACTGTCAGCGGGGTTATCGGTCCCGACCTGGAGGCGAAGCCCGATCTCGACGTGAATCCGATGCTCGAGGGACGCATTTCGTGACGGCGACGCAGCGTTCGCGCCTGGCGGCGAAGCGCTTCGGGCAGAGCGCGCTCGTGACGCCGGCCAACTTCGTGACCATCGCGCGGATCCTCGTGGCCGTTCCCACGCTGGCGCTCATCCGCCGCGACGGCTCGTCGTGGGCGACGGTCGGGCTGTGGTTCGCGATCACCGCGACCGACAGCCTCGACGGTTGGCTGGCGCGCCGCGACGGCGCCACCCGTTCCGGCGCGTTCCTCGATCCCGTCGCCGACAAGCTCATCGTCATCGGCGGCCTGGCCGTGCTCGCCGACCGCGGGGTGTTCCCGTGGTGGCCGATACTGCTCATCGCAGCGCGGGAGTTCGGCATCTCGCTGTACCGGTCGATCGCGGGCCGGCGGGGCATCGTGCTGCCCGCGCAGACGCTCGGCAAGTACAAGGCGTTCACGCAGTATTGCGCAGTGGGATTCGTGCTGCTGCCCTTCACCGCCGACTACCTCGGCTTCCAGCAAGTCGTGCTCGCGGTCGCGGTCACGCTCACCATCGTGTCGGGCCTGCAGATCGTGAGCCGGGGCTACATCGACTGGCAACGCCAGGACGCATGAGCGTCGGCGTGCGCTACGCAGTGGTCGCTTCAACGTAGAGCCTGACGGTGGACTCCTCTGCGTACGGCGTTCGTCGTTCGGCCCGGATCACCGCCAACCCGGCGGCCTCGACTGCTCGTATCAGCTCATCGAGCTCGAAGTAGGTCACGGTTACTCGAACGGGTTCGTCGAGAAACTGATCGACCCGGATGTCGCCCGTTCCCTCATGGGCCGAGAAGAGGAGGCGGCCGCCGGGTCGAAGCACGCGGTGGAACTCCCGCAGCACCGCGCCGAGCTCCGCGCGTTCGACGTGGATCAGCGAGTAGAACGCGACGAGGCAGCCGAGGTGGTTGCTCGCGAACGGAAGCGACCGCATGTCGGCGACGAGCGCGCCGTCGAGTCGACTGCGTGCCAGCCTCGCCATCTCGCTGCTGAGATCGATGCCGATCACCCGCCGGCCACGCGCGCGGACGAAGGCGCCGATCTGGCCGGGACCGCACCCGATCTCGACGATCGGATCGCACACCGACTCGGAGAACGTCGCCAGCATCTCGCGGTCCCGCGGCTTGCCCGCCAACTCGTCGAGGAACCGAGATTCGTACGTGCGCCCCACGGCGTCGTACGAGGCGCGGAGATGCTCGCGAGCCATCTGACCATCCTGGTGGAGTTGCGAGCCGTTCGCCACGATCGACTGGCAGCGCCAGGAGTTTTCGTCGCACTTGACGTGAATTCGTCAATTGGCAAGAGTGCCGGAGATGGCGACGTGGCGCGAACTCGCGAAGAAGGAACCCGAGCTCGCGGACGCGGGAAGGGCGTTGCTCTATCAGCACGGGGTCGGTCTGGCATTCGTCGCCACTGTCGGGAGCAACGGGCGACCGCGATTGCACCCGATGTGTCCGTTGATACATGATGACGGCCTCTTCGCATTCATCGTGCCGTCTCCGAAGCAAGGCGACCTTCGGCGCGATGGTTTGTACGCGATGCATTCGTTCCCTTGTCCGGACAACGAGGACGCGTTCCACGTCAGAGGTACCGCGCGGCTGATCACCGACGCCGCGCTCCGGGAGTCACTCGGTCGTCAGTTCGTTGCGGAGCGCACGCAGTTCGCGGTGGCACTCCCGGTTGCAGAGGACGAGCTTTTCGCGTTTGACATCGACTCGTGTCTCCTCACTCGTACGTCGGGCCACGGCGACCCGGCTCCGAACCACCGGGTCTGGCGCGCGTAAAACGGTGCGGGGGCTAGCTTCCCCGGATGCGATGTGAGGTTCTCGCGATCGGGACGGAGCTGTTGCTCGGCCAGATCATCGACTCGAACAGTGCGTGGATCGGCGAGCAGCTCGCGGCGTCGGGCATCAACTCCTACGAGCACCGCGTCATCGGCGACAACCAGACGCGGATCGTCGAGGCGTTGCGTGACCTGCTCTCGCGCAGCGACTCGGTGCTCATCTGCGGTGGCATCGGGCCCACGCAAGACGACCTGACGCGCGACGCGATCGCGGAGCTCATGGGCGTCCCGCTCGTGCGGCATATGGACCTGGCCGAGCACATCGCGACGATGTTCCGGTCCCGCCTCCGCGACATGCCCCAGAACAACCTGCGCCAGGCTGACATCCCCGACGGCGCCGAAGCCATGGCGAACCCGCTCGGCACCGCCCCCGGCCTGCGCTGCCCGGTCGGCGACGACAAGTTCGTCTACGCGGTGCCCGGCGTCCCCTACGAGATGCAGGAGATGGTCCGCACCCATGTGATCCCCGACCTGCTGCGGCGATCGGGTGAGGTGGCGGCGATCGTGTCGCGTTCGCTCAAGACGTGGGGCACGTCGGAGTCGGCGCTCGCCGAGATGGTCGCGCACCGGCTCGACGCGCTCGAGGCCGCCGGCAATCCCACGATCGCGTTCCTCGCGCGCGGGATCGAAGGTCTGGTCGTGCGCATCACGGCGAAGGGCGAGACCGAGGAAGCGGCGCACGAGATCGTGGCCGAAGAAGAGCGCGAGCTGAGGGCGATTCTCGGTGATCTCGTGTTCGCGGTCGACGACGAAACGATGGAACACGCGGTGCTCGAGCGGCTGCGCGCTCGCGGCTGGACACTCGGCGTCGCCGAATCGGTCACCGGCGGGCTCATCGGCGCCCGCATCGCGAACGTCGCGGGTGCGAGCGAGACGTTTCGCGGCACGATCGGTGCGTACGCGACCGACGTGAAGCGCAGCATCCTCGGTGTCACCGCGGAGCCGGTGGTCAGCGAGGAAGTAGCCGCGCAGATGGCCGACGGCGCGCGTCGCGTGTTGAACGCCGACGTGGGAATTGCGGTCACCGGTGTCGCCGGTCCGGCCGAACAGGACGGCGTCGCCGTCGGGACGGTGTGCTTCGGGATCGCCATGCCCGACGGCAAGGTCGAGACTGTTTCCACCCGCTTGCCCGGAGATCGGGAGCGGGTGCGTCAGTTCTCGACGATCTCGCTGCTCAACCTGCTGCGGCAGCGCCTCGACGCGTTGCCCTGAGGTGACACGCGCGTTCGTCGCCGTGAAGCTGCCGAATCACGTGCTCGACGCGGTGCGGGCGGCGACCGAGCAGGTGAAGGTTCGCGGCGGACGGAGCATGACCATCGCGCAATGGCACCTCACCCTCCAGTTCCTGGGCGACGACGCCGAGATCGAGGCCGTTGCCGGCGCGCTCGACCGCTTCGCGGTTCGCGGTGGTCGCGTGCGACTGGGTGGCGCCGGCGCGTTCCCGAGCGCTCGTAGGGGTCGCGTCCTGTGGATCGGTCTCGCCGAGGGCGGCGACGTGGTCGCGAGCCTGGCGCGTGGCGTGGCCGAACGGTTGGCGCCGCTCGGGTACGAGCCGGAACCGAGAGAGTTCGTCCCACACATCACGCTCGTGCACAGCGCGCGCCCGACGGACTTCCGTACGCCGATCGCGGCGATCGGTTCCGGTCCGATCGGCGACGCGTGGGAGGTCGACGAGGTGACGCTCTACGAGAGCCTCCTGCGACCCGACGGTGCGCGTTACCTCGAACGCGCAACGATCCCGCTACCGGGCTGAACGAGCCAGAACCGGATCGTTTTGCGCGGCGACTTTCAGCTCGTCGAGCCCGAAGAAGCCGATCGGGCGGCCCTCGGCGTCGTCGACGATTGCCGGCAATCCGTGTTCCATCACTTCGGTTGCCGACGCGTCGGCACGCGTGTGCGAGAACTGCGCGAGCGGCAGCGCGAGTGCGCGCAGCTGCACGCGCGATCTCGCCTCGGGCGGCACCGCGCGGACCGCGCCGGGAGGAAGGAGCGCGGTAGGTGTGCCGTCCCATCCGGCGATGAGCGTCGGCTCCGTGCTGGGGCCGAAGGCTTCGACGGTGGTCCACTCGGGCGGGAGGCCGGCGAGCGGGCGCATGAGCTCGCCGACCGTGCGGCCGTCAAGGGTGCGGAGCACCCGTGCCATGCTCTCCTCGCGACGCGACGCGCTCAACACGAAGAAGCCGACGAGCGCGGTCCAGAGACCGTCGGCGCCGCTGAACAGCAACGCGAGCGAACCGGCGATGATGATCGTGCCGACGGCGCGTCCGGCGCGGGCGGCGAAGACCTGCGCGTTCCGGCGGTCACCGCGGAATTTCCAGTGCAGCGCCGCGAGCACGCGCCCACCGTCGAGCGGTGAACCGGGCAAGAGGTTGAACAACCCGAGCCCGACGTTCACGAACGCCAGCCACCACGCGACGGTGGGCACCAAACCGCCCGCGGGAAGGATCGCGTCGAACGCAACTGCCAGTGCGCCGAACACGAGGCCGAGCGCGATGCTCGTGGCCGGACCGGCGATCGCGACGCGCAGCTCGTCGTTCGCGCTCTTGGCTTCCGAACCGAGCTCCGAGACGCCGCCGAGCAACCAGAGTGTGATGCCGTTGACTGTCTGGCCCTGACGGCGCGCCACGATCGAGTGCGCGAGCTCGTGGGCGAGGATCGACGCGAAGAACAACACCACCGCGAGCACCGCGGCCGAGAGGTAGGAGCCATGGGCGCGCGGGACGGCATCCGGGAGAATGCTCCCGGCGAGGGAACCGACGAGCAGGGCGCCGATCGCGAGCAGGCTCCCAATGGAAGCCGACCTCGACACCGGCGACACGACCGAGACGAAACGTGGGACGCATAGGAATGTCCTCCTGTCTCGCTAGTAACGCCGCTCAGGGGCACAGCCTTCCCCGTTGGACTGGGAGCTTGCTGAGGAACGCCCGAGAAGCCGCGGGGCCTACGCGCGGCCTAGGCGATGCGGTTGGCGTAGACGACCAGCCGGTGGTCGTGTGTCCCGTTGGTGAACGTCCCGGCGCAGGTGATCAGGGTGAGATGCGCCAGCCCGTCGGCCGAGGGCTGGGCCCACTTGCCGACGACCGGACCCACGCCGTAGATCCGCTTCAGTACCTCGGGCCGCGCCGCTTCGGCGAGTGAGTAGCTCTTCGAGGCCTTCACGGCGAAGCGCACCTCGCGGCCACTGCGCGTGTCGTGCACCACGATCCGGTCGCCCGGACGGAGGTCGCCAAGGTGATCGAAGACGGCGGTCCCGTCGCGGCCCCCGTCGATGTGTCCCGCGATCAGCGCGGTGCTGCGCGCGCCGGGAATCGCGCTGCCGCGGTACCAGAAGGCCTGTTGCCAGACCGGGTCGTCACGCGGGCCCTCGGGTGCGTCCATCGCGTCGTTCTTCGCGATCCCCACGCCCAGCACCGCCGCGTTGATGCCGAGCTTCGGGATCTCGAGCAACAGCGGAACCTTGGCGGGACCGGCGCGCAACCCGACACCCTTCGCCGTCAGATTGGCCGGGACGAAGGGCTTCTTCGCGGAGTGGGATTTCGTCGCCGGGGTGTGGGTCGTCGTCGGCACGCTCGTCGCAGCGACGCGCCCGACCTTCGGCGCGCTTCCGCCGCACGCGGTCGACATCGTCACGATCAACGCGATCGTGACGATGCCTCCGTTGCGAGCCAGTCGGGTCATCGACGCGACGGGCTGCTCGAGATGGACGTCGCAGTCAGGTGGCGAGCATGCAAGCGCCGGGCTCGGAGCGTTCCTCCGAGGGCCGCGGTTCCGAACAGGCCCGCGACCAGCGCCGCGAACCACGGGAAGCTCGAGTCGGGCAGCGGGGCGCCGCCGGTACGCGGAGGTCCGGTGATGCCCGGGACTCCGGGGCCGCCCGACGGTGTGCCGGGCAGGGTCGGGGTGCCGCTGCCGGGAACGGTCGTACCGGTCCCGCCGCCGGGAAGTGTCGTGGCCGTGCCCCCGCCGGGGAGCGTGGTCGTGCCACCGGGAACGGTGGTCGTGCCGCCGCCGCTTCCGCCGCCGGGAACTGTCGTCGGCGTGGTCAGCGCGCACGTCGGGCGGGTGAACACATCGGTGTCGAGCGTGACGGCGGCGGTGCGCGCGAACGCGCGGCCGTGAACGGTCACGCCCGTGTTCACGGTGACCGAGGCGAGCGCGAGGATGTTCCCCCTGAAGACCGACCCGGTTCCGAGGGTCGCCGAGCTCCCCACCTGCCAGAACACGTTGCACTCCTGTGCGCCGTTGATCAGCGTCACCGTGCTGCTCGACGCGGTGATCAGCGACGAGTTGGTCTGGAAGATGAAGACTGAATTCCGATTACCGGCTCCGTCGAGCACCAGCGGTCCGGTGAGTTGGAGCGCGCCCTTGCTCGGCCCGGCGTACACGCCGCCCTGCAATTGGAGGTTGGCGAGGTCCGCCGCGGTCGTCGCAGTGATCGAACGACCCGCGGCATTGTTGTACGCAGTCGTGATGTCGGATTGCGCCTGCGCGGCGGCCGCGTTGGTCGTGTCGATCGCTCCCGGAGGAACCACGATCGCGGGCGGGAAGCCGGTGATCGAACTTCCCGGCGAGAGCCCGACGCTGCCGTTGATGACCGACGGGCCGGTGTTCGTGACGGTCGAAGCACCGACGACCGCGTACGCGGCAGCGGTCGAGAGCGGGACGGTCGGCACGATGGCTGCGCCGGCGGGAGTGATCGCCAGGAGCAGGGTGCCGGTTGTGGTCGTGAATGCGATGAGCGTCGTCGCCAGACGTCGCGCCACGCGGTGGGTAGACATGAGCAAACTCGTTTCCGTACGCGGGAGGCATCGCCACTAGAGGGCACCGCCGTTGCAAGGAGGGTCTGGCCCTGCACGTACGAGCTTGCTGACCAGGTCTGCCGTTCCGCCGCAGACCAGTGATGAAGGGTGGGATGTCGGCACCCTTTCCCTGCCTTTCGGCATCTCGGGACCGAAAGCTGAGCCTCATCTCACTGTGGGTGAGATCAGTGCGAACGGAAGGTGCTTGTCATCCGAACGCCTGTTCGCCTAGAGTACTTACACGCGTGAGATTCCCCAACGGAGTCACGCCCAGCCCGTCACTGTCGCACCCCCTCGTTAGGTTCCGACTCGACGGCTTCCCCAGAAGCGACCAGACACGCCGGCAACGGCAGAGAGGGGTTCTCAGTGGACCGGGAGAAGGCGCTCGACATGGCACTCGGGCAGATCGAGAAGCAGTTCGGCAAGGGTTCGATCATGAAGCTGGGGGAGCGTGGGAACGTGGGCGTCGAGGCCATTCCCACTGGCGCGCTCGCGCTCGACCTCGCGCTCGGCATCGGCGGATTGCCGCGGGGGAGGATCGTCGAGATCTTCGGACCGGAGTCGTCGGGTAAGTCGACGCTCGCGATGCACGTGGTGGCCGAGGCCCAGCGCAACGGCGGCACGTGCGCGTACATCGACGCCGAGCACGCCATGGACCCGGTCTACGGGCGCGCGATCGGCATGAACGTCGACGAGTTGCTGATCAGCCAGCCCGACACGGGCGAGCAGGCGCTCGAGATCGCCGACATGCTGATCCGATCGGGTGCGCTCGACGTGCTCGTCATCGACTCGGTGGCCGCGCTCGTGCCCCGGGCCGAGATCGAAGGCGAGATGGGCGACAGTCACATGGGCCTGCAGGCGCGGTTGATGAGCCAGGCGCTGCGCAAGCTCACCGGCAACCTCAACAAGTCGCGCACGATCGCCATCTTCATCAACCAGCTGCGCGAGAAAATCGGGGTGATGTTCGGCTCACCCGAGACGACCCCGGGTGGGCGGGCGTTGAAGTTCTACTCGTCGGTCCGGCTCGACATCCGGCGCATCGAGACGATCAAGGACGGGGCCGAGGCGGTCGGCAACCGCGTGCGCGTGAAGGTCGTCAAGAACAAGACCTCGCCGCCGTTCAAGCAGGCCGAGTTCGACATCATGTACGGCAAGGGCATCAGCCGCGAGGGCTCGCTGCTCGACGTCGCCGTGGATCTCGGCATCGTCAAGAAGTCCGGCGCGTGGTTCACCTACGAGGGTGAGCAGCTGGGCCAGGGCCGGGAGAACGTGAAGACGTTCCTCGCCGAGAACGTCGACATGATGGTCGAGATCAGCGAGAAGGTCCGGGCCGCGGTGGGTGTCGACGAGGTGATCGGAGTCGACCTTCCCGCCGAGGAGTCCGAGTCCGAGGACGCCGAGGTCGACAGCTGACGTCGATCGGTTGGGCGCCCCGATTTTGACGGCGGGGCGCCGGCAGGCGACTCGTACACTGTCCGGCGTGACCGGTCGGTTCTTCGTACGCACGTACGGCTGCCAGATGAACGAGCACGACTCGGAGCGGATTGCCGGGTTGCTCGTCGCCGACGGCATGGAGCCCACCGACGATCTCGAGGCGGCCGATGTCGTCGTGCTGAACACGTGCTGCATCCGGGAGAACGCCGACAACAAGCTCTACGGCCACCTCGGACGGCTCAAGGAGCTGAAGGAGCGCCGGCCGGAGATGCAGATCGCGGTCGGCGGCTGCCTGGCCCAGAAAGACCGCGATCTCGTGCGTGAACGCGCGCCCCACGTCGACGTCGTGTTCGGAACCCACAACCTTGCGCACGCGCCCGAGCTGCTCGCCCGGGCCCGGGCCGAGGGCCCGCTGGTGGAGATCCTCGAGGAGCACGACGAGTATCCATCGGCATTGCCGGCGCGACGCGAGGTCGACCATTCGGCGTGGATCACGATCCAGATCGGTTGTGACAACTCCTGCGCGTTCTGCATCGTGCCCTCCGTCCGCGGTGCCGAGGTGAGCCGCCGGATGGGCGACATCGTGTACGAGGTCGAAGATCTGGCGCGTGACGGAGTGGTCGAGATAACGCTGCTCGGCCAGAACGTCAACTCCTACGGCCGTGACCTCGGCGCGGGTCAGTACCGGCCGCAGTTCGCCGATCTACTGCGCGCGATCGACGCGATCGATGGCATCGAGCGGATCCGCTTCACCTCTCCGCACCCGAAGGATCTCCGCCGCGAGACGATCGCGGCGATGGCCGAGTGCGCGAGCGTGTGCGAGCACCTGCACCTCCCGCTCCAGTCGGGCAGCGACCGCACCCTGGCCCGCATGCATCGCGGCTACACCGCGGCGCGCTATCTCGAGCGGCTCGCCGCGGCCCGGTACGCCATCGACGATCTCGCGGTCACCACCGACATCATCGTCGGCTTCCCGGGCGAAACCGACGATGACTTCGCCCGCACGCTCGAGGTCGTCGCGGCCGCGCAGTACGACGCGGCCTACACGTTCGTGTTCTCGCCGCGCGCAGGCACGGAAGCCGCGTTGATGACCGACGAGTTCGTTGCTCCCGAAGTCGTGCGCGAGCGCATGACGCTCCTCATGGACGTCGTCGAGGGCAGCGCGAAGGACAAGCACGCGGCCCGCCTCGGCCACGTCGAAGAGGTGCTGGTCGACGGTCCGTCGAAGACCGATCCCGCGATGTGGTCGGGCCGTACCCGGCACAACAAGCTGCTCCACTTCGCACCGACCATGGGTGCCGATGCAGCTGTCTCCGTCGGCGGCGGCGACATCGTGCACGTGCGCGTCACCAAGACCGCACCGCACTGGATGCGCGGCGAGTTGGTCGGGGTGATTCGCCCCGGGCGCCGGCGCAAGGTCCGCATTCCGGTCGTAGCGGTGTGACCAGACACCTCGCGCTGGTCGGGCCGACCGCAGCGGGCAAGTCGGCGTTGGCGTTGGCCATCGCGCGGTCGGCCGGTGACGTCGAGATCGTCTCACTCGATTCGATGCAGGTGTACCGGGGTCTCGACATCGGAACGGCCAAACCGACGCGCGCCGAGCAGGACGACATGCGGCACCATCTCGTCGATGTCGCCGACCCGTCCGAGGAGTGGTCGGTCCGGCGCACGCAGGACTCGGCCCGCGCCGCGTTGGCCGACATCGAGGCCCGCGGCCGGCGGGCGTTGTTCGTCGGCGGGACGGGCCTCTACGTGCGCGCCGTGGTCGACGATCTCGAGATCCCGCCGACCGACCAGTCGCTTCGGGTTCGCCTCGAACGAGATGTCGACAGCGACGACGGGTTGGCGCGCGCGTACGGACGCCTGACTGATCTCGATCCAACCGCGGCGGCCCGCATGGAGCCCGGCAATCGGCGGCGCATCGTGCGCGCGCTCGAGGTCATCGAGCTCACGGGCCGGCGCTTCTCTTCGTTCGGGCCCGGCATCGACGAGTACCCCGCTCCCGCGAAACCGGTCACGATGAACGGCCTGCAGTTCGCGGCATCCCAGCTCGCCGAACGCATCGCCGTGCGCTTCGATGCCATGCGGCGAGCCGGTCTGCTCGAGGAGGTCCGGTCCCTGGCGGACCTGCCGGCCGACGCGTCACTGTCGCGAACCGCGCGTGAGGCCATTGGCTATCGAGAGTTGTTGGCGTACCTCGCGGGCGACCTCCCGACACTCGACGAGGCGTTCGACGCGGCCGTGCGGCGGACCCGCCGGTTCGCGCGTCGCCAACGCAAGTGGTTCGGGCGCGATCCACGCGTTCGCTGGATCGACGGAACACGATCGGTGCCCGACCTCGCCGCAGACGCGCGGCTCGCCTGGCATGATTCGCAGCCCGAGATCGCGGCGGTCCCATGACCGAACTACGGCTCGCGAAGCTCCACGCCACCGGCAACGACTTTCTCGTGCAGCTCGCGCTCGACGCCGACGAGCCCGAGCTCGATGCCGCGGTCGTGGCCGCGCTCTGCGACCGTCACCGCGGCGTCGGTGCCGATGGTCTCATCACGATTGGCCCCGGCCGCGACGGTGCCGACTGCTCGATGGTGCTCGTGAACGCCGACGGCGGCCGCGCCGAGATGAGCGGCAACGGTGCTCGTTGCCTGGCGTGGGTCGCAGCGCGGGCCGGGCTCGCGCGCGGCAGCGAGCTCGTGGTCGATACGGCCGGCGGCCGGCGTCACGTCGAGCTCGAACGCGACTCGTGGGGCGACGTGATCGCGGCCGAGGTCGACATGGGCGCGATCACGTTCGAGCCCGCCGAGATTCCCGTCGATGTGCCGTCCCCCTTCGACCTCGATGCCTCCGTCGACGGCACGCGGTATCACGGAGACGCCGCGGGCATCGGCAACCCCCATTTCGTCCTCATCGTCGACGACCCCGCGACGGTTCCGGTTGCGGCGCATGGTTCTCGGATCGAGCACGATCCTCGCTTTCCAGGTCGTACAAATGTCGAGTTCATCGCAGTGAGGGAGACCGATCGCTTGGCGATGCGCGTTTGGGAGCGCGGCGTCGGCGAGACCCAATCGTGCGGCACCGGCGCGTGCGCGTCGGCCGCGGTCGCGCACCAGCGCGGCTTGGTCGGGGAGCACGTTCAGGTCGACGTCCTCGGTGGCTCCCTGTCGGTCGCGCTCGGCGCCACGGTCCGCCTCGGCGGTCCGGTCGTCCACGTGTTCGACGTCGTCCTCCCGCGTGAGTCGCTGCTCGAGTCGCTGGCCCGTCCGACCGGATGACCCCGCCGCGCGCCCAAGCCGGCCGGCAGCGCCGGCGGCTCACCGCAACCGAGGTCGATCTCGAGCGCCTCCGCCAACGCGCGTTGCTCGTGGGTGCGGGCTCGGGTTCGGTGGAAGAGGCAGAAGCGTCGATTGCGGAGCTCGCGCTCCTCGTCGACACTGCCGGTGCCGAACCGGTGGAGTCGGCGTTGCAGCGCCGGCGGACGCCCGACCGGGCGACGTACGTCGGCAAGGGCAAGGCCGACGAGCTGCACGGGCTGGTCAAGTCGCTCGACATCGATGTCGTCGTCGTGGACGACGAGCTCTCGCCGTCACAGCAGCGGAACCTCGAAGAGCTCTTCGCAGTCGACGTGGTCGATCGCGTCGCATTGATCCTCGACATCTTCGCGCAGCACGCGACGAGTCAAGACGGCGCGGTGCAAGTGGAGCTCGCGCAGCTTCGCTATCGGTTGCCGCGCTTGCGCGGTCGCGGCACGCAACTCAGCCAGCAAGGTGGAGGCATCGGGACTCGCGGTCCCGGTGAGACCCAGCTCGAGGTCGACCGCCGCCGACTGCTGCAGCGCATTCAACGCCTCGAGCGCGATCTGCGCGATCTGGGCGCGACGCGGGCCACACAGCGCAAAGCGCGGCGCCGACGCGACCTCCCGACGGTTGCGTTGGTCGGCTACACGAACGCGGGCAAGTCCAGTTTGCTCAATCAGCTGACGCATGCGGGCGTGCTCGTCGAGAACCAGTTGTTCTCGACGCTCGACCCGACGACGCGTCGACTCCGGCTTCCCGGCGGCGAGACGGTCCTGCTCTCCGACACTGTCGGTTTCGTCCGCCGCCTGCCGCACCAGCTCGTCGACGCGTTCCGGTCGACGCTGGAGGAGGTCGTCGACGCCGATCTGCTGTTGCACATCGTCGACGCGAGCTCACCCGATGCCGACGGTCGGATCGCCGCGGTAGAGACGGTCCTGCGTGAGATCGATGCCGGGGAGGTTCCGGTGCAGCTCGTGTGGAACAAGGCGGATCTCGCCGATCCCGGGACCGTGAAGGAGGAGCTCGCCTCGCATGCCGGGTCCGTTGCGATCTCCGCCGCGACCGGCGAAGGAATCTCCGAACTGCTCACGACGATCGGCGACCGGCTCCGGGCCCAGGGAGCGATCATCGAGTGTTTCGTGCCGTACGACCGCGCCGACGTGCTCGCGGCGCTGCACCGTTCCGGCGAGGTGTTGGTGGAAGTGCACGACGACCTCGGGACCCGCGTGCGAGCACGCCTGCCGGCGAACGCGGTCGGACATTTCGCCGAGTTCACGCGGTGACGCTGGTTTAGGCTCGGCGCTTCATGGTTGCCGATCCCGCCGTGGGCTTCGTCCCTCCGCCGTACCCGTACGACCGGCTGCGCGCGCTCGAACGGTTGGCGGATTCGTTGCCGGGCGGCGTCGTCGACTGCTCGATCGGTACACCGTGTGATCCGGTTCCCGAGCTAGCGATACTGGCGGCGGCTGAGGCCCTTCCCGGTTCGATGGGGTACCCCGCGTCTGCCGGAAGCATCCCCTTGCGCGAAGCCGCCGCGGCGTGGATCGGCCGCCGCTTCGGCATCGCGGTCGACGTGGCGCACGTGGGTGCATGCGTCGGCACCAAGGAGCTCGTCGCGTCGCTACCGCACCTGCTCCGGCTGCGGAACCCGCAGCGAGACACGGTCTTGTACCCCGCGGTCGCCTATCCGAGCTACGAGATGGGCGCGATCCTCGCCGGATGCCGCGCGGTACCGGTCGCGCTCGACTCGCAGTGGCATCTCGATCTGGCGAGCGTCTCGGACGAGGACGCCGAGCGCGCGCTGCTGTTGTGGGTGAACGAGCCCGGGAACCCGACATCGTCGGTCGCGACGCGGGAACAGCTCGTCGACACCGCCGCGTGGGCACGGGATCGGGGGATCACGGTCGCGAGCGACGAGTGTTACGCCGAGTACGCGCCCGAGCCCGCGACGATCCTCGCAGGCGGCCTCGACGGTGTGCTCGCGATGCACAGCCTGTCGAAGCGCTCGAATCTCGCCGGCATGCGGGTCGGCTTCTACGCCGGAGACGTCGAGCTGGTCGAGTACCTCGTCGAGACCCGCAAGCACGCGGGCCTCATGGCGCCGGTACCGATGCAGGCCGCGGCGGTGGCGGCGCTCGGCGACGACGACCACGTGTCCGTGCAGCGCGCGCGCTACGCCGAGCGACGCGCGTTCGCGCTCGACGCACTTGCGCCGCTCGGTCTCGTGCACGATGGCGGGCCCTGTTCCTTCTACCTTTGGCTGCGCCACGAGCGAGACGCCGACGACGGCTGGGAGATCGCGGCCCAGCTTGCGCAGACGGCGGGACTGTTGGTGGCGCCCGGTGATCTCTACGGGCCCGTCGGTGCCGATCACGTGCGCGTCGCGCTCGTGCAACCTCGCGAGCGGTTCGAGCTCGCATTCGACCGGCTCGCGCAGGCGACGAGCTGAACGCAAGGGAGACCGTGGTGGCCGACGTCGAGAAGCAGATCACCCAACTGTGGGAAGCGGGCGATGCCTGGCGTGACGTGATGGGGGTATCGCAGGCCCACAACCTCGTACGTTCGGTCATCGGGATGCTCGATCGGGGCGAAGTGCGCGTCGCCGAGATCGGCGACGAGGTGACCGTGAACGAGTGGGTGAAGCTCGCGATCCTCATGTGGTTCCGGGTGCAGGAGATGCAGATCATCGAGGCCGGACCGTTCGAGTACGTCGACAAGCTCCCGCTCAAGAAGGGCTACAAGGCCGCAGGTGTTCGCGTGGTCCCGGGCGCGTCGGCGCGCTTCGGCGCCTACCTCGCACCGACGGTCGTGATGATGCCGAGCTACGTGAACATCGGCGCCTACGTCGACGCGGGCACGATGATCGACACCTGGGCGACCGTGGCGTCGTGCGCGCAGATCGGCAAGAACGTTCACCTGTCGGGTGGGGTGGGGATCGGCGGCGTGCTCGAGCCGCCTCAAGCGGTTCCGGTCGTCGTGGAAGACGATTGTTTCATCGGGTCGCGCTGCATGATCGTCGACGGCGCGCGAATACGACGCGGCGCCAAGATCGGGGCCGGTCTCATCCTCACGTCGAACACACCGGTTATTGATTCCGACACCGGCCAGGAGGTGGCGCGCGGTGTGATCCCCGAACGGTCGGTCGTCGTACAGGGCACGCGCATGAAGGAGTTCCCCGGTGGCACCTTCGGTCTGCCGTGCGCGCTGATCCTGCGCACGCTGGCCGAGGGCGAGGAGCACGACAAGCTCAAGCTCAACGCCTTGCTCCGCGAGCACGACGTGGTGTCCTGAGTGAACGACCTGTTGGAGCTGACGGAGCAGCTGTGCGCCGTTCCGTCGGTGAGCGGCTCGGAGGCCGCGCTCGCAGATATCGTCGAGGCGTCACTGCGCGAGCGCGCGCCGAAGTTGGAGATCACACGCGTCGGCGCCAACGTGATCGCGCGCACGAACGCCGGAGCGCCCGAGCGCGTCGTGCTCGGCGGCCACCTCGACACGGTTCCGGCCAACGGCAATGCGACGCCGCGGCGCGACGGCGACACGCTGCACGGCCTGGGTGCCGCCGACATGAAGGGCGGTCTCGCGGTGTTGCTCACGCTCGCGGCGTCGCTCGGCGAGCAGCCCGACCGCGACGCGACGCTCGTGTTCTACGACGGCGAGGAGGTCTCCGACGAGCACAACGGCCTGCGCCGCCTGTTCGCCGAACGCCCCGACCTCGTCGCCGCCGATCTCGCGATCCTGCTGGAGCCGACCGGCGGATGGATCGAGGCCGGGTGCCAAGGGACGATCCACGCGCGTGCGACCTTTCACGGCTCACGCGCCCACTCGGCCCGGCCGTGGATGGGTGCGAACGCGGTGCACAAGGCGGCACCGATGCTCGCCCGCATCGCCGCGTACGAGGCGCCCACCGTGACGGTCGACGGTCTCGACTACCGGGAGTCGCTGCAGGTCGTTCGCGTCGAGGCCGGCATCGCCAACAACGTCGTTCCCGATCGCTGCGACGTGATCGTGAATCGCCGCTACGCGCCGGCGATCACGTTCAACGAGGCGCTGGCCCAGACGAAGGCGTTGGTCGCAGACGCCGACGAGGTGGAGATCGTGAGCGCCGCGCCGGCCGCGGCTCCGAACCTCACGCATCCGTTGGTCGCCGACCTCATTGCGACGGGCAAGCTCGACGTGCGCCCGAAGCTGGGTTGGACCGACGTATCTCGGTTCACCCAGCACGGAATCGCCGCGGTGAACTACGGACCCGGTGATCCCGAGCTCGCGCACACCGCGGGCGAGTACGTCGAGCGGGCCGAGCTCGACGAATGCCTGCGCGTGCTTGCGAACTTCCTGGCCTAAGCGATAGCCAGGGGAATGGCCGACCACAATGCGCCTCTCGAAAACCAGCGGATCCGCGTCGTGCAGTGGACGACCGGCAACGTGGGCCGGCGATCCGTGCTCGCGGTGCTTGCCAACCCCGAGCTGGAGCTGGTGGGGTGCTACGCGTGGTCGCCCGACAAGGTCGGCCGCGACGTCGGGGAGCTGTGCGGAACCACACCCGCCGGTGTCGTCACCACGAACGACCTCGACCTCTTGCTGGCGCTCCGACCCGACTGCGTCGTTTACAACCCGAAGTGCCCGAACGTCAGCGACCTCGTGCAGATTCTCGAATCAGGCGTCAACGTCGTCACGACCGCGGCGTTCATCACCGGCGACGCGCTCGTGCCCGACGATCGCCGGCAGCTCGCCGATGCGTGCCAACGCGGGCAGAGCTCGCTCTTCGGCACCGGGATGAACCCCGGCATGGCCAACCTGCTCGGCATCGTCTCGGCCGGCATCTGCGATCGTGTCGACTCGATCACGATCACGGAGTCCGTCGACTCGACCGGATACGACTCGCCCGAGACCGAGTTGCCGGTTGGGTTCGCTCGACCCATCGACGATCCCGGGCTGCCGGCGATGACCGAAGCCGGCACCAAGGTGTTCGGCGATGCGGTTCGCCTCGTCGCGGACGCGTTGGGCTTGGAGCTCGACTCCGTGCGCTGCGAGGCGGAGTACGCACAGACGACCGAGGATCTCGATCTCGGTTCATGGTCGATTCCCGCCGGTTGCGTCGCGGGCGTGGCCGTCAGCTGGCAGGGGATTCACGACGGTCGGGCCGTGGTGAAGCTGGACGCCCGGTGGCGCAAGGGTCAGCACCTCGAACCGGATTGGCGGGTCGAGCAGGGGTATCTCGTCGACATCCAGGGCCAGCCGTGCGTGCGCACGAAGCTCGAGGTGTATCCCGCCGCTGACTTCGTGGCGAAGTCGTTCGCCGACTACATGGTGCTCGGCATGATCATGACCGCGCTCCCCGCGATCAACGCGATCCCGCACGTGTGCCGCGCGCGACCGGGCATCGTGACGTACCTCGACCTCCCGCTCGTCACGCCGCGGGGATGGGTGCCGTAGCGACGCGCGTGTTCTAGATGCGACGAAGCAGTGTGACGACCTTGCCGTAGATCTTCACGTCGCTCGGGTCGAAGACGAGATCTTCCATAGTCTCGTTCGCCGGGCGGAGCACGATCTTGTTGCGCTTGCGCAGGAAGGTCTTGACCGTCGCCTCTTCGCCGGGGATTCCGGCGACGACCACGTCGCCCGGATCGGCCG
>JBBQER010000056.1:0-27591 GCA_038320885.1 Acidimicrobiia bacterium
GATGGGTTCGCCGCGGGAGTTGGTTGCAGCCCACGCGACGCGCGAGGTGGTGGAGCTGCGGTTCGCGCTCGCGTCGCAACAGGACGACGCGCTCGCCCGCGTGCGCACGATGGCAGCCCGCGTCGAGCCGGTCGCCGACCGGTTGCTCGTCTACACCGACGACGGAGACAGCACCGCCGCCGCGATCACCGCCGACGGCGTCGGGGCCGCGTCGGTCCTGGTCCGGCGGGCGAGCCTCGAAGACGTGTTCCTCATCCTCACCGGCCGGTCACTCGAGGATTAGTCCGATGGCCACCCCTCCCGTCCTGCGCGTGGTCGAGCGCGAGATGCGCGTGTTCGCGCGGCTGTGGCGCAGCGCGGTGTTCTCGACGTTCCTCGCGCCCGTGCTGTGGCTCGCGGCGATCGGACTCGGCCTCGGCGGGCTCGTCAAGGAGCACACGGGCAAGGTCGCGGGGCTGAGCTACCTCGACTTCGTCACGCCCGGCCTGTTGGTTGCCAGCGCGATGCAGGTCGCCGCGAACGAGTCGATGTGGCCGGTGCTCGGCGCGGTGAAATGGGTGAAGAACTTCTTCGCGACCGTCGCGACGGCGATCACGCCGGGCGAGCTCGTCGTCGGCTACGTCATCTGGATCACGCTGCGGGCGGTCCTGGGCTCGGTGGTGTTCCTGCTCGTCGCGGTGTTGCTGGGCGCGGTGCCGTCGGCGTGGGGTGTGCTCGCCATCCCGGCCTGCGCACTGTGCGCGGCGGCGTTCTGCGCGCCCCTCGCCGCGTACTCGGTCGGGCTCGAGAGCGATCTCGCCTTCCCCGTGATCATGCGCATCGTCGTGCTGCCGCTGACCCTGTTCTCCGGAACGTTCTTCCCGATCTCGCAGCTCCCCGGTTCGTTGCGCCCGTTCGCAGCAGTGTCGCCGTTGTGGCACGGCGTGGAGCTCGCCCGGCACGCGACCACCGGATCGCTGCACCTCGGGGCCGATGTCGTGCACATCCTGGTACTCGTCGCGTGCCTCGGAGCGGGCTTGTTGTGGGGGAGGCGCACGTTCGCGCGGAGGTTGACCGCGTGAGCGAGCGTCGCGGAGCGGGTATCCCGCGGAGCAGCGAGCGGGCCCCGAGCGGCCCGGCGGCACGCCGAGAGCGGGCATCGTGAGCACCCGCCTGAGTGCGTTCCGGGTGTTGCCGCCGTTGACCGGGCGGCAGCGGCCGTGGCGACTGGTCGAGCGCAACATCTCGGCGTACCGGCGCGGATGGGTGCTGTTCGCGACCGGCTTCTTCGAGCCGATTCTCTTCTTGATGTCGATCGGCATCGGCGTGGGCAAGCTCGTCGGCAAGCTGCCCGTGGGCGGTCACTACGTGGACTACAAGGAGTTCGTCGCGCCCGGTCTGCTGGCGTCGGCGGCGATGAACGGCGCGTTGCTCGACACCACGTTCAACTTCTTCATCAAGTACAAGTACTCGCACACGTACGACGCGATCGTCGCGACGCCGCTCAGTGCCGGCGACGTGGCGACGGGCGAGGTCACGTGGGCGCTGATGCGCGGCGCGATCTACTCGACTGCGTTCCTGGTGACGATGTTGGTGTTCGGATTGGTCCCGTCGTGGTGGGCGCTGCTGGTGGTGCCGGCCGCGGTGCTGATCGGATTCGCGTTTGCAGGCGCCGGACTCGGGGCGACGACGTTCATGCGGTCGTGGGTCGACTTCGACTACGTGACGCTCGCGTTGATCCCCCTGTTCCTCTTCTCGGCGACGTTCTTCCCGCTCACGCGCTTTCCCGCCGGCCTCCAGGCCGTGATCCGGTTCACGCCGCTCTACCAGGGCGTGGTGATCGAGCGGTCGCTCGTCTTGGGCGACGTCCACTGGACACTGCTCCTGCACGCCGCGTATCTCTTCCTCATGGGTGCGATCGGCCTGCGGATCGCGGCCCGCCGGATCGTCGGTCTGCTCCAGCCCTGAGCGCGCGGTCGCGGCGTACGCTCCCCCGATCGAAGGAGGATGCGTGCCGAAATTCGAGAACGCTCACGTGCTCGTCACCGGCGGGTCCAGCGGGATCGGGCTCGCGACCGCGCGGCTCGCGATCGATCACGGCGCCCGGGTGTCGCTGATGGCGCGCCGGCCCGACGTGCTCGACGAAGCGGCGGCGTCGTTGCGGGAGGCGGGCGGAAAGGTCGCGGTCGCGGCCACCGACGTTGCCGACGCGGCCCAGGTCGACGCCGCGGTCTCGGCGCTCACCGATGCGCTCGGGCCCGTCGACATCGCGATCTGCTCTGCGGGCCAGGCGCGGCCCGGCTACTTCCAGGAGCTCGACGCCGAGCTGTTCCGCACGATGATGGACGTGAACTACTTCGGAACGGTGAACGTGGCCCGGTCGGTCGTTTCCCCGATGATCGAACGCCGCGCGGGGAGCTTCGTCGGTGTCTCGTCGGCCGCGGGCCTGGTCGGCGTGTTCGGCTACACCGCGTACGCGCCGACCAAGTTCGCAGTGCGCGGCTTCCTCGAGTCGTTGCGCGGCGAGCTCCTGCCCTACGGCATACACGTCGGGTGCTCGTTCCCGCCCGACACCGACACGCCCCAGCTCGCCGACGAGGACCAGTACAAGCCGAAGGAGACGCGCGCGATCTCCGGCACCATCAAGCCGCTCTCGGCCGAACGCGTCGCCAAGAGCATCATCGAGGGGATCGAGAAGGAACGCTTCACGATCGTCGCCGACAACACGACCCGGGCGCTGGCGAAGCTGACCGGCCTGCTCCCGGGCGTGGTCGCCAAGGTCATGGACCGCTCGGTCCGCAAGGCGCAGGCCGGCGACAGCTCGACCTAGTACAGCTCGGTCTAGTAACGCAGCTCCGCGACGACCGCGAGGTGGTCGGAGCCCCACATGCCGTCGATGGGAACGTCGCCGGCGATGTGCGCGGCGCGCACGTGGCCGACGCCGCCGAGCTTGGGCGGGCCGACCATCACGTGGTCGATGCGCCGATCGAGGTCGAGGCCCGCGGCCGCGAAGGGGTTGTCGTTCGACCACGTGTAACCGGGCAGGGTGTTCCGCGCCGCGCGCCACGCATCGCGGAGGATGACGCGCGGCAACGGCGCCGCGGCCGCGCCGGTCAGGATCCGGAGCTCGTCACTGTCCTGTTCGGCGTTGAGATCGCCGCACAGCACCGCGGGGAAAGATCGCGGCCGCGTCTCCCGGATGAAGCGTGCGATCTCGCGCGTTTGCTCCTGGCGGATGGCGCTCTGGTCGTCGGACCAGCTCAAGTGCGCGCAGAAGACCTGGATCGGCCCGCGCGGCCCGTCGACCTCCGCGAAGACGCAGAGCCGTTCCTCGCCTTCGTCGTCAACGGCGTTGTTCACGCCGCGCCGGGGCAGCGAACGGACCTCGCTCCGCGTGATCGGCCACCGTGACAACACTGCGTTTCCCGAGCGGGCGCCGTCGCGTTCGAGGTTGTGGGCGTAGACCGGATCGGCGTAGCTGAGCGCGGCGCCGAGCTCGCGCGCCTGGTTGCGCTCGTCGTCCTCCCAGACCTCCTGGAGCGCGAGGATGTCGGCGTTGATGGCGCGCAGGTTCTCGATGATCACCGGGAGCCGTTCCTCCCACGGCCCGTAGCGGCCCCAGAGGTTCCACGTTGCAATGCGGACGCGGGTCGAGACGAGCGGTCCGTACCCGGGGTCGTAGGCAAGCGGGCTGGGACCGGTCATCGGGAGATCATGACGCGGGTTTACTCGTCAGTGCTCGACCCGTAGCGTGACGAGCGTGATTCGCCGGTTGATGAAGAACGTCGGCCTCTACAAGGGCGAAGCGCCCGAGGCCAGCGTGCAGCTCGAGAACGACGGCTGGGCCGTGCTGCGCGGCGTGTTCACCGGGGCCGAGGTCGCCGAGATCCGAGCCGAGATCGACGCCGTGTTCGAGACGATCCGGCCCGAGCGCGTACGGGACGACAAGGACGAGTTCCGCTACGAGATGCTCAACCGCAGCGCCGCATGCCAGCGCGCGATCGCACACCCGCGGATTCTGGAGACGATCGAGCCGTTGCTCGGCGAAGACTGTCACGTCATCGCCAACACCGCATGGCGCAACCCGCCCGAGTTTCCGGGCGGCTTCTGGCACTGCGACGGAGGCCCGCACATCCCGCGCGCCGAGGACGTGCCGTGGGACAACCGGATTCCCTACCCGGTGTTCGCGATCGGTGCGCACCTCCTCCTCCAGGACTGCAACCTCGCCGACGGACCGACCGCGGTCGTGCCGGGGAGTCATCGTTCGGGACGCCTCGCGCCCTTTGAGCGCATCCACGACGAGGACCTTTCCTATGACGGCCGCCCGCCCGCGATCCTCGACGGCGCGGCCGGCGACGTGTCGTTCTTCGTATCGGACGCCTGGCACCGTGGGCTCCCGTCGCGCGGCGGTCACGGGCGTTACTTCCTGCAAGTGCACTACGGCCGCCGCGACCTCGCGCAACGCATCCGCACGACCGACGTCGTGAACCACCTCAGTCCCGAAGCGATCGAGCGCGCCGACACCGAACGCGCGCGCTCGCTCGTCGGACTCCACGACCCGTTCTTCTACGACGCCTGAGCCTTGGATGCGTGACGAGCCGAGCGGTGTCGTGGTGCGGGCCGAGTGCGAGGATGACTTCGAGGCCATCGGCGAGGTCGTGCGACTTGCGTTCCGAAGTCATGTAGAGGGGCGCATCGTCCGCGATATCCGAGCTTCCGACTACTACATCCCCGAGCTCGCACTCGTCGCGATCGCGGACGATCAGGTCGTCGGTCACGTGATGGTCAGTCACACCGACCTCGACACCGGGGGAGCGCGGCAGCGGATCGCGATGCTGTCGCCGCTCGCCGTCCATCCCGGCCGGCAAGGCGAAGGTATCGGCGGCCGGCTCGTTCGCGACGTGATCGAGCGCGCCGACGCGCGCGGCGAAGGGCTGATCGTGCTCGAAGGAAGCCCGCTCTATTACCCCCGGTTCGGGTTCCGGTATTCGGTGCCGGAGGGGATCATCATCCACCTTCCCGATTGGGCGCCGCCGGAAGCGGCCATGATGATCCCGCTCACGGCGTACCGGCCCGAGCTGCGCGGCACGGTCGTCTATCCACCCGCATTCGACGCGGCGACGCACTGACCACACCCGACCTCACGGGTCGGCGTCGACAGGTTTTCCGGTTGTCTCCGCGGCGAGTTCCGACTGCAGGAGGCCGCGAGCCGACCCGCGCATGAGCTCTCGTGCGTCGTCGCGCGACAGCCCGGCGACATCGGTCAGCCACACGAGGGCTTCGATTCCCGCGGCGCTTCGTATCGCGAGGGCAAGACGGTGGACCTTCGCTTCCGACATCTGCTCGCGGAGCGGTTCGAGTGCTTCCTCGATCCACGTGATCCCGCGGCCTTGCCGGAGCGGCAGCTTCGAGCGCTCCTCCGGGCCGGCTTCGAGCGAGAGTCGGAGCATCGTGCGCTGTTGGGCCTCGTTCTCGACGGTCGAGCGAGTGAACGCGTCGATGACGAGGTCGAGTCGAGCCGCCGCGTCGCTTGGCGCGTCGTCCGGCAGCAGGGAAGTAGCTCCCGTCTCCGGGTGGGCGGCGACCAGGAGCGCGCGTTGGTTCGAGAAGTACCGATACGCGGTGGTGCGAGAGATCGACGCCGCCTCTGCAGCCCCCTCGACCGTGGGCGTCTCGCCGTGCGACACCAGGACGCGGGCGGCCGCGATGAGCGCCTCCCGAGTACGGCGTTTCTGGTCGGTACGACCATTGAGCTCATATGGGATTGACATACTCATGATGGTACCGTACATTCGTTATGGGATCTAAGTACTACAACGGAGAGTAGGCGATACCTCATGAACGCACGACTTCCGATCATCCGGGCCGAGGGCGAAGGCGACAAGCAGTCGTTCCTCGGAGGTGGCCTCCATACGTGGAAGCTCACGACCGACGACACCGACGGCGCGTTCTTCATGTTCGAAGACGTCATGACCCGCGGCAAGTGCACCCCGCTCCATCGCCATCCCGAAGCCGACGAGACGGTCTACCTGCTCGAGGGCGAGATCCTCGTCAACGTCGACGGCCGCGAGAGTCGAGTCGGACCCGGAGGCATGATGTTCACACCAAGAGGCGTACCGCACGCCTTTCTCGTGGTCTCCGACCGTACACGCGTGCTCACCTTCCAGACGCCCGGGATCGGCCAGGCGTTCTACCGCGACGCCAGCGAGCCGGCGACCGACGACACGTCCGAGGCGGTTGACATCGCACGCGTCCAAGCGTCGGCGAACGAGAACCCTCGCGGCATCGAGCTCCTCGGCCCACCGCCCTTCGAGACCGTCACAGCCCGGTGACTATTGTTTGCGGCGGCCGACGTGGTCGACGAGATGGGGGACCTGGCCGTCGTCGCGGGAGAGCAGCACGTCGTTGTAGTGACGTTCGCCGCGATGGTGACCGGCGCCTTCGGGTGTGAAACCGAGCAACACACTGATGCGATGCGGTCCCTCGGCGCTCGTCGGCGGCATCGACGCGTGCAACACGTCGGAGAAGTGCAGCGATACGTCGCCGGCGCCCACCGCGAACGACACGCCGCGCGGCGCGTTCGCCTCGGTGCCGTCGATCGTCGGATGCGTCGTGTGCTGCGAACCCGGCAGCGCGCGCAACTCGCCTGCGGCCTCCGAGCCGTCGGTGAGACAGATCGTCATCACGACCGTCGGGCAGTTCAGCGCGTGGCCGCCCATGCCGCAGTCGCGGTGCCACGGGAGGTCGGCGAGGTCCTCCTTCACGGCGGGACGCTTCCACAGCACCGTCACGCCGTCGGCGTCGCCCTTGCGCCGCGCCGTCACCGGCGTCGGCGAGAGCGCGGCGAGCGCCAGCACGCGCGGGTCGTCGTGCAGCGCCCGGAGACGCGGACGCGATGCGGCCCGTAGCACCCGGCACAGCACGGTGTCGCCGGTGGCGTCGCGTCCCCACCACGACACCTTGTCGCCCTCGCGTGCCTCGGCGCGCAACACGTCGGCGTCCTCGAGGAACCCGCGCACCTCCTCCGGCGTGAACACGTTGCGGACGAGCACGTAGCCGCAGGTGTCGAAGAAGTCGCGCATGTCGTCGGCGCGCGCGGACACGTCGTCGATCGTGAACGTGGCGGTGGGATCGAGGCCGTGGAGGTCGACGAGCGCGGCGTCGTACACCGGACGGCCGTGGAACATCGCCCGCAGCGCCGGCTCCCACCGCACGAAGCGCAACGGGTTGCCGCGAATGGTCTCGACCCGGCCGCCGTAGAGCAACCCCGGAGGCGTGTCGAGATCGCGGACGAGCCCTTCCCATGCCTCCCGGTCGAGCGCGATCACGGTCTTCGCACCTTCGTCGCCGGCGACGATATCGATCGTGTCCTTGCCCGCGACGTACGTATAGGTGCCGGCGGGACTTCGGATGGCGAGCGGTCCGATCACGCGGGCGTCTTCGACGGCGAGCGCACCGTTACCGGCCGCGAGCCGAGCGGGCAGCACGTCTCGGTGGAAGCGTTCGAACTCGAGCGGGTCGTCGGTGCGGGTGTCGACCATGGCTTCGCCGCCTTTACAAGTCGATCGGGCAGTTGTCGGTGACTTGGAGCACTTCGAGTGTTCGCCCGAGGCCGACGAACACCGCGCAGCACAGGGTGAGGTCGAGGATCTCGTCGTCGGCGAAGTGGGCGCGCATGCGCGTGAACAGCTCGTCGTCGATGTTGCGATGGTCGGCCGCGAAGCGCTCCGCGTACTCGATGGCCAGCCGCTGACGATCGGAGTAGCCGGGATACGTGCGGTACTCCTCGAGGTGCTGATAGTGCTCCTCGGGAACGCCCTCCGCCACCACCGACGGGGCGCGGAACGTCGAGCACGCGGCGCAGTCGTTGAGCTGCGCGATACGCATGCGCGCAACCTCGCGCTCGATCGCGGGAATCTTGCTGCGCTGGTAGGCGGTCTTGATCATCCGGTCGACCATGTCCGCCATCTCGGGCCGCAAGGACCAGACCATCGCCGAGTCCCCGCCCGGACCCTCGGGAATGTCGATGCGCGCCACGCCGAAAGTGTACGCGGCGCCGCTTTGATGTGAAATTGTGCCGTTAAGCGGTACGTATTCGCGTTTGATGAGAAAACGTGCCGCTTACAGCGCGCTTGACGCCGGCGCTCTAGCGAGATTTCTCGTGGCGTTCGAGGTGTTGCAGCTCGATGAGGAGGGGAATCACGAAGCCGATGTAGGCGCTCGTGAGCGTGTAGTCATGCGTCGGTCCCTCCGTCTTGCGCGCGTGCACGTCGATCAGCGTCACGCGCTCGTCGGTCGCCTGGCGGGCCTTCACGCGTTCGACGATCGCCTCGAGCTCCGGCAGCGTCGCGATCTGCAATCCGAAGTGGTCCATCGCGGGCGCATGGAGATAGGGATCGCCGGGCAGCAGATACACGAACTGCGCGAACGCGCCGGTGTAGAGGATCAGCGGGTTGCCGACCTCGCCGGTGTTGTCGCACAGCGTCCAGCCGAACACGTCGCCGTAGAAGTCGAGGAGCTCGGCGCGGCCGTGGTCGTCGAGCAGCGCCGGATCCATCGTGATCGCGACGTGATTCATCCGCGGGGCGAAGTCGGTTTCATTCATGCTCTGGTCTCCGGTCGCACCATGACCTTGCCGGGAAGCTCGCCCGCGGCGAGGCGGTGCATCGTTGCGAGTACGTCGTCGAGGACCACGTCGTCGCTCTCGATGAGCGCATCGAGCGGCAGCTTGCCCGACGCGAGCAGCTCCAGCGCGGGCGCGAAGCCTTCGATGTCGTAGTTGAACGCGGCGATGATCGTCAGCTCGAGCACGATGGCCCGGTTGTGGTTGATGCGCGGCATCTCGTGGCCGGTCCCGACGAACACCATGGTGCCGGCATAGTCGAGCTGGGCGAACGCCGACTCCGCCGCGGCGGCGTTGCCCGAACACTCGAACGAGAGGGTGTACGGCTCCGCAACCGGACGACCCATCGGCGCCCGCGGCAGCTCGTCCGGCGCGACAACGCGGCTCGCGCCGACGGCCCGGGCGCGCTCGCGTCGTAGCGGAGCCGGCTCCGAAACGGTGACATCGTCGACGCCGCGCGCCCGGAGCACCGCCGTGGTCAGCAGACCGACCGGACCGCCGCCGGTCACGAGCACGCGGTCTCCGGGTTGCGCGCCCGACAGGTTGACGGTGTGGATCGCGATCGCGGTGGGCTCCGTGAGCGCGGCCGCTCGCGTCGACAGCGAGTCGGGCACGCGCAGCAAGCTCGCCGCCGGCACGACCTTGTAGCGGCAGAACGCGCCGTGGGTGAAGTCGAGGAGGTCGGGCGGCTCCCGCCGCAGGCACACCGACGGGCGGCCCCGCCGGCACGCACGGCACTCGCCGCAACCGGCGATCGGGTTCTGCACGACGCGGGCGCCGGGCTCCCAGCCCTGCACGCGCTCGCCGACCGCGGCGATCGTGCCCGCCCACTCGTGCCCGAGGACGCTCTGCGGCCGGGCGTACCGCTCGAGCACCAGATGAAGATCGGTTCCGCAGATGCCGCAGTGCGAGACCTCGACGAGTGCGTCGGTGGGCCCGAGTGCCGGGATGTCGAGCTGCTGTACCGCGATCTCGCCGTCGCCGACGTAGACGGCGGCGGGCATCGTCACCGGAAGCTCGGGGCCGGTGCCGGCTGGCTCGGTGGCGGTTCCGGGCGTCACGGCGGCGACTGTACGGGAACGACGAAGCCGCCGGCACGGCGGCCGGCGGCTTCGATCTCGTGCGACGGGATGTCAGATCACGCGAACGTTCTGCGCCTCATCACCCTTGCGACCGGGAGCCACGTCGAACTCGACGTTCTGGCCCTCCTCGAGCGTCTTGTAACCGTCACCTTGAATGTTCGAGTAGTGGACGAATACGTCCTTCTGACCTTCCAGCGAGATGAAGCCGAAGCCCTTCTCGGCGTTGAAGAATTTCACTGTTCCTGTAGCCAACTTCCTTACCTTCTCTTCGCAGGGGGTGAGCACCGATCGCGCACCTCGTCCCGGACAGAATAGGGGCTCCGGCGGCGGGGAGAGACTCGGAGTCCCGGCTCCCGCCCGACTCGCGTTCTCCCTGATCAGATCCACTGCTTGCGGCGGAAGTACACGAGCTGAGCGACGGTGGTCACGATGATGACCGACCACGACCACAGGTAGCCGTGTCCCCAGCCGAACTCGGGCACGCCCTTCAGATTCTGGCCGTAGAGACCCACGATGAACGTCGGGAGCAACAACACCGACGCGACCACGGTCAGCCGCTTCATCACTTCGTTCTGGTCGTTCGCGACCTGGGCCTGGTGAAAGTCGCGCACGCCGCTCAGCAGATCGCGCGCGAGGTCGAGCCCGTCGGTGGCGCGTAGGAACTTGTCGTAGGCGTCGGCGAAATGCAGCTCGATGTCGCGCGGGAACAACGTGATCTCACCGTCGAGCTCCACCCGGTCGTCGAGCACCGCGCGCGCCGCGTCGCGGGACGGAGCGAGCGCCCGGCGCACCTCGAGAATCTCGTGCCGGATGTGCGAGATGTTCTCGCGCACGCGCTGCGCGGGCCATTCGCCGATGTTGTCCTCGAGCTCGTCGATTTCGTCGTCGAAGCGATCGACCACGGTGAGGAACTGCTCGGCGATCTCGTCGAAGAGGTAGTAGAGGCAGAGTCCGGGCGGTGAGTCGTTGCGGAGAGCCGTCTCGCGGATGGCGCTGATGTCGCACGCCTTCGCACCCGGCGGGGTCTTGCGCACGGTGACGAGGCGATCGAGGGTGGCCACGATGTCGAGCTCGTGGACCGTGGCCTCGGCGTTCTCGTCGATCGTGGGGAGCACGAGGACGCCGAACACGTAGTTGCCGTGCGCCTCGAGCCGGGGGCGGGGCTCGTCGTCGTGCGTCGCAGGTGCGCGCAGACGGGCGAGCGCGGTCTCGTGCACCTGGATGGGAAGCGCGGCCGCGAGCGCGGCGTCGTCGGGGTCGCAGAGATCGATCCACCGTTCGGACCCGGGCACGAGGCCACGATATGGGTACCGCGGTGCCGTACCGCGGACCAGGAGGACGACGACTGTGAGCATGAGGCAAATCGCGGCACCGCCGCATCATCCGGCGCTCGTGAAAGGCGCGGAGGTGCGCGCCGAGAGCGCGCAGAACCGCATCGCCGACAAGATCACGAAGTTCGCGGGCTCGATGGCGTTCGTGTACATCCACCTGCTCTGGTTCGCGGTATGGATCGTGTTCCGCGTCGAGAAGTACCCGTTCGGTCTGCTGACGATGATCGTGTCGCTGGAGGCGATCTTCTTGTCGACGTTCGTGATGATCAGCCAGAACCGCGCCGACGCGAAGCGCCAGCTGCTCGCCGATCACCAGTGGAAGATCGTGCAGACCGAGGAGGAGCAGAACCAGGATCTCATCTCGATGTCGACGCAGATCCTCGAGCTGACCAAGGCGATCCACGCGCTCACGACGAAGGCGGCGGGAGGCGCGCCGCCGGGACCGTCAACCGGAAGCTGATCGGGGCTGGAGGAGCCGGGCGCGTAGCAACTCGAGCATGTCCGGCTCGACGCCGGCATCGGTCAGGTACGCATCGATCGAACCGTGGCGATCGCGCAGGATGTCGAGGAAGGCCTGCAGGGTTTCGCTCGGCGCGAGGAGCAACCACGCTGGGAACGCCGCCATCCGCGCCGCCCATTCGGGATCGTTGGCTTCGGCCCACACCACCGCGGGTGGGAGGGAGTGCTCGCTCAGGCTGTAGTCGGCGACGATCGTCTCGTCGGGCACTCCGAGAATCGAGAGGAGCAGTGCGGCGAGAACGCCGGTGCGGTCCTTGCCCGCGAAGCAGTGGAACACGACCGCGTGCTCGCCTTCGGCGATCACCCGCAGGATGTTCGCGATCGCTCGGCGACCGACCGTGGCCATCTCGACGTAGACCTCACCCGGCGGCGGTTCGGCGAGGTCGCGGTCGGGCGGATCGCTCGGGATCTCCTCCTCGAGCGGGAGGTGGTGGAACGCGACGTCGTCGGCGCGGCCGAAGCGACCGGAACGTTCGAGCTCGCCCTTCGAGCGGAGGTCGATCACGGTGCGCACGCCGAGCTCGAGCGCGCGTTCGAGGTCGGCCGTGGTCAGCCGGTGCAGCGTGTCGGACCGATATACAGCGCCTCGGCGTACTTGGTGGCCGTCGACGGTCTCGTAACCACCGATGTCCCGAAAGTTGAAGCAGGCCTCGAAGGGCACCAGCCGGTCACCGAGCTCCACATGCGGATCGTACGACGTCGTAGACGAGGTAGCCGGGGTGTTTCGCGATGGTGCGCAGGCGCATGCGCGCGTCTTGCGTCGCGGCGAGTCGTTTCAGCACGGCGAGCTCGTTGGTGTGCCGCGATCTCGTGTAGCTCTCGTCTGCGATCACGAAGTCGACATGGCGGTCGCAGAGTAGCTGCTCGTACTCGCTCAGGCGCGAGAAGCTTCGGATCGCCATGCTCTCGGGGAACAGCTCCGAGTCGAGCCGTCCGCCCTCCCGCAGCACGTGGTACAGACCCAGCTTCGCGTCGTTCCCACTGCGCAGCACGCGGTACGTGGCACCGGGTACGAATTCCTTCGAGTGCAAGAAGTCGTCGAGAGTTGCGGTGTTCGCGGTACGCGTCAACCCGCGCCATTGCCAGTCGACGTTGAGCGTCTTCTCGAACGAAACGTTCACACTCAACGCGATGACGAGCGCCAACGGCGCGAGCACCCGGATGCGAGTTCGCCACGCCAACGCGAAGATCACGGGCATCGCAACGATGAGACAGCGGGGCCCCAGTGTTCCGATGAAGTTCACCAGGCGATCGCGCGTCGTCGCGTCGGCGTACCCGGGTGAGACGAACACGAGCACGACCGCAGGCAGCGCGATGAGCAACGACAACGCATACCAACGCAGCAGTGCGCGGCGATCGCGGACGAACGGCAGGCAGGCCAGCACGAGGAGCGCCGCGATGGGCAGCACGATCGGGGCGTGCGTGGCCTGGCCGAGGCCGGCGAGCAACGCGGCGACGAGTGGGCGTTTGCGGCGCCACGCGGCCACACCCAGCAAGAACAGCGCCGTGCCCCACGCGAATGACTGTTGCCCGAAGAGGAGTGACTCGATGATGCACGGATTCGCCAGAACCACCGCGGCCCACCACCCGCGGCGAAGCTCGGGGAAGGCAAGGAACGTCGCGGCGATGCACCCGACCGCGCCGAGTGCGGTCCACAGGGTCACGCCCCAGTTGCCGAGCACGGGCCAGACGATCGCCGCGGTCGTCCAGTTGGCGAAGCCGTAGGGGTAGGCGTAGGCCTCGCCGTGACCGAGTACCGGCATGCGCCACGGCAGGTGCCCGTGGTGCCAGAGCTCGCGCGCGATTCCCCACACGTGCACGTAGTTGTTCATGCTGTCGGAGGTCAACACGATCCGATGATCGAGATACACCACCAGCACGGCGATCCACGCGGCGGCGAGCAGCGCGAGCGCGATGTTCCCGCCGGGCAGGTCGCGGACGTCGGTGTCTCGCGCTTCGGCGCGCGCGTCCATCGCGTTGGTCAGGACGTGTGTCCGCTACACGACGTGTACGCGGGACCACCGATGAGCTCGTCGAGTCGAACCGGCGCGAGATGCTTCGCCCGCAGGCCGTCGAGGATGGCCGGCAGCGCCTCCACGAGCACGTCCTTGTCGGCCGCCGGGGCACCGTCGATGCCATTGCGCAGGTTGATGATCGAACCGCTACGCGCCTTTCGCAGCACCCGCTGCACGATGTCCTGGGCGGTCTCCTTGCGGCGATCGCCGTCGGAGACGTCCCACATCGCCATCCGCATGCCGTGCGTGCGGACAACGCGCGCCATGAACGGTGTCCGATCGCCGTGCGGCGGGCGGAACCACGCGGGACACGCGCCGATCTCACGTTGGAACGCGACCTGGGTGCGCTCGAGCTCGGGATAGCGCGGGTCGAGCCAGCGCCAGCCGTCGTGGTGATACGAGTGATTCGCGACGAGGTGTCCGTGCGAGTAGAGCGCGCGCACGACCCCCGGCTCTTCAACGAGGCCCTGGCCGACGATGAAGAAGGTCGCCCGGACGTGCGCGCGGTCGAGGATGCGCATGAGCTGCGGCGTCACGTTCGTGGTCGCTTCGTCATCGAACGTGATGGCGACCTTGCCGCTGTTACGCGGTCCGTGGGTCACGCCGCCGCCGAACCATTGCGCCGACACCGTGCTCGCGCCGAAGTAGCCGGTCATCCCGAAGGTCACGAGAATCAACGTGCTACCGAACGCGAACGTCCGCATCCGTCGGGTCCGGCGCGCCGGGTGACGCGCCCGGACGACGGAGATGCCGGCCGCGGCAGTGACCCCGACGACTCCCAGAACGAGGAGCGCGTTGCGGGCGTGGAGCAGTGCGAGAGCGGCCAGTGGCAACGTCGCGATCGCGAGGACGAACGGATGCGGGCGCCGGATCGCCGGCGCGCTGAGGGTCGCGCCGGCCGTGAACACCGCGACGAGCGCGGCGGCGCTGCCGAGATCCGGGCGTTGGGGGACGAGCCACGCGGCGACCGCTGCCAACAGTGGTCCGAGGAGCACGAGCGACGACGGCGGAACCGCTCGCCGCACGACCACCGCCGCCACCAGCGCCGCGAGCGATGTCCCCCCGATGGCAACCCCGCTTGTTCCCCAGTCGAGGCCGATCGCGAGCAGCACGGCGATCACCGAGCAGATGGCGACGTGGCCCGCGAGGTCTCGGGCGAAGGCGCGGTCGTCGGGGTCGGGCTCCCGGTGCCAGACCCGCGCCGCCGCGACCGGTATGACCGCGAGGTCGATCACGGCGTCGCGCAGACGCGTGCGTGAACGCGATACCGGGACGGGAACGAGGTGATCGTTCCGCACGCGATAGCCGAGGCGCGACATCACGACTGCGACCTCGACCGTCTCGCTGTACTTGTAACCGGTGTAGAAGTCGAGGGCATGCGCCAGCGAGCCGAGCCGGAAGATGCGGTAGCCCGACTCGACGTCGTGGAGGCGGTTGCCCGCCCACAAGCTGGCCCACCCGCTCAGGAGCGCGTTCCCGAGCTTCTTGTAAGGACCGTGATACGAGAGATCGCGCCGGGCGAGCATCGCGTCGAGCCCGTCGTCGATCGTGGCGTGCACGAGCTCGTCGAGCACCGCGAGGTCGTGCTGGCCGTCGGCGTCGACTGTGAACACGAGGTCGTTGGGCGAGAGCTCACCCGCGTCGAGCCGCTCGCGCAGCGCGGTGAGCGCGAGGATGTACGCCTCCGACATTCCCTGGTTGACGTCGTGCCACAGGAGCCGGCACCGCTCGTGGCCGGGCAGCCAACGTTGGATCGCGGCGCGCGTGCCGTCGACCGACCCGTCGTCGACGACGACCAGCTCGTCGACCGCGCGGTAGAGCTCGTCGAGCACGGCGACGACCGACGGTTCCTCGTTGTAGGCGGGAACGATCGCGATGCGACGGGGCCGGCGTCCGTCGTAGCCGTCGACGGCGCCCGGCGGGCTCGACGCCGGCGCAGTGTTCATCGCTGCCGGTACCACTCGAGTGTGCGTGCCAGCCCGGCCGCGAAGTCGTAACGCGGGGTCCAGCCGAGCTCGGTGCGAGCACGCTCGCTGGAAACGCGGCGGGCGCGGTAGTCGCCCGGCCGGGACGGGCCGAACGTGACCTCGACGTCGCCGACCAGCTCGCCGATCGTCTCGGCGAGCTGACGGATCGAGATCGGCTCGTTCGCCTCGAGGTTGTACGTGCGGTTGTGGGCGACCGGCGCGAGCGCGAGCACGTGGGCCGCGGCGAGGTCTTCGACGTAGACGAACGATCGCTCCTGAGCGCCGTCGCCGTCGATGCGGAGCGGCTCGCCACGCAACGCGCGCTCGAGAAAGGCTGCGACGACGAGGTCGCTGCGCATGCGCGGACCGAACGGGATGCCGTAGCGCAAGACCGTGTAGGGACGCCCGAAGAGGTTGGCGTAGTCGGCGCAGAACATCTCCGCCGCGAGCTTGCTCGACGCGTAGATGTGGCGCTCGGCGGTGAGGTCGAACTGGGTGTCCTCGTCGACCTCGTCGCCACGGGTCGCGGCGTAGACCCACACCGTGCTGGCGAGGATCACGCGGCCGGCGTCGGCGCGGCGGGCCGCTTCGAGCACGCGTGCGGCACCGAGCACCGTGACCGCGACGCTTTCGGCCGGTTCGGCGATGACCTGGTTCACATCGGCCATGGCCGCGAGGTGGAAGACCGGTCCGCAGCCCTTCAATGCGTCGGTGAGCGCGTCCTGGTCGAGCAGGTCGACCTCGGCCCACGCGGCGTTCGGCTGGATCGGCGGCCGCTGGTCGAGGACGCGGACTTCGTGACCGGCCGCGAGCAACGCGTCGACGACGTGAGAGCCGATGAAGCCCGCGCCGCCCGTCACGGCGATGGTGTCGTGTGCCATGAGCTCCCCTAGCTCGCGGAGATGCGTCCAGTGCGCATCTCGTGCAACTCCTCGTGGTCGAGTGCCGACGCGAGAGAGTCGACGACGTAGTCGACGTCTTCCTCGGTGAGTGCCGGGTACAGGGGGAGGCAAACGTGCCGCGCGCAGAGCCACTCGGCACCCGGTAGTGCTTCATCGTCGAGCTGCGAGAACACCGGCTGATGGTGCAGAGGGGTGTCGTAGACCTCGCCGGAGAGTCCGATGTCGTACTCGGCGCGCACCAGCTGCTTGAAGGCCGTGCGGTCGATGTCTTCGGGGAGGAACACGACGTACTTGTAGAAGTTGGAGCTCGCCGCCGGCGGTATCGCGAGCGTGCCGAGCCCGAGCGCCCCGACCGACGCGTCGTAGCGGGCGGCCAGCACCTGGCGGCGGTCGATGAACTCGTCGAGCCGCTGAAGCTGCGACAGGACGATCGCCGCGTGCGGCTCGCTCATACGCCAGTTGGCGCCCATGCGCGTGTGGAAGTTGGCGTGGAACGAACCCTTGCCCTGGTCGCGGTACACGCGGGCTTCCTCGGCGATGTCGTCGTCGTCGGTGACGATCATGCCGCCCTCGCCGCCCGCCATGACCTTGGTGGGATAGAAGGAGAAGCTCGCGGCCTTGCCGAACTGACCGGCGGACCGGCCGTCGAACGCGCTGCCGTGCGCGTGGGCGGCGTCTTCGACGAGCTCGACGCCGCGGGCCGCGCAGATCTCCGCGATCTCGTCGATGGCGGGAGTGATCAGACCGCCGATGTGCACGATCACCACGGCCGCGGTTTCCGCGGTGATGCAAGCGGCGAGATCGGCGGGGTCGATGGACATCGTCGCCGGGTCGCAGTCGACCAAACGGAGTCGCGCGCCCGCGTGAACGGCGGCGGCCGCGGTGGCGAAGAAGGTGTTGGCCGGTACGACGACCTCGCGGTCTTCCACGCCGATCGCGCGCAGGATGATCTCCAGCGCAGCGGTGCCGGAGCTGACGGCCACCGCGTGACGAGTGCCGTGCCGGAGCGCGAACGCCTCCTCGAGCTCACGGCCGATTGCCCCGAGTGTGAGCTGGCCGCTCGTGAGCGCTTCGTCGATCATGGCAAGGATCGCGGCGCGGTCTTCGGGCGGGAACAGGATCCGAGCCGGGGGCACACGCATGGGGAGAGAATCTAATAGGGGTCTGGCCCCCGAAGCCGGACTGAGGCCCGGTCGGTTGGCTCAGTCGGGCGCGCGCAGGCCGACGACATCGGGGAGCGCGCGGGTCTCGAACCCGAGAGCGTCGTAGATCCGACGCGCCGGCTCGTTCTCCTGCGTCAGGTTCAGGAACGGCGTCTCTTCCCGGGCCCGAATCCCGGCGACGAGCACGCGGACGAGCCGGGAGGCGAGCCCGCGCCCGCGCCGGGTCGAGTCGGTGCAAACGGCGCTGATCTCCGTGAATCCCGGCGGGTGGAAGCGCTCGCCGGCCATGGCGACGAGACCGCGTCCGTCCCTGACGCCTACATACGTCCCCAGCTCCACCGTGCGGCTGAGGAACGGGCCCGGCTTCGTGCGCCCGACCAACGCCAGCATCTCCGGAACGTCGCCGGCTCCGAGCGTCAGCACCGGGGCGTCGGTCTCAGCCGCTCCCGGATCGGGCGCGAGCTCCCCCAACAGCCACATCTGGCGACACGGGAGGTTGCGCACAACGGACCAATCGTCTGGAACCTTCAGATCGCCGCGCGTGACGACGACCACGCCACCCGGGCCAGTCAAGGCGCGCAGCTCGTCCCACGCCTCCGGTGTCGCGTCGTCGGGGATCCCTCCGAAGACGGACACGTCGGGCTCATACCGGGCGGCATTCGGCGCGTGCTCCGCTAGCGTTGCGTGCGGCCCGGTGAGCGCGTGCCACACCGCGTTGTCGAGCACGTGCATGCGCAAGATCCTGGCACAGGAGCCGGCGATGACCGTCACTACTTTCGACGAATCGACGCTCGCCGCGCATCTCGAGCGGATCGACATCGACGGCTACACGATCGTGGACGACGCGATCGAGCCCGAGCTGGTCGCGCAGCTCCGCGACACGATCCGCCGGCTCGAACAGGATCTGCAGGTCGCACCACGCGAAACCGCCGCCGAAGGACACGCGACCCTTCGGATGTACAACCTGCTCGCGAAGGATCCGGTCTTCCAGGCGATGCCGGTGCACCCGAGCGTGCTGCCGCTCGCCGAGCGCCTCCTCGATCGCGGCTGCCTGCTCTCGGGGATGACCGCCATCGACATCGGTCCCGGTGAGCATCCCCAGCCGATGCACGGCGACGACATCGTCATGGCGCGGCATCTGCCGTTGCCGCACGTCCCCATGATGGTCACGAGCATGTGGGCGCTCACGGACTTCACGGCCGAGAACGGCGGCACGCGATTCGTGCCGGGATCGCACCGGTTCCCGTACACGCCCGAGTCGCCCGACGCGCCCGCGGATGTCGAGGTCGTTTCGCTCGAGATGCCGGCCGGCGCGGTGATGATCTTCCACGGCAGCTTGTGGCACGGAGGCGGTGCGAACGTCAGCCAGAGTGATCGCCGGCTTGGCGTGAACGTGCAGTACTGCCCGGGCTTCGTCCGCCAGCAGCAGAACCCGTACCTCGGAATTCCGCCCGCGATCGCCGAGACGTTCTCGGATCGTCTGCTCGAGTTGCTGGGTTACCGCCTCTACAAGGGGATAATGGGCCACATCGACGGCGCGAGCCCCGGAGAAGTCGTGTTCGGCGAGCGCATGGCCCAAACCGCGTACCGAGACGGCGAACACCTGCGCGCAACCGCCAGCTGAAAATAGGCGAGGTGTCAGCGCGTCCGCGCACGCGTGAAGTGCCGGGGCGCGCTGTACGCCGGTTGTTGCTCGGGTCTGCCGGCGCGCGATGTCCAGCGCCACCGCGCGGAGATGCGTCCCGCGGAGAGGGCACCGGGGAACGCCTTCGGCGAGCGCCTCGTACACCTCGTCGGCGCCCTGCAGCCATCCGCGCGTCACGTCGACCCACAACTCGTCGTCGAGATCGAGCCGCTCCGGTTTCGTGTCCCGATCGATGGAGAACGTCGTGGTCGCGGGCGCCGGCGTACGACGACGCGATCGACCGGCGTCCCGTTGGCGCTTCCGTCAGTGCACGTTGACGGAGCGCGTCACTTTCCGCTGATCGCCGTGGGTGTCGGCCACGATCAGCGTGACGTTCTTGGATCCGGCCGAGGCAAATATGTAGATCGGGTTCGCGGCGCTGCTGGTGCCGTTCGGGAACAGCCAGCGGAACGTCAGCGCGGTGCCGTCGCCGCTTTGCGACGTCGAATGGAACGATACCGGGGTGCCGTGTGCGGGCGCCGCCGGCGAGAACGTGAACGACGCCGTCGGCTGCGGGAAGTCGTTGCGCTGCACGCAGGCCTGGGCCCGGTTGCTCCAGATCTCCTGCAGCCAGTACTGGTTCGTGTTGATGACCTCGTTGTACTGGCCGAAGCTGTTCGTCCCGAGTGGCGCCCCGAACGTGAACAAGCATTTGTCCGCGATCTCTTTCCCGTCGGCGTCGTACCAACCCGTGCCGAACGGATCGGTCATCGTTTCCTGGTGCTCGTGACTGATGCCGTTGATCACCGAGTCCGCATCGTTGCCCTGGGGCGATTGTCCCGAAGAGCATCCGGTGACGTTCGCGAAGTGCATGTTGGCGAAGAGCACGGCCTGCGCGCCCGCGCCCGAGTACGAGTGGTACGCGCAGTAGCCCGGGTAGTTCATCGGGTTGTAGCAACCGCCTGACGAGAGCGCGCCGGATGTCGAGCAGCTCGCCACGCGTTTCGGCGTGAACAGGAAGTACGTGTTGACGATGCCCTTCGGGAGCTTGTGAGCAGCGATGAACGACTCGAGCTCCTTGACGATCTGCGCCCTGGTGAGGCACTTCTGGCTCGTCGTCCCGTCGCCGAGGAGATAGTTCGGACACGCGTTCGCCGGATACTGATGGGTGTCGACGAACACCCCCCTGAAGGTGACCGCGTACGACAGGAATCGTTTCGACAACCCGGTTCCGTCGAAGTACTGAACGTCGGCTCCGTAGGGGTTGCCGGCGGTGAAGCTGTCGCGTGCGACGTCCGTGAAGAATCGACTGACCGTCGCCGCATAGTTCGCCGGAAAGGGCATTGCCGGCGGAGCCCAGAAGATCGCGTACACGGAGTTCGCGTGTTGTACCGGTCCGCCGTGGTACGTCACCGGCAGAACGGCGTCCGGAGTCGCGGCGCGTGGGGCGGCGGCCGCGGCGGGGCCGCTCGGCCGGCTCGGCACGGCGCCGAGCAACTTCCCGTTCGGATTTCGGGCAACCAGGTCGGCCACCGCGGCACCCGATGCTTCGATTGTCGGTGCGGCCAGGCCGGTCACGAGCGCGAGCGCCGCGATCGCGATCACGCCGCGAGCCCGAGTCGAACTCCCCATCGTTACGCGTCGGCAATGGTGAGAAGTTGCACGACGCCGTCGTTCAATACCAATGATGCGGTGTAGTGGTTGCCCACCGCGGCGCCCCCGCTCGTTATGAGGGCGTACGTACCGCTCACGGTGAAATTGCCGTGCGCGGGGTCGAACGCCACCATCGAGGCCGCCGTCGGATCACCGACGACCATGCCGCCGCCCCCGGTCACCCAGGCCCAGGCGGTGAAGCCGGCCTGCACCGCGCCGAGCACTTCATCGTCGGAGATATTCGTGGGCCGCTCGAACGACGGTACGTGCACGCCTTCGGGCAGACGATCGGCAACGGATCCGCTCGTGAAGCTCACGTACAGGAACGCCGAGCTGTCCCACATCATGGTCGCCTCCGCGACGCCGCCGCTATAGGCGAACCGCTGCGTCCCGTCGCCCGCCGTGTAGCTCGCCTCCATCTGGAACAGTCCGTAGACCGAGATCAAGGCTTCGTTGCGGGAGAAGCCCCCGTGCGCAATTGCCGTGGCGCCGGCGAGTGGCTGGTTCAACAGCGCCCAATGCACGCTGGCGGGATGCGCGCCCGGTTCGATGGCGGCAACCTGTGGGCAGCCCACGGGAGCGGGCCCGGTCGCCTGCGCGCACGCCTCCAGCTGCGCGCGTGCCGCGGCGATGACGCGGGGGCGCCAGTCGGACGGGAGCCCGTACGCGTGCGGGTCCTTCTGCATGTTCGTGGACGGCGGGAGCGGCGTACCGGTCGGAGGTTGCGGCGATGACGGCGACTGCGATTGTTTCCCGGGGCTCACTGCCTGCGGGTCGGACGTACTTCCTTGGCCGTCGCCGCGGGGAGCGGCGCTCGGCCGCGGGCCCGTGCTCGACGGGCGGGAGCCGGGCGCGCCCGGTTCCCGTGCACCCGATGGCCTTGACGCCGACGCGCCGGACCGGCGAGGTGTTGCCGAGCGGATCGGCTGACCCCCCGCTCGCGGGTCAGACGCCTGCGGAACGCCGAACGTGTGGACGATCGCGTCGGAGATGTGGTCGGTGACCCGACGGACCGCCGCGGGGAGTGCTCCGGCCGCGTCGATCCCGACATTCCCGGACAGCACGCAGATGGTTGCGAACAGGGCCGCGAAGCGACGGGGCCGGCTGGCCGTCGCTCGCACGACGCGGCCGCGCGCCCGAACGCCGAGCGAGGGACGCGGCGCCGGCGCGAGGACCTGCTCTTCGAGGCGCATCATCGCGACGTGCTCCGCGGCCTTTGACTCGCACGGCGGAGCGACCAACTCTTGGCGCACGTCCGCGAGTAGCGACGCCACGGCCGCGTTCCGCGACTTCATCGGACCGACTCCCCGGTCACGCGGCGCGCGAGCGCGGCCAGCGCACGCCGGTGCGTGGTCTTGACCGAACCGGCCTTCTTCCCGAGCACGAGTGCGGTGTCGGCGACCGAGAGATCGGCGACATCTCGCAACAACACGACGGCTCGCTGATCGGCGGTCAACGACGCGAGCGCGCGGACGGCGGGCGAGGCGCTGAGACGATTGAGCACGTCGTCGGAGCAGTCGTCGATCAGCGGGTCGGGTTGCGTTTCGAGTGTGACGTCACGAGCGCGGGTTGCGGTCTTGCGCCGTTCGTCCACGAGTCGGTGGTGGGCGACAGTGAACACCCAGCGCCGCAAGGAGCCGTCGTCGTCGGAGCAATCCGGCAGCCCGCGGACGACGGCGACGAACACGTCGCCGAGCAGGTCTTCGGGCTCCGCGGCGCCCGAGCCGCGCAGGTACCCGAGCACCGCCGGCGCGAGCTCGCGGTAGATGCTCTCGAGCCGGTCATTCGCCGGCGGCGCGTCGGTATCCGACGTACGTGCGCGAGCCCCCCGGACCATGTCCCGATCGTACGACTATCCCCGCCGCATTCAACAGTCTTTCGGGTGTTTCCTTTTTGCTGGCTTGAACGATGACTCCAGTGAGGGGCTAGGCACGGGATGCACGTGGTGGCGCGGGTACTCCCGTTCGTGCAAACCGTGCTGCTCCTCGAACACCATCCGCCCGAGTTCTTCTCTGCCGAAGACCACTACGGCTACGCCCACGACGTAGCCACGGCTCGCTTCGGGCCTGCCCGCGAATGGAGATACCCCGCCCCTGTTCGCGGAGCAGGCCCGTGCGAAGCGACCGCACCGCCCGAGTACGCCGGTACCATGGTCCTTCCCCCGTTCTGGAAGGCCTGTATGTCCGCGCGCTCGGATCTGCGCAACGTCGCAATCATCGCCCACGTCGACCACGGCAAGACCACCCTCGTCGACGCCCTGCTCTGGCAGTCGGGTGCGTTTCGCGCCAATCAGGACGTGAACGAACGCGTCATGGACTCGAACGACCTCGAGCGGGAGAAGGGCATCACGATCCTCGCCAAGAACACGGCGGTTCGCTACGGCGACGTGATCCTCAACATCGTCGACACGCCGGGTCACGCCGACTTCGGCGGAGAGGTGGAACGTGCGCTCGCGATGGTCGACGGAGTGCTGCTCCTCGTCGACGCGAGTGAAGGCCCGCTGCCGCAGACGCGTTTCGTGCTGCGCAAAACGCTCGAAGCGCACCTTCCGGTGATCCTCGTGGTCAACAAGGTCGATCGCCCCGACGCACGAATCGCGGAAGTCCTCGACGAGGTGTACGAGCTCTTCCTCGATCTCGGCGCCGACGAGCACCAGATCGAGTTCCCGATCGTGTACACGAACGCGCGAGCGGGTTGGGCATCGCTCGACGCCGACACCGAAGGGTCCGATCTCAAACCGCTGTGCGAGCTCGTGCTCGAGCACATTCCCGCACCCGAGTACGAAGAAGGCCACTCGCTCCAGGCGCTGGTGACCAACCTCGACGCGTCTCCCTACCTCGGCCGCCTCGCGTTGTGTCGCGTGCGCAATGGTCGCGTGCGCAAGGGCGAGCAGGTCGCGTGGTGCCGCATCGACGGCACGATCGAGCGCGCGAAAATCGCGGAGCTGTACCTCACCGACGCGCTCGATCGCGTCCCGGCCGAAGAAGCGGGACCGGGCGACATCATCGCGGTCGCCGGCATCCCCGAGATCACGATCGGCGAGACGCTCGCCGACATCGACGACCCCCGACCGCTGCCGCCACTCATCGTCGACGAGCCGAGCCTGTCGATGACCGTAGGCATCAACACGTCGGTGCTAGCCGGCCAGGACGGCAAGAAGCTCACGGCGCGCCAGGTCGAGAACCGTCTACAGCAAGAGCTCGTCGGAAATGTGTCGCTGCGCGTGAATCCGACCGAGCGTCCCGACGCATGGGAAGTGCAGGGGCGCGGTGAGCTGCAACTGGCGGTGCTCGTCGAGACCATGCGCCGCGAAGGCTTCGAGCTGACCGTCGGCAAGCCGCAGGTCGTCATACGCGAGATCGACGGCAAGCGCAACGAGCCCGTCGAGCTGCTCACGGTCGACGTGCCCGAGGACTACCTCGGTGTCGTCACCCAGCTGCTCGCGCTGCGTAAGGGGCGCATGGAGCAGATGGTCAACCACGGCACCGGCTGGGTCCGCCTCGACTTCCGCGTGCCCGCGCGCGGCCTCATCGGATTCCGCACCGAGTTCATGACCGAGACGCGCGGTACCGGGATGTTGCACCACGTGTTCGACGGATGGGCACCGTGGTTCGGCGAGCTCCGCACGCGCCCGACGGGCAGCCTGGTCGCCGACCGGCGTGGGATGACCACGGCGTACGCGCTGATGAACCTGCAGGAGCGGGGCGCCATGCTCGTCGGCCCGGGTATCGAGGTGTACGAGGGCATGATCGTGGGCGAGAACGCGCGCGCCGACGAGATGGACGTGAACCCGATCAAGGAAAAGCAGCTCACCAACCACCGCGCGGCCGGCTCCGACGATCTCGTTCGTCTCGTGCCCGCACGCGTGATGTCGCTCGAGCAGGCGCTCGAGTTCATCACCGATGACGAGTGCGTGGAGGTGACGCCGCACAACGTCCGGCTGCGCAAAGTGGTTTTGGCGGCCGGCGAGCGGGGCCGGATCCGCGGCAGCGGAAGACCGCCCAAGGCCACTTGACTCCTTGGGCCTGATCCAGCGGGCCGCCGGCGGCGAATGATCTCCCGGAACTGTCACGAAGGGAGATCGAGATGAGCGGCAAGGACAACAGCGAGACCATCAAGGGTGTGTACGGCGCGTTCGGGCGCGGCGACGTCGGCGCGATCCTCGATGCCGTCACCGACGATGTCGACTGGGGCACCGAGACCACCGCAACGGGTGCCCCGTGGTGGGGCATCAAGCACGGCAAGGACGAGGTGGGCACGTTCTTCGATGCGCTCGGCAAGTCGACCGACGTCGACGAGTTCACGCCGCTGACCTTCGCGGTCGACGACAACGGCGACGTGCTCACGGTCGTGCGGTACGTGATGCGTTCGCGCGACACGGGCAAGGTCGGGAAGATGCACCTGCACCACTACTTCCGGTTCACGAACGGCAAGATCTCGTACTACCGCGGTACCGAAGACACCGCGATCACGGTCGCGACGCTCACGAAGTAGACGACGTGGCGCGCCGTCGCGGCGTGCCATAGTTGCACGATGCGTGCAGCGAGGTGGGCGATTCCGATCACAGTGGTCTTGGTGCTCGTCGGAGGAGCGTGCTCGTCCAGTGGCTCCTCGAAGGACACCAAGGCCTCGCAAAAGATCGCGTGGCCGGCGCCGGCCGACCCGATGGCCCGCGCCCGAGCCGCGCGACTGGTACCGGAGCGGGCCGAGAGTTTCGTACTCCACGTGCACGCCCACCTCGACGTGTTCGTCAACGGTCAAGCCGTGACGGTGCCGGCCGGCATCGGCATCAACATTCACGATCCCGCCGTACACACCCTCGACGAAGGCGGCGAGAAGGCGTACGGCGGCATCGACCCTCCGTGCCAGACCGCCTGCATCTCGCCCCTGCATACCCACGACGTCACGGGCGTCCTCCATACGGAGTCGCCGAACCTGGTGCGAAACAAGCTCGGTCAGCTGTTCACCGAATGGGGTGTGAAGCTCGATACGCAGTGCGTGCGGAGCTACTGCCAGCCGGCCACGAAGATCGCGGTGTACGTCGACGGCAAACAGTTCACCGGCGACCCGCGGACGATCGTCCTCTCCGACCACAAGGAGATCGCGATCGTGATCGGTACGCCGCCCGCGAACATCCCGAGCAGCTACTCCGGCTTCTGAGTCAGTTGCCACGGTTCGCAAGCGAATGCGGACCCAACCCTCACAGTCTCCTGAGGTTGCCGACGACGCCCGACCGTCACCGTCCCATGGTGGAACTTCGGTGACGCTGCTGAGAGCGGGCGAGACAAGTTCGACGAGATCAACCTTCGGCAGCGGGCTTGTCGAACAACAGGATCTCCTCCTCGTCGGGAGGTTGAAAGATCGTTGCCCACCTTTCAAAGTGAGCCCGTGTCATAGGCGAGGCTGTCCAGTCGCCCGACGCATCGCGACGTTCAGCTCGCTCGATTAACTCCTCCAAGGGCGCATCGAGGTAATGCAGTTCGACTCCTACCCCCAAAGCTCGCGCGCCGAGTCGTTTCTCATCCCGTTCAACTCGCGCCCAGTGGCCCCACTCCAAAATCACGCTCTGGCCCCGGGCGAGGAGATCCTGGGAAAGAACCCACAGCTGATGTTCGAGACGCACTCGGAATTCCTCATCCCACAAATCGGCACCCAGTTGAGTCGCCCACCCGTCCTTATCCAACCTGATGGCGGAGATCTTGGGTGCGAGCTGACGAGCGAGTGTCGACTTGCCCGAGGCCGGAAGCCCACAGATCAGCACGAGCCGCGTCGATGACTTCGCCATGCACGATTTCTAACCCGAGTCGCCTCCTGCCCGGAGACGACGGCTTGTGTCGCATAACGCCGGCTGGGTCGGACTAGGAGTCGGTTAGCTTGTGGCGGCGATGAGGGTGCCGGACCGTTGCTTGGCGGATCTGCGGCAGCGGGGCTATCTGGTGTTCGAGGGCTTCCTCGAGGCTGACGAGCTGGCGGCGGCCCAGGAAGCTTTGTGGCTGCACTACCCGCGGCCCGAGGAGTACTTCGCCGATCCGGCCACTCATGCCTGGCTGGCAACCGACCAGTGGGCCGGCGAAATCGGCGGACCGTGGCGATCGTGGAACCTGAACCGACTGGCTTTCCATCCCGAACTGCTCGACCTGGCGGAGCGCTTCCTGGGCTCGGCGGACCTGCGGCTCTATCAGGCATCGCTGTGGGCCAAGTACGCCGGGGCCGTCGACTACGACCAGCGCCACCACCGCGATTTCGTCAACCACAGCCTCGTCGTCCCCAAGCGCTCCCACCCGGCCACGCAGATGCAGAGCTGGATCCTCCTGTCAGACGTGGGCGAGGAGGACGGCCCGACCAAGGTCGTTCCGCTGTCTGTCGGGCAGAGCGTCCCGTATTGGCCGGTCCCTGGGCATCACGACATCACGAACTACCTCCCCGCGGGGATGTTCGCCGAGGAGGAGGTCTCGGTGACAGGTCCGGCGGGGACCCTGTTCTCCTTCCGGACCGACGTACTTCACCGTGGGTCGCGCATGACCGCCGAGCGATCAACCCGCTTTGCAATGCTCGCCGACTACGACGTGTGGGCACCGCGCTGGACCGGCAAAGTCGCCTGGGCCGAGCGCGCGACGCGTCCAGACTGGTTCGAGATCATCGAGCGGGCGTCTCCCCGGGAGCGGTTGGTGTTCGGCTTCCCCGCTCCGGGCGACCCGTACTGGGACGAGCAGACCTTGGCCGACACCCAAGC
>JBBQER010000057.1:0-27420 GCA_038320885.1 Acidimicrobiia bacterium
CGCCGCCGTCGGCAGCGACCAGCCAGTAGCCGGCGGTCGACGGGCTCTCGACCATCCCGACGATCGGCTGATTGAGATGCATGGCGCCGGTCGATCCGTGGAACGGCGCGTGGAACGAGAAGACGCCGCCGTCGGCTGCGACCAGCCAGTAGCCGCCTGTTCGCTCGTTGCCCGCGATCCCGACGATGGGCTGGTTGAGATGCATGCCGCCGGTCGAGCCGTAGAACCTCGCCTTGCCGAACGCGAAGACTCCTCCATCGCGCGCGACGAGCCAGTACCCGTCGCCGTTCGCGGTGGCCGCGATCCCGACGATCGGCTGGTTGAGGTGCATCCCGCGCATCGATCCGAGGTACGGCGCGTTGAAGTTGTGGACGTTGCCGTCGGTCGACGCGAGCCAATAGCCGCCCGTGGTGTGGTCGACGGCGATGCCGACGATCGGGGCGGTCGTGTGGCCCGAGGCCGAGCCGGAGAAGTGCGCACCGCCGAAGCTGAAGATGGCGCCGTCGGCACCCGCCAGCCGGTACGAACCGGGGTTGGCGTCGGGGTAGCTGAAGAGTACGTGGTGCGAGCCGGAACCGATGGGGTCGGAGCCCGAGACGCTGACCGTCCCGTTGCCCGCGGGCACCACGACGGTGGCGGTCGTCGCGGTCGCGGAGATCACGGACGCGGGCTTCGAACCGAAGCTGATCGTCGCCCGTTCGAGTCCGAGACCGTGCACCGTCAGGTGCGTACCGGACGGTCCGCGCCGCGGCGTCAGCGTGGTGATCTGCGGGCACGAGAGGCCGCGCGCGATCGGCACGCCGAATCCGGTGGACAGGTCGAAACCGCTCGCCGCCTTGAATTTGCGCCCGTGGTTGCGCGTCAAGTCGTTGTCGCCCGGCGAGATGAGCGTGGGAATCGCGCCGTGCGCGTCGTAGCCCTTGGTGATGTCGGTGAGTGCGGTTCCGTACACCTTCTTCGCCGCGAGCTTCGCGACCCTCGGTGCGAAGTCGCCGACCCGGCGGGCACAACCGGAGCTGATGTCGGCGACGAGGCCGGCGAACCGGGGCGCGCCGATGCTGGTGCCGCCCACGCCGACGTAGCCGCCGAACGCGGAGTCGTAGAACGTCTCGGAAACGCCCGCGTTCACTGCGACATCGGGAGCGCCCCGGCACGTCGGGCAGGTCGCGTCGGCCGCCACCGGCTGCCACGAGGGCCGGTTGAAGTGGTGCGACTGACCGCCACCGGAGCCACCGCCGTCGGTCTGCGCGCAGTTGAGGCCCACCGCACCTTCGCAGTCGTTCCAAACCGGCTCGAGACCGGGCGACAAGAGAGAGGTGCCGCCGACACCGGTTACGAGCGGATCGCCCGCGGGATGGTCGACCTGCAGCGATGTGTTGGGCGATGCGACGCTCGAGTCGTAGCAGCCTTCGGAACCCCGGTCGCCGCTGGCCGCGAAGATCGACTGACCTTGCGCCGCAGCCTGCTGGAAGATCGTGTGCAGCGACGCGATGAAGCCGGGCGCTCCGCTCTCGAGCTCGGATTCGCAGCGGCCCCAACTCGTCGAGATGGTGGTCACGTTGTCGTGCACCATCTGATTGAACGCGTCGAACTCGCCGAGCCCGTTGTTCGGCGCTTCGTACGAGCGGATCAACGCCCCCGGCGCGCTGATCGCGGCTTCCTCGATGTCGATGTTCGCCTCGAGCGTGCCGAAATCATCGATCGTGCCGCCACCATCGAGCTCGCGGATGCCGACCTTGTTGTGCAGGCCGAAGCACGACAGAAACTGTGTCGTGTCGGCGGGCCGGCTCGGTGCGAGCTCGAGCATGCCGATCGTCGTTCCCCGGCCGCTCGTGCCGTGCGAGACCAAATCGTCGATCCCGTACATCCTGCCCACCTGATCCGGCGTCCAGATGCTCTGCGAGCCCGCGTAGTTGCGCGCGGCGGCGCAGGCCCTGGGCGCGGGGACCGCGTTCGTCCGCGCGCGCGGAACCGAGCGCGCGGTTCCGCCGGTCGACGGGTCGGGCGGGAGTGCGACGTGATTCTCGAAGCGGACGGTGTCGGAGAGTCCGATGATCGACGTGATTCCGGCGGCGAGGTCGGCGGGTACCAACGGGGCCGACGACGCCGCGTATCCAGTTGTTCCGCCGGCGAGCGCGTAGCTCGAGAACGTGACACCCAGGGCGTCGGCGATCGTCTGCGAAGCGGCGGTTGCGCGCACGGCGAACCCGTCGACCGTCGTGTCGGCGAGCCCACGTTGGCGCAGCCAGCTCGTTGTGGCATCGATCTGCGTGGCGCTGGGCCCGAACAGCTGTGCGAAGTCGGCGGGCGTGAGCCACTGCTCGTAGCTCGGCGAGGCCGGGTCGTGCAGCGCTTCGAGGAACGCCTCGAGCTCGGCCGGGTGCGACGGCGCGAGCACCACTGCGATCGTGAGCGACTGCGTCGGCGGCAGACGGCCGAGTCGCGTCGCGCCGTGAGGAACGCTGGGCGCGAACGCGGTGGCGCGAATCGCGCTACCGGCGGTGGGAGTCTCGGCGAGCGCCCCCGTCGGTGTGACGACACCGGCCAACGCGATGAGCGCGACAGCCACCGCGAGGGTCGCTCTGAGAGTCGCGTTGCGGCTCAGGTGATGCTTGTGATCGAGATGACGCTCGTACACTCGGCCTCGTGACAGCAACGACCCCGCCCGAACAACGTCAGCGGGCAGCGAACAGCGGCTCGTCCCGGGGGCGAGGCTATCTCGTCGTGGCCGCCGTGGTCATTGCGGTTGCAGTCGGCGCCGTCATCTTCGCGGCGAACTCGTCGGTTCCGGTCCCGCCGGTCGACGTCAAGCACCTCTCGGTGATCGGACCGGCTCCCGCGCTCGACGCGAAGGGCTGGATCAACTCCCCGCCCCTCACCGCCAAGGACCTTTCGGGCAAGGTCGTTCTGTACGACTTCTGGACGTACTCGTGCATCAATTGTCAGCGCACGATTCCCTACCTCCGTTCGTGGTACGAGCGGTACCGCAGCGACGGCCTGGTGATCGTCGGCGTCCACACTCCCGAGTTCGATTTCGAGAAGGTGCACAAGAACGTCGAGGCCGCGGCGAAGCGCCTCGACGTCACCTGGCCGATCGCGCTCGACGACAACGAAACGATCTGGAACGCGTTCGCGAACAACAGCTGGCCGGCCGACTACTTCGCGGACCGGAAGGGCGACATTCGGTACGAGCACATCGGCGAGGGCGAGTACCGGAAGGCCGAGAACGTCATCCGCGAGCTGCTGGGTGTGCCGGCGACGGCGTCGCGCGCCGTACGGGTCACCAACGGCGAGGTCGCCTCGGGATCCGGAATCAACCCCGAGACGTATTTGGGAACGTTGCGCAGCATCCAGCAACCGTGGACGTCGATTCGCGGGGGCACGCGGGACTACCCGGCCTCGGGCAGCGGTTCGTTGGCGGCCCCACGCGCCGCGCTGCTCGGACGCTGGACGGCTACGTCCGAATACATCAAGTCGGAACGTACGGCCGCGTCGATCCTGTTGGGCGTTCATGCGCAGTCGGTGAACCTCGTGATGGCCGCCGCGAACGGGAAGCTGATCGACGTGCTGGTCGAGCTCGACGGCCGACCGATCCCCGCGGCCGATCGCGGGGCGAGCGTGCACGAAGATCGCAACGGCCGCACCATCGTGACCGTCCACGCGTCCGACATGTACCGCATCGTTCGCAGCGCGGCCGTCGGCGATCACGTGCTCACGGTCGCCGCGCCCGGCCCCGGTCTCGAGGCGTATGCGTTCACCTTCGGGTAGCGGAATGGTCGACAAGTGATCGCCCAGATCGTCGCGCTGTTCGGCGCGGGTGTCGCGTCGTTCCTGGCGCCGTGCATCGTCCCGCTGGTTCCCGCGTACCTCGGCATCATCGTCGGCGAGGTGGGTGACGCGCATGATCCCGCGCGCGCGGTACCGGCGACGTTGATCTTCATCGCGGGCTTCACCACGGTGTTCGCGGGTCTGGGTGCGGTGGCGGGACTCCTCGGCTCCTCGCTATCCACGTTTCAGGACGTGGTGCGCGAAGTCGGGGGCGTGGTGATCATCATCATGGGATTGGCGCTGCTCGGCGTCGGACGCCGGGTGTTCGGTCGCGAGAAGCGACTCATCCCGCAGTTGCCGGCGATCACGGGAGTCGCTCGCCCCTACGTCGTCGGTGTTGCCTTCGGCGCGGGCTGGAGCCCGTGTGTCGGCCCGTTGCTCGCAGCCGCGCTCACGATCGCGGCGCGGTCCGAGGAAGTCGGTCGCGGCACGATTCTCCTGTGCGCGTACGCGTTGGGGATCGGCGTGCCGTTCCTCGTGACGGCGCTCGGCATAGCGTCGTCGCCGCGTCTCGCCGATCGGCTCCGCCGCATTGGCCCCGGGCTCGAGCTCGTCGCGGGCATCCTGCTCGTCGCGCTCGGGGTGCTGCTCGCGACCAACACCTACATCCATCTCACGTCGTACCTGGCGCGCTTCGTTCCCGCGGTGCACGGGCTCTGACGCGTCAGCCGGCTTGACGCGGCGACACGGCCTCGAGGATCTCCGGAAGTCGCCACCACGCGGCGCGCCAGGCGAATCGCCGGCCCGCGAGCCAGATCGACGCGCCGTAGGCGTTCGCGAACACGACGGCGACGACCGTGGCAACCGGCAGCGACTGGGTATTAAGCGCAATCGCGGTGACGGCGGCCGCCGGGATCAAGAGAAGTCCTTCAACCGCGAGCGCGGCGAACCCGGAGAGCAGGGTCGCGCAACCCTGTCCGGGACTGAACGCGAGCGGGTTGCGCCGGTCGGGCATCGCGTACGGAACGCGAACGGACATCACGTCGCCGACGCCGAGCAGCACACCGAAGATCGCGGGCGCGAGGCCCAGCGTGATCGGGACGTACGACCATCCGTGGGTGAACAGCGCGCACACCAGCGTCGCAACGGTCGCGAGCGGGACCATCACGAACACGCTCGCGATGTTCTTGCCCGTGAGGTCGGCGCGCGGATCGTTGCCGGCCACGAGCGTCACCCACATCGCCGCGCCGTCGAGACCGAACTGGTTCAGCGTGAGGCCGGCGGCGGGCAATACCGCGACCAGCGCGAGCAGGGTCGTTGCCTTCGGCCGATCGGGATTCTGGCTGAGCGACGCCCACAGCGCGACCGCCGGGATCACCAATGCTCCGATCAGTGGCGCCCGCCGGCGTGGATCGCGCAGGGAGTAGCGCAGATCTTTGGCGGCATTGGCGCCGATCCGGTTCCGCGGAAGGAACCAGAGCACGTGCGGTATCAGCCGCGCGGCCGACCCCGCGCGCCGGGTCGCAGGCGCCGGCGCGTCCGAGCTCGTGAGGCCCCGCTCCAGTGCGTGCGACCAGATCACCAACAGGACCGCGATCAGCGCGAGCATCGCGGCCACGAGTCCGAATCCGGCGACGATGCGGCCGCGCGCGGCGTCGCCGATCGCGGTGCCGCCCCACGCGAACGGGGTGAAGCGTACGCGCCGGGCGATCTGCGAGATCGTGTGATTCCAATTGCGGCCGGTGCCCCCGTTGCTCCCACCCGCCGCGAACAGCTGCAGAACCGGTGGCAGGAGGCCGAGGATCGTCACCGCGAGGATCGTGAAGTCCCGGCCCCGACGCGAGCGGAGGACCGGCACCAGGACGGCGACGAGCGCGCGCGACGCGACGACGCACAGGAGCAGGTTCACCACCACCGCGATGGCGATCAAGATCGTAGAGGCGAAATCGCGCGCGAAGCCGACGAACGCTCCGCAGAACGCGATCAGGGTCGCGAGCGGCGCGACGCCGACGAGCGACGCGGCGAGCACACCGCCCACGAGCTGGCGCCGCGTGAGCGGGATCGTCGCCAGGCGCTGCGGATCGAGCGTCTCGTCGTTGCCGAATCCCAGAATCGGGAAGAACGTCCAACCCACCGTCGCGAGCCCGAAGAGCACGATCGCGAGATCCGGCCCGATGGTGTGGCCGCGCGTGGTGGCCAGCGCCGAGAAGGTGATGATCGCGAGCAACGCGGCGCCGATGGCGCCGAGGGTGAAGAGCACGCCGGCTTGGCCGATCCCCAAGCCGTTGCGGAGGAGCCGGAGCTTCAGTCGGACGAATGTTCGAGCCACGACAGCCCCTGGCGCTCCGCGGGCTCGCCGACGACCGCGACGAATGCGTCTTCGAGGGTGCCCGAACCCCGCAACTCGTCGAGCGGACCGACCCAGGCGATCCGCCCTCCGACCATCACCGCGACGTGGTCGCACATGCGCTCGACGAGCTCCATCACGTGGCTGGAGAACACGATGGTGCCGCCGCCGCGCGTGAAGTGCTCGAGCGCGGAGCGAATCGCGCGCGCCGACACCGGATCGATCGCCTCGAACGGCTCGTCGAGAAACAACACGCGGGGGCCGTGCAGGAGTGCGGCGGCCAGCACCAACTTCTTGCGCATGCCGTGGCTGTAGTCGATCACCATCGTGTCGGCCGCTTCGGACAGCCCGAGAAAGTCGAGCAGCTCGTCGGAGCGGCTGTTGATCGCGTCGACCGGCATGTTCCGCAACAATCCGTGGAACTCGAGGAGCTCGCGGCCGCGCAGGCGCTCGAACAACGAAAGGTCCTCGGGCAACACGCCGATCCGCGCCTTGGCCGCGATCGGATCGGACCACACGTCGATCCCGTCGATCCAGACCTGCCCGCGGTCGGGTCGCAACAACCCGGTCGCCATGCGCAGCGTTGTCGTCTTGCCCGCTCCGTTCGGGCCGACGATCCCGAAGAACGAGCCGCGCGGCACGTCGATGTTGACCTCGGCGACCGCGATCTTCTGACCGAATGCCTTGGCGAGGCCGCGCGCCGTGAGCGCGGGCCACGCAGTGGCCGGATCGCTGATCGTCACCCTCGGCAGGGTAGGCGACGATTTCCGCGCCGAACGCCGTCGATCAATCGAGGTTCTCGGTCGGCACGTCGAAGAATTCCTGGTAAGTCCGCGTGTGCTCGCGCCATTCGCCGATGTCGAGCCCCGTGTCGGCAAACGTGTAGTGGTGACCGCCGTGCTTCTCGGTGGTGTTGTCGGCGAGGAACGCGCGCATGCGCTGCTCCGACTCGTTCGAGAGCTCGAGACCGAGCCGGTCGTAGATCTCGCGGATCGTCGTGAACGGATCAGTCATGAACGCGCGGAACTGCACGTCGACGACGCGGTCGGCCCGCACGGTTCCGTCCTTCCGCGCGGCCACGGAGCGATCGAGCCCACTCATGAGTAACGCCGCCCACTCGCTCGCGATGTCGGGCTGCGAGATGTCGTCACTGCCGAGCCGGCGCAGCATGCTCATGAGCGAGCTGAGTGAAGCGATGATGCGCAACGGATCGCGGTGGGTCTGCACGAGCAGCGCATTCGGGTACTCGTCGAGGAGGGCGCCGAGGCACCACAGATGACCGGGCGACTTCAAAACCCACCGCGGCGCGGGGTGCCGCGACTGCAGGTGCTGCAGGAACGTCCGGTGGTACCGGTATGCGGATGCCATGTCGGCTTCGTCGATGAGCCAGCGCGCGTACGAGGGGACGCGGTACTGGGTGGGGAAGATCAGGCTGCGGAAATCGCCGCCCGTCATGCGCACGCACTCCTGCGGCAGTAGCGCACCCATGGGGTGCATCGCCTGGAAGCCGGGGATGACGAGGTCGACGCCTTCGAGCAGCTCCTGCGACGCCGCGATGCGAGGGTCGGTGTCGTACGTGGCGGTCTCCGGTGGTGGGAGCGGGCGATCGACCTCCCAGGTGAGCGGAACCCGATTCGAGTGATCCTGCGCGAGGAGGTCGTGGAGGATCGTGGTCCCGGTTCGCGCCTGGCCGACGATGACGATCGGCGGGGTGACGTCGACGTTTGCGATCTCGGGGTGCTGTTTGCGCCACTCGACGATGCCGAGACGTGTCGACAGGTAGTCGCCGATCTCTCCGGCCGCGATCTGCTCGCCCAACTCGTGGAGCCGGGCGTCGTTGCGCAGCGCGTCGACAAGGTGTTCGAGCCCGTCGTGCCACGTCGTCGCGCCGAAGTCGTCGAGACCGGTCGCGTCGTGCGCGCCGGCGACGAGACGATCGACGTCGAGCGCGCTCTCGGGCATTGGGCGGCAAGCTACTCGTCCCGCTGCGCGCGCGTCACCGCCTCTACACTTCGGCATCGCCCCGGTCCGCCGTTCGAGGATCGCCGACGTCCGCGGTCGGCTGCATCGACCGCGTAAGACGATTCTCGCGGTCCTCATCACGCTGGTGATCGCCACAGTCCCGTACTGGGACGTGCTCGCCGGCCGCCGCACCGCGATGTACGGCGACGTGAACGACCTTCAGGTCCCGCTCTACACGGCCGTGTGGCGGACGATACGCGCCGGCCATTGGCCGTGGTGGACGCAGAATGTCTTCGCCGGGCACTCCATGGTCGGAGCCGGGCAATACGCGGTGTTCTACCCGTTCAACGCGATCTTCGGCTGGCTGGACGCGCCAGTCGCGTATCGCTATTGGATGCTCGGCCATGTCTGGATCGCCGCCGCCGGCGCGTTCGCGTGGTCGTGGCACCAGTGGCGGTCGCGACCGGGCGCGGTCGTCACGGGCGTCGCGTACGCGCTGAACGGGTTCGCGGTGCTGCACCTCGTACACCCGTCGTTCCTCGCGGCGGTGGCGTGGCTCCCATTCGCGTTCCTCGGCGTCGATCTCGTGAGCGAGCGCTGGTCGTGGGCGCGCGCGGCGCTGATCGCCGGACCGATCGCGTTGATCGCGTTCTTGGGTCACCCGCAGCTCGTGTGGATGGCGACGCTCGGCTGCGCCGTCTACGCCGCGGTGCTCCTCCTCGTTCGGGCGCACAGCCTGGCGGCGACCGGACGCGTCGCGGGCGCGCTCGCGTGCGGGCTCGGTGTCGGCGCGATCCAGCTGCTGCCGTTGTTGGCGTTCAGCCGTACGAGTGTGCGGCCGGCGCTCTCGATGACGGGATCGTTCGAGAGCTCGGTCACGCCGCACCACCTGCTCGTGCTCGGCTTCCCGTACGTGTTCGGCGGCGCGAGTCACGGCGCTTGGTTGGCGGCGGGGTGGACCGGGGGTGATCTGCAGCAGGAGGTGGGCAACTATCTGGGCATCACGATCGCCGCCGCCGCGGTCGTCGGCGCCGTCGTGCTGCGCAGGAACCGCGTCGTGCAGGCGCTGCTCGCCCTGACGCTCGTCGCGGTCCTGATCGGCATGGGTGGATCGACGCCGTTCGGTCACGTCGCCTACGACGTGGTGCCCGGGGCCAAGGAGTTCCGTTCGTGGGGACGGACGCTATGGCTCGCCAATCTTGCGGTGTCGATGCTCGCGGGTGCCGGCGTCCGCGAGTTGTTGCGCGCGCCGAAACGCCTCGGCGTTCGCATCGCGGCGGCCGCGTGGGGGCTGGCGGGGTTCGTCGTGGCGCTGCCGCACATCGGCGCGCTCCACGGCGTCCTCGCAACGGGGACCCCCGGCACGATCGGGCGCTGGTCGCCGGTCGCATTGCTGTTCGCTCTGGCGGGCGCCGTCGCGCTCGCGGCGGTCGATCGGCGCGCCGGGATCGCCGCGATCCTCGTCGTGTGCGCGCTCGACATGGTTTCGTTCGCCTATTTCGCGCCGTGGTACGGCGCCTCGGAACACAGAGACGCGGTGAACGCGCTCTACGACACCTCGCCGGCCCCGTTCGGCGCGCTGTACGACGCCGCGGGCGGGATCGACCGTTGGGCGTCGAACTCGTACAACTTCCGGTCGCTCTCGCTCGCCAAGGATCTCCTCGGCGTCAACGGCTACGACCCACTGCTGCAAAAGGACTGGGCGGAGACGGCCGGCAACTGGCGTTACGACGGCTATCCCGCCCGCGGTGACATGTGGCAGCCCGGCTGGTCATCGGATGTGCTGCGCGTCAGCACGCTCGTGTTGAGCAACGACGTCACACCGTCCGCGGCGTCGTGGCGACGCGATGGGGCAGTAGCCGGGACCGACTTCACGCGGTGGGTGCGGACGCCGCGCCTCGCCGCCGCCTACCTCGTGGGCGCGGTCGATTTCGCGACACTGCCCCAGGTCCAGTCGGAGCTCCGCAATCCGCACGCGAATTTGCGTACCTCCGCGTACGTCGAGCGCCGGACCCCGCCTATGAGCCGTCTCGTCGAACCGGGCCGGGCGGGGACGGTCGAGTCGGCCGACCTGCTCGACGCGAGCAGAATCGTCGTGAACGCGCGGCGCGATGCGTTGCTCGTGGTCTCGCAGGACTGGGAGCGGGGCTGGCACGCGACCGTCGACGGCAAGTCGGTACCCGTCCTGCGCACCAACGGGCTCGTGCTCGGCGTCACCGTTCCGCGCGGTCGTCACGTCGTGAAGCTCGCGTTCACACCACCCGGCCTGGCGCTCGGTGCACTGATCGCGCTTCTCTCGGTGCTCGCGTTGTTCTTCGCGGGGCCGGCGATCTCCTTGGTGCAAGCGGTCCGGAGATCGGGCACACTGCGCGCATGGGTGAACCGAGAGCAATCAGACGCGTAGGCATGCTCGCTCCGATGCAGCCGGAGCTGCAACCGATCGTGCGCCGGCTCGCGCTGGAGGGCGACGGCTCCGTGTACCGCGGGCGGGCCGCCGCGATCGAGATCGTCGCGATGCTCACGACGATCGGCATGAAGGCGGGCGCGCAGGCGACGCAGCGCATGCTCGAGCACGAGGTCGACTGGGTGATGGTCGTCGGCATCGCGGGCGGCGTCGACCGCGAGGTGCCGATCGGCGCGGTGATCGTGCCGGAGGTCGTGGTCGACCGGGCGACGGGAGGGCAATTCCGGCCGGCACACGTGGGCAGCATCGTGCCGAGGGGGACGTTGAGCTGCGGCGACGAGCTGATCACCGCAGCCGACGAGCTCGACGCGATGGCCGCGCGCGGCGTCGTAGCCGTCGACATGGAGACCGCCGCGGTGGCCGCGGTTTGCGAGGCGGCGCGGTGCCCGTGGTCGGTGTTCCGCGGGATCAGCGACTACGCCGGTGAAGGTCTGGTCGACGACGCGATCTTCGCGATGACCCGTCCCGACGGCACCGCCGATCCCGATGTGATCGCCCGCTACCTGGAGGAGAACACGGACCGCAAGCAGGTGCTCGCGCGACTCGCGCACGATGCACATCTCGCGACCGAGGCCGCGGCAGAGGCGGCCATCGATGCCTGCGCCACGCTCTGAGGTGTAGCGACGTTCGCGTCAGCGATCGGAGAACGCGGCCGCCGGATCGGCGTACGACTTCAGCTCGATCGCGTTGCCGCTCGGGTCGGCGATCATCGCCTTCGTTTGGGCTCTGGGCGTGCCCGCGTGATCCGTCGCGAGCGGACGGATCCACTCGATCGGCCGGTCCGCCGGTTGCGACTCGAGGCGATGCAGGACCGCGGCGAGCTGGTCGGCGTCGAGCGTCACGCCGAAGTGGCGGACACCGAGCGGGTCGGGTGGCGACACGAGGTCGGGCTCCTCGTGCAGCGTTACCTGCATCCCGTAGAACCACACGTCGATCCACCTCTCGCGGATCCGGCCGATCTCGCAGCCGAGCAGGTCGACGTAGAAGGCTCGAGCCTCGTCGAGGTCGCGCACCGCGAGCGACAGATGCAGGATCGGATCCACCGATCGAGCGTAGATCCCGCGCGCTCGGTTGCTCGCCGATTTACGGTGAGAGTCGCGAGCCCGCGACCTGGAACGACACCGGCGCCGCGGGCGGGTGGAAACGAGCGGCGCGCACGTCGCGGGCCAGTCGCTCCAGCGGCGACTTGCGGAAGTAGGCGCTTCCGCCCGACAACGCGACGGCCTGGTCGACGACCGCCATCGCCTGCTCGCTGACGATCTGCTTGCAGAGCATCGCCAGCGCCATCCCGCGCTGGGGATCCGCGGGCGGTGAATCGAGCTCCGCGCAGACCTGGTCGTGTACCGACGTTGCAGTGAGGAACGCGGCCTCGAGCTCGCCGACCATCACGTCGGTCAGCACCGGGTTGCGGAACCGGCCGTTCATGCCGCCACCAAGAGACGCGTGCGCGAGAGCACGCGCCTCCTCGGCGATACCGAGATACACGCCGGCGACCAGCGGCTCGAACCATCGCGCAACATTCGCGATCGCCGGATGCAGGAGTGGCTCACCCGCGGGGATCCGGACACCGAGCGCCGCCGCGGGCACCCGCACCTGTTCGAGGACGAGATCATGGCTCGCGGTGGCACGCATCCCCGTGGTGTCCCACGTCTCCTCGATGCGAACGCCGGGAAGCCCGACCGGCACCGCGAAGATCAGGATGTCGCCGGTCTCCGTATCGGCGGCGTTCACGCGCACGACGTCCATGCCGGGTGCCTGCGAGCAGAAGAACTTGCGGCCGTCGATGATCCAGGCCTCGTCGCCGTCGGGCTTGGCCGTGGTCGGCGTGGTCCACGGGCCGGCAACGATCGCTTCGGCGCCGGTCGAGCCGAGCACGATGCCCTCTTTCGCGATGCGCTCGAGCAACGGTCCGGTCGGTCCGCCGCTCCGAAAGCCGTCGGCCGCCGCCCCGACCTGGAAGAGATGCATGTTGACCGCGAGCGCGGTCGACGCGCAGCCACGCGCCAGGGCCCGTTGCGCGGCCGCGGTCTCCGCCAGACCGGCGCCGAGGCCGCCGAGCTCTTCGGGCACCGGACCCCGCAGGTAGCCGCGCTCACGCATGCGGGCGTAGTTGGCCGTCGGGAACTCGCCGGTGCGGTCGGACTCCGTTGCCGTCTCCCGGAACTCGTCGGCGAGCTCGGTCGCGATCTTGGGAAGGTTCATGGGCGCTCCTCCAGGTGGTGCCGCGAGCGTACGAACTCGTTCGGCGATCGCATAGTTCGAAAAACGAACTGGCTAATTGGGCACGCCGATACGAGACTGCGACGTATGACCCACTACGGCCAGTACTGCCCGATCGCCCGTGCCGCCGAGGTCCTGGGTGACCGGTGGACGCTGTTGATCGTGCGCGAGCTGGTGTGCGGCAGTCACGGTTTCAACCAGTTGATGCGCGGGCTCCCGCGTATTTCCCGAGGGGTCCTCGCGACGCGGTTGCGGCAGCTGGAACGCGATGGCTTGGTTGCGCGGACCCCCGACGGCTACGAGCTCACCGAAGCGGGGGTGGAGCTCGAGCCGCTCCTCATGGGCCTGGGTGAGTGGGCCGCGCGTTTCGGCTTCGAAGACCCCAAGCCCGAAGAGCTCGATCCGACGCTGTTGATGGTGTGGGTGGCACGCGGTGTCAACCGGTCGAACATGCCCCGTCGCCGCACGGTGCTCGAGTTCCGGTTCCGCGGCGAGGCGCAGCGCTACTGGCTGGTGGTCGAGCCCGACGAGGTTTCGGTGTGCTACCGCGATCCCGGATTCGAGTCCGACCTCGTGGTGCGTTCGAGTGTGCGCACCATGTATCGCATTTGGCTCGGACGCGAGGAGCTGCGCGACGCGATGAGTGACGAGCGCGTTCGTGTGGAAGGGGACGAGCGACTCGTACGGAGGTTCCCGGGCTGGCTCGAGCTCAGTCCGCTCGCGCCGGCGGTCCGAGCCGCGGTGTGAGCCACGCTGTGAGCGTGAGGTCGTTCCCGACCCCACGCCCTAGCGGTTCGACCCCCACGCCGTCTTCTAACGGCCGCTCGTAAACGGCCTGTAAACGGATCAGGGCAATGTCGAACCGAGATGGGGAAGAACGGCGGACGCGATGTCTTCGACGATCGCCGCGGGCTCGTTCCAGATCGGGTCGTCGGGGCGCGGATGATGGAACACCACGTCGGTGAAGCCGAGCGCGGCGTAGCGCCCGACGAAGTCGGCGAACGCGTCGACGCTGGCCAGCGGCCGTTCCCCGGTGGTGCCGACCAGATAGATCCGCTGGATCGAACGCGGATCGCGGCCGATCGCGGCGCACGCGTCGTCGAGCTGTGCTGCCCGCGTGCGCACGATTGCCTCCACTTCGGCCGGGGTCTCCTCGGACGGGCCGACGATGGTGATCCACGCGTCGCCGCGGCGCGCAACCAGACGGAGCGTCCGGGGACCGGCGGCGGCGATCGCCAGCGGAACTCTCGGCGCCTGCACGCTCGGCGGACGGATGCACGCTTCGTTCACCCGGTAAAAGGTGCCCTCGTGCGAAACGGTCGGTTCGCGCAGGAGTCGATCGAGGAGGTCGACGAATTCCTCCAAGCGGGCGAGGAGCTGCGCGCGTGACAGCGGCTCGTCACCGAACACCGTCGCATCGAAGCCGACGCCACCCGCGCCGACGCCGAGGATGAAGCGTCCGTCGGAGATGTGATCGGCGGTAACCGTGTCTTGCGCGAGCGTCACGGGATGTCGCATGTTCGGCGACGCGACCATCGTGCCGAGACGCACGCGGTCGGTCGCGCCGGCGATACCCGTGAGCCATGGGATCGCGGCGAACCACGCGCGGCCGCGGTATCGCCGCCACGAGAGATGGTCGTAGGTCCAGAGATGGTCGTAGCCGAGCGCTTCGAGGCGACGGGCACGTTCGACCGTCTCGGGCCACGGATCGGTGGGGAGCATCAACACGCCGACGCGCACCGGGGGAGTCTGCCGCGATTCCGCACGCCGTACGATCTCGCCATGACCGTAGAGCTCAACCACACCATCGTCTGGTGTCGCGACCAGAAACGGTCGGCGGCCTTCCTGACGGAGATCATGGGCCGGCCGCCGGCAACGCGGTTCGGGCCGTTCCTCGTCGTCGAAGTCGACAACGGCATCTCGCTCGACTTCCACGAGATCGACGGCGACGTCCCGAGCCAGCACTACGCGTTCCTCGTCGGCGAAGGCGACTTCGACGTCATCTTCGGCCGCATCGTCGAACGCGGGCTCGACTATTGGGCCGACCCGATGCAGCATCAGCCGGGAACGATCAACCACAACGACGGCGGGCGCGGGGTCTACTTCCCGGATCCCGACGGGCACCTGCTCGAGATCATCACCCGGCCCTACGGCAGTGGCGAGTCGCGTGGCTGACGCGCCGCGGGGACCGCGAGATACCGTCCGCGTATCCACCGACGGCAGGGAGCCAGAACCGATGAGTGACGACGTGATCTTGGTCGACGAGCCGGCGCCGCGCGTGCGGCGCATCACGATGAACCGGCCCGACAAGCGCAACAGCCTGATCCACCCGCTCCGGGGAGCGATCCTCGAGATGTTGCGCGCCCACGACGCCGATCCGGCGGTGTCGGTGACGATCATCCGCGGCGCCGGCCCGTCGTTCTCCGCGGGCTACGACCTCGGCGGCGGCAACGAGGGTCAGGAGATGCCGTACTACACGCCCGGCGGTGAGGGCGCCTGGCCGCGCCACGTCACCGAAGGTTGGATGAGCATCTGGGACCTCGCCAAGCCGGTGATCGCGCAGGTGCACGGGTACTGCCTCGCGGGCGGGAGCGAGCTCGCGACCGGTTGCGACCTCGTGTACATGGCCGAAGATGCGCAGATGGGCTACCCGGCCGTTCGCTTCGGTGTCCCCGACATGCACTTTCATCCGTGGTTCCTCGGCATGCGCAAGGCGATGGAGATGATGCTCACCGGAGACTCGATCAACGGCATCGAGGCGGCGGAGTTGGGCTGGGCGAACGCGGCGTACCCGGCCGACGAGCTCGAAGCGCGCGTGCTCGAGGTCGCGAGTCGGATCGCGATGGTGCCGATCGAGCTCCTGCAGCTCAACAAGCGCGTCGTGCACCGGCAGATGGACGCGATGGGGCTGCGAGCGGGGATTCGCGCCGGCACCGAGCTGTGCGCGCTCGGGACGCACACCGAGACCATGCGGAAGTTCGTCGGCGCGGCGCGGGAGAAGGGGCTCACGACTGCGCTCCAGGAGCGCGACGAGCCGTTCGGCGACTACCGCACGAAGGCGGGCTGAGGGACGACGATGACCGACGTCGCCGAGCGCGCCCATCAGAATCTCTGTGATTTCACGCGGTTCCAGGCCCGGCTGGCGCCTGGGAGCGAGCTCCTCGACGAACCGGGCATCGTGGCGGTGGCGGGAACCGTGGACTTCCCGTCGACCCGGATCGCGATCCGATCGGAGCCGACGCTCGCGGCCAAGCCCTGGGCCGACGCGGTGACCGGGTACTTCGACGAGCGAGGAAAGTCGAGTTGCGTGTTCACCCGCGTCGGCGCCGACAACGATCTCTACGACGAGCTCACGGCCCGGAACTATCACGAGTTCTCGCAGTCACCCGAGATGGTCTGCGACGAGCCGCTCGACCGCCGGGAACCGCCGGCCTGCGTCACGGTGCGGTTTGCGAGCTCGGCCGCCGATGTCGCCGCGTACGCGAGCATTGCGGGCAAGGCGTTCACCCATCTCTCCATGCCGGAGCACCTGACGCGCGACGCGATCGACAACTCCGAGGTCATGCTCGGCTCCGACTGCGTGATCGCACTCGCCGACGTCGACGGTTCGCCGGTGGCCGGCGCGTCGGCCATGTTGTTCGGCCGCGAACCGGCCGGCTACGTCGGATGGGTCGCCTGTCTCGACGAGGCGCGCGGGCGTGGGCTCGGGGACGTCGTGACCCGCGCGGTCACCAACGAGGCATTCGCCCGCGGCGCGTCGCTCCTCACGCTGGAGGCGTCGCACTTCGGAGAGTCGACGTACGCGCGAATGGGATACCGGGAGATCTACCGGTACCGCGTGTTGATCCGCATGGAGGCCTAGCGAATGCCGGCGCGGGACTGCAGCGTCTCGACACCCGGTCCTTCGCAGTCGTCGAGCGCCGCGGTGCGGCCGACCATGCCCATGATCAGCGACATACACGGTCCGCGGACATCCGGTCCGTCTCCGGTCGACCAGTCGACGTCGGTGGCCGTGAGCTTCAAGCCGTCGATCCGCTTCTTGGCGCGCAGCGGTGCCCCCGTCTTCTTGTAGAGCTCGGCGAGTGTCGTGAGGTGCTCCGCCGGGTGCTCGCCGCGGCCGCCGAGCGGACGGCGGATGTCTTCTCCGTGCACCATGATCTCGCCGAGCGCGACGTACGCGGGGCCCGGCGGGGTGCGGTTGCTGTCGATGATCGCGTCGTAGCGCGCGCGAACGTCCGCCGGGGAACCCTGCGCGTACTTCCGCAGGTCGCCCTCCACGAACTTGTCGAAGTTGAATCCGGTGCGGATGAAGCCGCCGAAGAAATGGGGCGCGGTGATGTTGCCCGCGGCGGTCAAGTGCCCGACGAGGTCTTGCACGTTCCACTTGTCGCACCACGTGGGCGCGGTCCACTGGTCGGGTGAGATGGTGTCGAGGAACCCGGCGAGCGACCGGCGCTCGGCGTGGATCATGGGGAGGAAGTTCGCCATCAACAGCCCTTCTCGAGTGCTTCGTAGGTCGGGAATTTCGGTCAGTGTCAAATTAGACGACAGTCGAATCGGGGCGCCAGAGCTGGCTACGCTCAGGGCCTTCATGCGCGACGTGCAGCGAATCCTCGAGGCGCTCACCTCACCGGTCCGGCGTGAGATCCTCGCCCTGATCTGGGACCGTGAGCTCCCCGCGGGTGAGATCGCGGCCGCCTTTCACGTCACCCCGCCGACGGTGTCGCAGCACCTGACCGTGTTGCGCGAAGCCGGGCTGGTGACCATGACGGCGACGGGCAACTTCCGGCGGTACCGGGCGCAACCGGACGTGCTCCGGAGCCTCCACGGTGCGCTGGCCGACGACACGTCGCGCTGGACGCCGGCCGACGACCTCCCCGAGAGCGCGTTGGCAGCGGCCGAGACCGGCAACGTGGTGATCGCCCATATCGACGTCGAGACCGACCAACCCACCACGTTCAATGCGTTCACCGACGCCGACGTCTACTCGCGGTGGATGGGCGTACCCGTTCGAATCGATGACGGTCGCTTCTCCGCCACGTTGGAGTGGGGGACCCGTATCGAGGGGATGTACGAGATCGTCGTCGAGCCGAGCCTCATCGCGCTGCGCTGGGACTTCGACGACGACGACAACATCCCGATTCCGGGCGGCGGGATGGTCGGCTACTTGCGCTTCGAGACCGTCGAGCACGGATGTCGCGTCGAAGTGCACCAACTCGTCGATTCGCCGGAGCATGCGGAGTTCATGCAGTCGGCCTGGACCATGGTGCTCGGACGTTTGCAGACCGGTGTGGTCGACGCCTCGAACCGCGCGGCTCTCGCGGCTCGCCGCGCGCCGCGGCCCAAGCGCCGTCGTTCAGCCTGACGCGTCGCCTACCGGTACGCGTTTCACGCGCGAAAGCTTCACGCGCCGCTCGAATCCCTTGAGCTTGAAGGCATCCGCGACCCGGCAGTCGTACGCGGTCGACTGGTCGAGGGTGAGGCGAGTCTCCGGATCGACGAGCACGGTCGACGGCCGCGCCACGTTCACGGCCCGGGCCGCAAGGTTCACGACCGCGCCCGAGAAGTCTCCATCGCGCGCCAGTACGTCGCCCGTCGCGATGCCGGCGCGCAGAGGAGGAAGCGAATCGTGCTGTGCGAACGCCTCGACCAGCTCCAATGCAATCTCGGTCGCGGTGATCGGGTCGTTCGCCGTGAACATGAGACCGTCTCCCATGAGCTTGACGACCCGACCGCCGAGACCCGCGACGATCTCCGACGCGGTCGAGTCGAAGATGCTCAACGCCAGTGAGAGCGCGGGCAGCTCGAGCTGTTGGGTCCATGCGGTGGAGTCGACGAGGTCGGCGAAGCCGACGCTGCGGCGTTGGAGATCGATGCCCCCGGCGGTGTCGATGTCGCCGAGCCGGAAGCCCCGCTCGATCTGATGCCGCAACAGCGTGTCGAAGCCGTGCGTCATGCCGTCGAGTAGAACCATCGACGCAACGTTGGCGCGGGTGAGCTCGAGGCCCGACGGATCGTCTTCCAGCGCCTGGGGAAGAACGTTCACCACGAAGGCGCTCACCGACGCGTCGGCGACGCGCGCCGCGGCCGCGCCCAGGACACGCGCGAGCTGGATGATCACCGCTTCACCGAGGAGATCGATTCCCGCTTTCAGGTTGACCAGAAGCTCGACGTCCTTCCGGGAGAAGGTCGGGGCGTCGGGATCGGGTTCGGGGAAGCCGACCGCGCGCCACACCGTCGCGACGAGCGCGCGATCGATCTGCGCGGCGTCGGCGACCTCATCGAGCGAAAGCCGCCGCCGGTCACCCCAGAGCGCGATCCTCGACGCCACCGCCGGAAGCTCACCCGGGTTCGCCGCGAGCAGATCGTCGATCGTCGCGCCGACGTCGAGGAGGTAGTCGAGGAGCGCGAGTTGTTGCGGCGCGTCGGCCGCGTCGGGATCGAACAGCCCGGCCGCTTCCAGCTCGGCCGCACCCGGCCGGTCGTCGTCACCCACGCGCCTATCCTCGCACCGTGGCGAAACGGGTGCGGGATGCGTTCCCGGTCAACGACACGATCGTCGCGGCGATCCCGGAAACCGCGTTCACCGACGGAACGTCGCAGCAGAGGTACAAACGGTGGCGGCAGACGTCGGGACACTCGAGCGGGAGCGCGCTCGAGTATCTCGTCCCGCGGATCGAGCTCGACGTGACGAGGAGTTGGCCCGACTCGATGACTCCACGGGACGGCGCCGACCTGTCACCCGACGAGCTCGCCGCGCGGGTCGAACAGCTCGGGCCGTGGGGAGTGCCGTATCCGCTGGGCAACGGTGTGACGACCATGGCGAAGACGATGCGAGCGGCCATCTCGGAAGGCCGGTTCCTCTACCGGCTCGGCCTGATCAACGGCGCCGTCGCGACGCTCTTGGGTGACAGCCTCTCCGCCACCACGGTTCTCGATATCGGTTGCAATTGCGGGCTCTTCAGTCTCGACCTCGCCGGCCGCGGCGTGCACCGGGTCGACGGCATCGATCTCCGCCCCAAGAACATCGCGCGGGCGCGATTCCTTGCCGAGCACTACGGCATCGAGAATGCGACGTTCGAAGTACACGACGCCGACGACCTTCCCTCAGACAAGCAATGGGACGTCGTGCTCAACCTCGGCGTGCTCTATCACGTGCTGAATCCGTTCGAATTCATTCGCCAAACCTTCGACCTCTGCCGATCGTTCGCCGTCATCGACACGGTGTGTCACACCGAGCCGGTGTCGGGCTACTTCGTCATGGGCGACAAGGACGTGAACGTCACCGCCGAAGGCCGGGAGTCGTTCGAGCTCCATCCGACGTACCGCGCGGTCATCGACACGATTCGTCACGCCGGCTTCCGCGAGATCTTCGAGGTGGTCGGCCGCGCGGAGATCCCCCACGACCTTTACGCAGCGGGCAACCGGAGATGCTTCCTCGCGATCAAGTGAGCCGAGGAATCCGCGCCGAGCAAACCGCCGATTAGAACCGATCGCGGATGAAGTGGGCGATGGCGGCGCCGATCGTCACGATCAGCACGATCCCCCCGGTGCCGATGACGATGCCGATGCCGAGGATCACCACGTCCTCGAGGATGACGGCGAGCGAGATGGCGACGACGCCGAGCGCCGGCAGCGTGTCGAGTCCCGAGAAGGGCGGCGCGATCACCGCGCCCGCCGTGAACCCGATGATGACGAGCCCGATCACCCGAGTGAACCAGCGCTGACGAAACAGGCCGGCGAAGCGCGGACGTGAGAACTTCTCGAACCAGCGGACGCGCCGGATGACGAAGGGAACCGCCTTGCCGGTCATCGTGGCGCCGAGCTCGCGCCGCTTCCACTTCCGGGGGAGCCAGAGCGTGCGGCGTCCGAGCACCATCTGCAGCGCGACGAAAACGGTGATGACCTCGAAGACGTGCGTGATCCCGCCGGTGGGGAGGGGCAGCGCGGGCACGAACATGAGCAGCAGGATCGTGACCGCGAAGCTCTTCTCGGCGAACGCGTTTCCAAGCTCTTCGAGCGTCTTCGGTGAATCGCTGCTCAGCCACGTGTCGAGGTCGTCGCTGAAAACCCCCGGCGTGTCCACGTAAGGACTTTACGGACCGCAGATATGCCATGTGGCAGATGTAGATCCCGAGGCCCCGTCGCAGGATGCCTGCATGACTTCCAGCGACGACCTGACAGACTTCGACTCAGTGACCAGCGCCGATCGAGTCGGAGACGACGTGCCGCTCCCGTCGGGAACCGTCACCTTCCTGCTCAGCGATGTCGAGGGATCGACGCCGATGTGGGAGGCCGATCGAGACGCGGCCGCGGTCGCGATCGCCCGTCACTACGACCTTCTCGACGCCGCGATCGTGCTGCATGGCGGGGCTCGGCCGCTCGAACAGGGCGAGGGCGACAGCGTCGTGGCCGTGTTCGCACGGGCCTCGGATGCGCTCGGTGCTGCGCTCGACGTGCAGCGGGCGTTGGCCGACGAGCTCTGGCCGGGCGACCGACCGTTGCGTGTACGCGTCGCAGTGCATACCGGCGAGGCCCAGCACCGGAGCGAGCGCATCCCGCGTGCGGGAGGAGGTGACCCCGAACGGAACTACTCCGGGCCGGCGATCATTCGCTGCGCGCGGTTGCGGTCGATCGCGCACGGCGGTCAGATCGTCGTATCCGACGCTTCGCATGATCTCCTTGTCGACAATGCGGTCGAGGGCGTCTCGTGGCGTGACCTCGGGACGCATCGGTTGAAGGGTCTCGACCGGGTCGAGCGCGTGTGGCAGCTTTGCCATCCCGATCTCGAGTCCGACTTCGCGCCGTTGCGCTCGATCGATGTCGTGCCCAACAACCTGCCGGTCGAGCTCACGACCTTCGTCGGCCGTGACGCCGAGCTCTGCGAAGTACGGGAAGCACTACAGGAGCAACGCCTGATCACGCTGACGGGCACGGGCGGGTGCGGGAAGACCCGCCTCGCGCTGCACGCGGCGACGCAAGAAGCCGAGAACTTCGCGGGTGGCGTGCGGTGGGTCGAGCTCGCGCCGCTCACCGAATCTGCGATCGTTCCGCAGGCGGTCGCGTCCGGGCTCGGTCTTCGCGAGGATCACGGCCGGCCGTGGACCGAGACGTTGCCCGAACAGCTCGGGGATCGCGACCTGTTGGTTGTGCTCGACAACTGCGAGCAGGTGCTCGACGCCACGGCCGAGTTCGTCACGTTGCTCCTGCAGCTCCCGCCGCGCCTGCGGATCATCGCAACCAGCCGCGAGCCGTTGGGCATCCCCGGAGAGTTCTCGTGGCGCGTTCCTTCACTCGACGTGCAAGCTGCGCACGAGCTCTTCGTGGAACGGGCGCGCCAGGTCCGGGCCACGTTCGACCCGGGTCCCGACGATCGCGTCGCCATCTCGCACATCTGTACGCGACTCGACCACATCCCACTCGCGATCGAGCTCGCCGCCGCGCGCATACGGATGATGCAACCCGCTCGCATCGCGCAAGCACTCGACGATCGATTTCGGCTGCTCACCGGGGGCGGCCGGACGGTCATGCCTCGTCAGCAAACGCTCGAAGCGTCGGTCGGATGGAGTCACGACCTCCTCGACGAGCAAGAGCGCGCGGTGTTACGGCGGCTCTCGGTGTTCTCCGGCGGGTTCACGCTCGAAGCTGCCGAGACTGTGTGCGCCGACGATCTCGTCGACTACTACGCGGTGCTCGATCTCATCACCCGTCTCGTCGACAAGTCGCTCGTCCAAGTCGACGACGAGTGCAGCCGCTACCGCCTCCTGGAGACGATTCGCCAGTACGCAAGCGAGCGTCTCGTCCAATCGGGCGAGAGTGCCGGCGTTCGCGATCGGCATCTCGGATTCTTCTGCGCGCTCGCCGAGGAAGCCGCGCCCTCGTTCGTCACCGGTGAGGCGCCGGTGTGGCTCGGTCGTCTCGAGATCGAGCACGACAACCTCGATGCCGCCCTCGAATGGGCGGCGGCGAGCGGTGCGCAGGAGGCCATGCTCCGGATGGTCACGGCGCTCGCGCTGTTCTTCGAGCTGCGCGGTCACCTGATCGCCGGCGTGCGGTGGTTCACGCGCGCGCTGGAGCTCGAGGGTGACGACTCCGCGGTCCGGGCCCGCGCCCTCTGGGGCGCGGCGCACGTCGGGCTGTACGCGCACGACTACGGAACCATGCTGCGGTGCGCGCCCGAGGCGCTCGCCATGGCCGAGGCCACCGGCGACACGTGGGCCCAGGCGCGCGCTGAACACGTTCGGGTACGCCGAGCTCTTCTACGACCCGCCCCGGGGTCGCGACACCTTGGAGCGCAGCGTCGCGCTCGGACGCGAGATCAACGATGCCTGGGCGATTGCCGACGGGCTCAAGATGATGAGCGTCTCGTTGCTGATCCAACACGATCTGGATCCGGCTCGAGCCGTCCTCGACGAGTTGCGTGACGCGGCACTCGAGCTCGACAATCTCTTCTTCCGCGCGTGGTACCAAACCGGTAACGGATTCATCGCGCTGTTCCGAGGCGACCTCGAAACGGCGCGGCGCGAGTTCGAGCGCGCGATCGGCGACTGCCGCACCGTCGGCGACCCGTCCACCGGGTCGATCGCAGTTTCCTGGCTCGCGGAGTGCGAAACGCTCGGTGGCGAGCACGCCGCGGCTGCGCGCCGGCTCTCCTCGTTGACCCAGTCCGGCCCGGACGCCGACGAGTTCGGAGCCGACGAGCCCACGGTGATCGCGGCGGCGACGCTGGCGCTCGGATTGGGCGATGCGGATGGTGCGCTCGAGGTGCTCGAGAAGCTCCCGGTCGACGACTCGGGATTGGCTGTCCCGGTCTGGGCCGCGTGGTCGCAGATGCTCCGCGGTGCCGCGTTCCTCGCGCTCGGTGACGCCGCCGCCGCGGACGCCGCGCTGCAGGACGCCCGGCGCTGGGCCGCGCCGCCGCTCGCCAATCCGTGGATCGCGTCCGGGGTCGATTATCAGCTCGGCGTACTCGCACGCCTTCGCGGCCAGACCCGCGATGCGGAGCGCCTGCATCACGACGCGCTGGCGGTTCGGCACGAGCACGGATTCCTGCCCGGGATCGTGGATTCCCTGGAAGCGCTGGCGGTGCTCGCCGCCGACGGCGAGAGCTATCGCGAAGGCGTCCGACTCCTGGCCGCGTGCTCGGTCGTGCGTACCGCGCACGGACTGCCGAGGCGTCCCACGGATGTGGACGCGTACGAGGCGTGCCTCGTGCTCGTAGGCGAGCGCCTGGGCGACGAGCTCGCGAGCGCGTGGGCCGAAGGCGAGGCCCTCACTGTCGACGAGGCGGTCGCGTACGCGGCGCGCGCACGCAGTGAGCGCAAGCGCCCGTCGTCAGGCTGGGATGCGCTGACGCCGATGGAGCATCAAGTCGTCGCGCTCGCGGCGGAAGGTCTGACCAATCCGCAGATCGCCGAGCGGTTGTTCGTGGCGCGCGGGACCGTGAAGATCCACCTCAGTCACATCTTTTCGAAGCTCGGAGTCGCAACGCGTTCCGAGCTCGCGAGCGCCGCCACGCGCCGTTCTGCCGAAGACGGATGACCAAAGCCCAGCCTCTCACGAGAGACCGGACGATCTCACTAGAAGTTTTGCTCGACGAGGGTGCGGGCGTAGCGGAAGTTGGTTGTGTGGAGCCGGCCGACCGCGAAGTCTTTGGTCGAGTTCAGCGCGTCGACGCCGAACAGGTCCTCATACTGCGCGCCGGGAATGCTCGGAGAGTTCACGAGTCGCCGAAGGTGAAGAGGGTGGCGTCCCGTACCCTCTCGACCGGTCGGTAACCGGCGGCGAGCGCGACGCGTCGCCAGCGGATGCCTTGGTTGGCGTTCCCTCTCCCGAAGACGATGAGCCGGATCGCATGCGTTCTGATCGCGCGGGCGATCTGCTGCGTCGAGAGCATGTGATATTCGGCGGCGCGAGCGGCGGAGAGGTGCGAGTTGGCGACCGCGGCCGGTGCGAAGTCGCTCTCGAGCCCCGGAATCTGCCGAACGTGGGATTCGTAGACGAAGCCCGGCCAAAACGCCAGCACCACCTCCCCGTTGTGTGCACGCTGATCCACCGCTCGGGAGATGGCCCTGACATCCGAGATCCGCGACCGCGTCGCGTTCGCCGAGGTGGTGTGGCGGAGCGACCACGCCGCCGGAGCGACGACGATCACTGCGGCGATTGCGAGGAAGCGCCGCTGCACGACGAAGGCAGAAACCCCCAGGAGCTCGATGAGCTCGATGGTCGCGATCGCGAGGAAGGGGATCAGCGTGACGAAGTATTGCGGGTAGCTCGGAGTCGGCAGGAGGTTGGTGAACGCGAGCATGGCCGCGATCGCAACTGAAAGCGGCAGACGTGTCCGGCGAAAGATGCAAACCGCGATCAGCAACGTCCCTACGCCCGCGAGGAACAGGAAGTGTGGTTCCACGAGGACCCGGGCAACAGTTCGTGCCTTGCCGACGACGTTGTCCGAGAGCGTCACGTGTTTGCGGCTCGTTTGCGACATGAGCGTGTCGTTGAGGAACCGGGCGGGCCCGATGACGAACAACCAGATCGACGGGATCAACGCCAAGGCAAGCCCAGCCAGGAGCTGTCCCGCGTGCCGGCGCGCGTAGATCAGAAACACGATGACGACCGACGCGACGAGCAGGCGCACGTCGATTGCCAGCCCCAGGAAGACCCCTGCGACCAACCAATTCCGGGCCGACGACGACTCGGCCCAGACGTACGCCGCGAACAAGAGGAGTGTCGAGAGCGCGTACGTCTTCACCGTCGGGTACCACTCGAAGCCCAACGGCGTCGCCGCCAACAAGAACACGGCGACGAGCGCGAGCCGTCGTGCGCGCCAGCGCTTCACGGCGTGCCGGTAGACGAGGCACGCCAGGGCGACGGTGAGCAGCACGGAGAGTCCCCGCAGCCCGTACCAGGAATCCTGAAAGACTCGTTGCCAGCCTCCGTAGACGTACGGCATCAGCGGCGCCTGCGGGTACCAGAAACTCGTGTAGGGCGTTTTGCCGTGTGCAACCAGCTTGGCCGCCAGCGCGTAGTAACCCTCGTCTTCGTCGAGGGGACGCAGTGCCGCCACCGGAACGAGGAACGCACTCACGACCGCGGCCGGAACGAGAAACGAGACCGCGACCCCGATGAAGGACCTACCACGCGACGTGCTGGTCACTCGCCTTTTCCCCATTGCCTAGGAGGGCCGACGTTTGATATCACGAAACGAGCGAACGCCGTTTGCCCAAGAGCTGCACCGCGATCGTGGCTACGTGGGTGTGACCGCGTTCGATGAGGCCGACCGAACGCCGACACCCCGACTGTTCTTCGCGGCGACTCTGAAGGTGTACTGACGGCCACTCGTCAAGCCGGTGATCGTTTGCGTCGTAGCGGTCGACGCGAAGGTGCGCGGCAGCAAACCGGTGCCGCCCAGATATGGAGTGACAACGTAAGCAGTGATCGCCGATCCGTTTGGATTCGAGCCGCTCCAATGCACCGTTGCCCTGCCGGTTCCTACCCCGGCCGTGGCTGTCGCCGCGCCCGGCGCCGTCGGCGTGCCGACCGTGATCGCGCTCGTCGGCGTCGATTGAGGTCCGACGCCGGCGACATTCCTGGCGGCGATGCGGAACGTGTACGTCTTGCCGTTGGTCAACGACGTAACGGATTGGGTAGTCGCCGCCGAGGCGAATGTTCGCGAGGGCTGGGCGATCCCGGCGAGGTACGGGATCACGACGTAACCCTTGATCGGCACGCCACCGCTGTTCGAGGGTGCCGTCCAGCGCACGATCGCCGACGCGTTGCCGGACGTTGCGCTCGGTTGCAGCGGGATTGTCGGAACCGTTCGCGGAACGGCCAAAGCTGACGCGACGGACCGAAGTCCTGTGCCGTTGGCGTTGACGGCGGTGACCGCGAACGCGTACGCCGATCCATTGTTCAGCCCGGTCACCGTCTGGCGAGTGGCGGCGGAGTTGAACACGCGGGCCGGTTGTGCCACTCCGGCCTGATACGGTGTCACGACGTAGCTCGTTACCGCGGCGCCATTGTCGGCCGGCGCAGTCCATTGCACCGTGATGCGTTGGTTGCCAGGCGTCAGAGACAATGCGGTCGGCGCGAGCGGCGTGCCGACCGTAATCGGGCTCGTGCGCGCCGACTCCAGTCCGAGACCGTTCGCGTTTTGACCCGCGACGGTGAAGGTGTACGTCGTGCCGTTGATGAGGCCGCCGACCGTCTGCGTGGTCTGGTTCGGGCCGAACGTTGTCGCAGGCTGGGCCACGCCGTCGATGTACGGCGTAACGACGTACGCGGTGATCGGTGACCCTCCGTCGACGAATGGCAGTCCCCAACGAACCGTCGCGGCTCCATCCCCCGGGACGGCCGACGTGGTGATCGGTCCGAACGGAGCAACGCTGGCGAGCGTGGTCACCGGGTGGACAGGCAATGGAACCGGCGGAATCGGCTCCTGATCGAAATCGAAGTCGTTGGTGAGATCGCCCAAGATCGGCGCGTTCTCGCGAACATTGGGACGCGGATCGGGGCGTCCGTCGGTGCTTGGATCGAGGCGCTGACCTCCGAGGAAATCGTCCTCGATGAACTTGATGTATGCGTCGAAGCTCAGCGTCTGGTGATCGATGTAACCGGCTTTGGCGTACGGACTGATCACGAGGCCCGGTACGCGTAGACC
>JBBQER010000058.1:0-26782 GCA_038320885.1 Acidimicrobiia bacterium
CGCTCCAGCGTTGGCCGTCCCAGATCAGCCCGGACCAGCGTTGGCCGCTCCAGCGTTGGCCGCTCCAGTCGTTGGACGTCCAGGTGGCATTGGACCAGCGTTGCCCGGCCCAGTCGTCACCGCTCCAGCGTTGCCCGTTCCACAGGCCACCCTGCCACGACGTGCCGTTGGCCGCCGCCGGCGCCCAGACCTGGGGGGTCCAGGCGTTGCCGAAGATGTCCTGCTCGCCGGTCAACGTCGAGGTGCCGTTGGTGAGGTGCATGTCACCGCGGGCGAGCTCGAGGGAGCCGGTGCCCTTGGCGTAGGTGAAGTCCTGGCGGCCGTTGCTGTTACTCGTCAGCTGGCTGCCGCTCAGGGCCTTGAACCCATTCAGGTAGCCGGTGTCGTCCCCGATGCCGAGCAGCGAGGTCAGCGGCGACGAGTTGAACGGGGTCGCGGTCTGCACCAGCAGGTTCTTCATCTGATCGGGGGTCGCGTTCGGGAACTTCTGGTAGAGGTCCGCGAGCAACCCGGAGGTGACGGCGGCCGCTTGGGAGGAGCCGCTGCCCCGGGTGAAGCGGGTACCGACCTGACTGACGGGGTAGTTGCTGTCGACGTAGGAGCCGGGATCGCGCAGGCTCACGATGTGCATACCCGGCGCGAACACATCGGTGCTGCGCTGGGCGCTGCCCGCGTTGTTGAAGTCGGCCGGCTTCCAGTTCGCCGGCAACGTGGTGCCGGGATCCGACGCACCCACCGCCAACAGGCGAGGGTCATAGGCGGGGTCGGCGAGCTTCTTGACGCTGGGCCCGTCGTTGCCGGCGGCGGCGACGACCACCACACCGTGACGCCACGCCACCTCGGCCGCGTAGGCGAGCGGGTCGACCGTGTAGGACTGACCCGACAGCGTCCCGAACGACAGGTTCAACACCTTGATGTTCAACCCGTTGTCATGACGGTGCTGGACCACCCAATCGATCCCCGCGATCACCTGCGACACATCCGTCGAACCATCCGCGGCGCCGACCTTCACATTCACGATCCGCGCATCCGGCGCCACACCCACAAACCGGGACGGGTCCGTCAAACTCGTGCCCGCGTCGCGGCCGGCGATGATGCCCGCCATGTGCGTGCCGTGCCCGTACGCGTCGACCGACTCGGCCAGACCGTTCTGATAATCGAGGGACAGGTCGGGACCATTCACGATCTTGTCCGACAAGCCAGTCACCGGCGCGACACCCGTGTCGAGCAACGCCACATCCACACCCGCACCGGTGTTCCCACCCGCCCACAGCGCCTGCGCACCGATGGTCTTGGTCACGAACGACATCGAGCCCAGATCGGCGGTGGCGGCCGTGGTGGCGGTGGTGTCGTAGCCCAACGCGGGGTCGACGCTCAACGGCCGCATCGGCGCATCCGCCTCCACCGACGCGACAACCCCCGCGGTGCTCCGCAGACCATTGACCGCATCCGCGGGAACCGACGCCGCGAAACCCGAGATGATCGACAGCTCACGGCCCACCGTGCCACCCGCCGACGCCACCAAACGCTCCGCCTCGTGGATATGACCCGGGATCGCCCGCACGATCATGTGCTCGACCCGACCCGTCGACTCGAGCACCGTCGCACTCGCCTGACGAGTCACCGGCGCCATCGCCGCCAACACCGTCAACGCACCCGCAACCGCAGTGGTCCACTGCCAGCCGCGCAGCGTCTTGCGCTGCGGCATCGCCTGTACCAGCCCAATACCCGACATCGTCCGTCCTCCTATGGCGCGACGAAGCGGACGTCGGGTTCGCCACTCGCTCCCCGCCGGCCCAGGCGACCAGATACAGCCCGGCGGATCAGTGCGTCGTCCTCGGGGACAAGTCCCCCGTGTAGGAGGAGGTATCGGTCACTCTCGGCGCGAACCTGTAGCCCGTTTCCGACAATTGGGTCAAAGGACCCAGGCATCAGCCGCGCCTGTCTTGCCCCTCGACTCGACGGTCGGTTCAGCCCTCCGGTCGCTCCACGAGCAGTTCGCGCAGACCGGTGACCTCAAGGACACGAAGTGTCGCCGGTGTCGGGTTGCGCACGACGAGCGTGCCGGCAACCTCGGCGAGGGCCTGGTGCGCTCTGAGTATCACGCCGATACCCGACGAATCCAGGAGTGTCACGTCGGAGAAGTCGAGCACGATCCGGTGGCCCGGCGCGACGTGGGGAATCACCGCCTCCTGCAGGAGCCGGCACGTCGCGAAGGCCACTTCGCCGGTGACGCGAATCACCGTCGCGTCGTCGCTCGTGCTGATCTCGGTGCTGAACGCGTCGTCGATGGCAGCCGACGGTACTGGCGAAGCCAGACAACGGCAATCATCGATTCGAATCGATTGCACGAGGCAGACGAGCGTCGCCGCTTCGTCTATTCGTCGCAGGCACACGGCACCGAACCGCAGCGCGGACATCCGTCTCGATAACGGCCCGCCGCGTCGTCGAGGGAGATGCCGAGCTGATTGGCCAGTGACGCCAGCCAGGCGAGGGCGTCACCGAGCTCGTGGAGTTGCTCGTCGCGCGTGCCCTTGCGCACGGCCTTGGCCAGCTCGCCGATCTCCTCCGCGAGCCACGCGACGGTTGCCGGGACGCCGCGCGCGCGGCCACGCTCGCCGTACGTCACCTGCATGAGTCGTTGGAATTCGCCGAGCTCAGTCATCGCACTCCCGAGGTTGACCCGATCCCGACAGTCTGCGGCAGACTCTCGACCGATGATCGATCCGGGGGGGTTCGGAATGAGACGGTGGCCGCTGTTCGCCGCGATCGCGTACGTGGTGTTGTTGTTCATCGGGCTGTTGGTGGTACCGGCCGCGCCGGAGGTGACCGCCTCGGGGGCCAAGTTGGTCCGCTTCTACCGCGATCACGACACCGGCCTGCGCGTCGTCACGTGGCTGGGCACGCTGTCGATGATCCCGATCGTGTTGCTCCTCGCGCACCTGCGTACGCGTCTTACCGGCGCCGGGCGCGACGTGATGCTGCTCGGAGCCGCGGGATTGGTGACCGGAACCAGTGTCTGGTTGTGGTTCAACGCCGGTCTCGCACTGCACGCCGACACGCTCGATCCGCGGGTTGCGCGCACGGTCGTCGACGTCGGCTCCTACTTCGGCCCGGTGCTGACGGTCTCGATCGTCTTGCTCGTCGCGCCGATCGGCGTGGCCGCGTGGCGCGGAAGCGGCGGCTTCCCGCGTTGGCTCGCGTGGATCACCGCCGTGTTCGCGATCGAGCAGCTGATCGAGACGATCACCGTGATGGGAACGCGGGGATTCATCGCCCCCGGCGGCCCGATGAACTTCATGCTCGGCGCCGGCCTGTTCGCGATCTGGGTCGTCGCCGCCGGCGCGGCAACGTCGCCCGCCACCCCCGGTTGATGCGCCTCGACGACTGGTTCCTGACGATCGGCGAACGCGGGAATCCGGCGACCGCGATCGACCGTCGCCACGCCGACGGGCTCGCATGGACGGAGGGAAATCGTGTCGAGGTACTCGCCGACGGCGCCGAATACTTTCGCCGGCTTCACGGCGTCTTGCAGTCACTCGAGCGCGAGGACCGGGTTCACTTCACCGACTGGCAGAGCGACCAGGACGAACTGCTCGACGGACCCGGCACCGAAGTCGGCCGGGTCCTCGCCGACGCGGCGCGGCGCGGCGTGCAGGTACGCGGCTTGCTGTGGCGATCTCACCCGAGGCAGGCCCACTTCGCCGAGCAGAGCAATACCGCCCTCACGAAGTCCGTCGACGAGGCCGGCGGCGAGATCGTCCTCGACGAACGCGTGCGGCGGGGCGGAAGCCACCACCAGAAGCTCTTCGTCATTCGACGGGCCCACGGCACCGTCGACGACGTCGCCTTCGAGGGCGGCATCGATCTCTGTCACGGGCGCCATGACGACGCGAGCCACGCGGGCGATCCGCAGGCGGTCAGCCTCGACGACCGCTACGGAAGCCGGCCGCCGTGGCACGACGTGCAACTCGAGGTGCGGGGCCCGGCGGTCGGCGATCTCGGATTCACCTTCCGCGAGCGTTGGGAGGACCCGACCCCGCTCGACCATCGCAATCCACTTCGGATCGCGCTCCGGCGCCTGACGCGCCAACCGCGCAAGCCCGATCCCTTGCCGCCGGCACCCGACGACCCGCCGGCCCTCGGGACGCATGCCGTCCAGGTGCTGCGCACGTACCCCGCCAAACGGCCGCGCTACCCGTTTGCGCCCGACGGCGAGCGCAGCATCGGGCGTGCGTACCTGAAGGCGTTCCGGCGCGCCCGGCGGCTCGTCTACGTCGAAGATCAGTACCTCTGGTCGCAGGAAGCCGCGCTCGCGCTCGCCGACGCGCTCCGGCGCCACCCCGAGCTCCACGTCGTCGCGGTCGTGCCGCGCTATCCCGACCGGGGCGGCCGCGCGAGCGGCGCAGCCAGCCGCGTCAGCCGCGCGCGCGTGATCGAAATCCTGCGGCGGGCCGGCGGCGAACGCGTCGCGTTCTACGACCTGGAGAGTGTCGAGGGGACACCGATCTACGTTCACGCCAAGGTGTGCGTGGTCGACGACGTGCTGCTGGTCGTCGGCTCCGACAACTTCAATCGCCGTTCGTGGACCCATGACTCCGAGATTTCGTGCTCGGTGATCGACGAGCGCCGCGACGAGCGGGAGCCGACCGATCCCGGAGGTCTCGGCGACGGGGCCCGCCATCTGGCGCGAGAGGCGCGACTCCGGCTCTGGCGTGAGCACCTCGGTCGCGTCGACGACGACGTCGCCGATCTCCTCGAACCGCCGGCCGCCTTCGGCGCGCTCGCCCGGTCCGCCGACGCCCTCGACCAGTGGCATCGCGACGGACGGCGCGGGCCGCGCCCGCCGGGACACCTACGGCGGCACGAGCCCGATCACGTTGCGAAGTGGGCGCGATCGATCGCCCTCGCCCTCTACCGCGTGGTGCTCGATCCCGACGGCCGGCCGCGAGCGCTGCGCCGTCAGGGTGCCCTCTGACCGGCGCCTTCCGCCGCGAGGGCCCGGCTCGGGACCACCTTCCCGGCGGCATAGCGTGGTTCCGGGAATGCACCGCGTATCCGAGGGGAACGGTCAGAGGCATGTCGATCCGGCCCGACACGCTCGGGCAACGCTACGAGCTCGGCGCGCGCTTAGGGCGCGGCGGTATGGGAGAAGTGCGCGAAGCCACTGATCTCCGCCTCGGCCGCGTCGTCGCGATCAAGGTGCTGCGTTCCGACCTCGCCGAACAGGAGAAGCTGCGCGGGAGATTCGAGCGGGAGGCGCGCGCCTCCGCTCGCATCAATCACCCGAGCGTCGTGGCGATCTACGACATCGGCGAAGAAGCCGGCGTGCCGTTCATCGTCATGGAGCGGCTCCCGGGCAACACCCTCTCCGCCGAGTTCGCAGCCGGTCGGCTCAGCCAGACGCGTACCTGCGCGCTCGGCGTCGAGATTCTGTCGGCGCTCGCCGCGGCGCATCAGTTGGGGGTCATCCACCGCGACATCAAGCCGGCGAACATCCTGCTCGACCCGGAGTCGCACGCGAAGGTCGCTGACTTCGGCATCGCCAAGCTCGCCGAGGAAGACAGCCACACGACGATGGGCATCGTGTTCGGCACGGCTTCGTATCTCGCGCCGGAACGCCTCGCCGGTCATATCGCGACGCCGGCGAGCGATCTGTACGCCGTCGGTGTGCTGCTCTTCGAGGCGCTCGCCGGCCGCGCTCCGTTCCGGGGTGACACGCCGCTCGCGCTCGTCGAGTCGATCTCCCGCGGTGTGGACGAACCACTCGGACAGCTTCGCCCCGACGTCGATCCCGCGGTGATCGCCGTGATCGAGCGGGCGATGAAGCAGGATCCCGAGCAGCGCTTTGCGTCGGCGACGGAGATGGCCGTCGCGCTCGCGGCCGGGTGCGACACGACGAACGCCTTCGATCTGGCCGATGCCACGGTCGCGACTCCAATTGTCACCGGCGACCGCGACGAGACCCGAGCGATGTCGGTCGACGAGCTCGCGGAATCGCGAGCGACCACTCCGGCCCGCGTCGAGACCCGCGTGGGAACACCGGTCGACAGCGCCGCAGGAACCCGTCGGCGATCCGCACGAAACCGCGTGAAGTGGTTCGTCATCGCAGTCGTGCTCGCGGCCGCGATCGTCGCCGTGGTCCTGGCGACGCACGGCTCGAACTCCGGCCCGCCGCTTCCGAGGACTCCCCCGGGTGCGATCCCCGTCCCGTTGAGCCAGGCGATCGACAACCTCGACCGGGCGGTCGCCCCGTGAGCGCTCGCGGCCGGATGGCGACGGGCGCGCTGGTCCTCGTTGCTCTGCTCTCCGCCGGCGCGTGCGGCAGCTCGGGCTCGGGCGTCTCGAGCGCGGCCGGCGCCCAGCTCCAGCTGCGGGTCGCCGCGATTCGCGCCTCGGCCGCCCAAGGTGATCGCAGTGGCGCGGAAAGTCAGCTGCAGCAGCTCCGGGTCGACGTCGTGCAATTCCGGGCCGACAACAAGGTCGACGACGCGGCCGCGGCCCGCATCCTGAAGGCCGCCGACGAGGTCGAGACGAACTTGTCCCTGCTCGCGCTCGCGTCCACCGCGCCGACGACTGCGGCAACGACAACCGAGACAACGACAGAGTCGACAACGACCAGCACCACGACGGAGCCGACGACCACGGGCAAGGGCCACGACGGCGGCAAGAAGCACGGGGGCCAGGGCGACTGAGCCGCAGGTCGTCGCGCGCGGGAGCTAGGCGACCCGCGATCCGGCGAGGAGCTCGGCGTGCGCTTCCGCCGGCATCGGTCGCGCGAGCAGATAACCCTGGCCGTAGCGGCAGCCGAGCGAGCGGAGCAGGTCCCGCTCCTCGGTCGTCTCGATTCCCTCGGCGATTGTCCGTAGCCCGAGGGTCGCGCCGAGCTCGGTGAGCGCGGAGACGAGCGCGTTGCCGCCGACTCGGTCACCGTCGTCCCGGTCCAGCGATGCAATGAAGCCCCGGTCGATCTTGAAGAAGTCGATCGGGAGTCGCTGCAGGTTCGTCAGCGACGAGTAGCCGGTGCCGAAGTCGTCCATCCCGAGGTGCGCGCCGATCGCTTGTACCGCGGAGAGCTCGACGGTCGCGGAGTGGCCGGCGCGGAGCAGCGCGGTCTCGTTCAATTCGAGCCAGAGCGCGCCGGGATCGAGTCGGGAACCCGCGAGAATCGACTGCACGGTCGCGGCGAGGCCGGGTTCGGCGACCTGGCGGGCCGAGAGGTTCACCGAGATCCAGCCCGGCCAATCCAGCTGTTCGTGCCACTCGCGCGCTTGCGCGGCCGCCGCGCCGAGCACCCACGAGCCGATCGGCACGATGAGGCCGGTTTGCTCGGCGACGAGGATGAAGGCCGACGGCGGGATCAGACCACGGGTCGGATGCAACCACCGCACGAGCGCTTCGGCGCCGACGACGGTCCCCGAGGTGAGGTCGAAGATCGGCTGGTAGTGGAGCGTGAACTGCTCGCGCTCGATCGCGGTTCGGAGCTCGTCCTCGAGCTCGAGGCGGAGCGTGACCTCGTCTACCAACGCGTCGTCGAAGAACTGCCAGCGGGCCCGACCGTCGTGCTTGGCCTTGTACATCGCGGCGTCGGCGTTGTGCAGCAATCGCATCGGGTCGGCATGCCGGGCTTCGTCGGGGCGGACCGTCACGATCCCGATGCTGACCGACAGGACCGCGTTCTTCCCGTCGAGCACGATGGGCCCCTCGATCGCGTCCCGGATCTTCGCCGCGATCGCCGCCGCGTCGTTCACCTCCCGCAGTCCCTCGGAGAGGATCACGAACTCGTCACCCCCGGTTCTGGCAACGGTGTCGGATGCACGCGCGACACCGACCAAGCGGCGCGCGATCTGGACCAGCACGCCGTCGCCGGTGTTGGGGCCGAGCGCGTCGTTCACCTGCTTGAACCCGTCGAGATCGCAGAAAAAAAGCGCCAACACTTCGCACGTGCGTTCGCAGTGGGCGAGCGCCACCGCCATCCGATCCATCAGCGCGATGCGATTCGGCAAACCGGTCAGCGGGTCGCGCAGGCTCAGGTCGATGAGCGCCGAGACCGCCTCCTTGCGCGCGGTCACATTCCGCGCCGTCGTCACGATGCCGTGCGCCACGGGGTCGTCCAGCAGCTTCGTCGACGTCACCTCGAACCAGTGCCACTCGCCGGCGGAGTCGTGCAGTCGCACCTCGATGGGCGGCTGCGGATCGTCGGACGCGAGGAGGCGGCCGACGAGGTTGTCGTGCCGCGCGAAGTCGGCCGCGTGGATCAACTCGCGCTCGTTGGTGCCCGTGAGGTCGGTGGGATCGAAACCCAGCGCGGCCTCGACCGAAGGGCTGCAGTAGCTGACCGTCCCGTCGATGTCGGCCACCAGGACGACCTCGCGGATGCTGGCGAGGAGGGCGCGGTGATACTCCTCGTTCGCCACGTCGATCGCCGGTCGCTCACGCCGAGGCGTTCCCGACTCCAGGACCCGCCGCTTCGATGATGTCCCCACTCGAGCACTCCCCCGCGCCGAGATACGGCAACGTCAGGGGGTGCGACGCGGGGTCCGGGCGATCGCAGCCAAACGGCTTTCGTTACGAAGATTGTGCCTCAAGTGTCAAGGCGCCAGAGCGGTATGTATGGAAGGTTTGGTCGCCGCTGACGGTGACTCGATCGCCACCGGACGACCACCTCGCAGCGCCGGGTTGCGGGTTTCCCGGCGGCCGTAAACCGATCGACCCGCCCCAGCGTGGAAGATATGTGCGCGTGGAACTCGGGGAGGTGGGGATCACGGGGCGGAGGGTTCTGCCGGCGCGACTGCCCGAGACCTTCACCGAGGCGTTCGCGGGGCTCTACGCATCGGCGTTCCAAGCCGCGTATCGCCTGGTCGGGAACCGGCAGGAGGCCGAGGACGTCGCCCAGGAAGCGTGCGCCCGAGCCTGTTTCCGCTGGAACCGGCTAACCCGGAACGGCGAGGTGCCGAAGCCATGGGTCGTGCGGGTCGCGACGAACCTCGCGATCGACCAGTACCGAAGGCGGCAGCGCCTGATTGCGGCCGACCACGTGATACCGGCGGCGATCGAGGCGGTCGACGCGCGACGTATCGATCTGTACCGCGCGCTCGACCGGCTCACGCGGCGACAACGTGACGTCGTCGTGCTGCGCTACGTCGTCGATCTGAGCGAGGCGGAGACTGCGGCCGCGCTCGGTTGCGCGCCCGGAACCGTGAAGTCACACGCGACGCGCGGGCTCGCAGCCTTGCGCGCCGCGCTCGGCGAGGAGAACGCCCCATGAGCATGTACGACGATCTCGATCCCGACTTCCTCCCGTCGCCGGGCGCCGCGCTCCCGATCGTCGCGGCGCGCGTCGCGAGGATGCACACGCGGCGACGCCTGGTGATCGCCGGCGTCGTCGCGACGGCCGTCGTCGTCGGGCTGGCCTCGGTGGCGCTCGGTGCCGGCGGGAAGGGTGCCGATCGCGTGACCGTCGCGAACGAAGCCACCACCACCACGGCCGGTGAGTCACCGTCGACGACCGGGGAGCCGCTGGTGACCGCGGCGACGACCACGACGGGAGCAACGACAACGACGACGGCGATCCCTGATCCGACCACCGTCCCCGGAACGTTCCCACCCGCCACGACACCGCCGCCGGGGACGTCAGTTCCCTCCCCCGCGCACATCACCTTGGCCTTCGACCGCGATCGGCTCGTCATCCAGAGCGGCACGACGGCAACGTTCTCCTTCACTCTGACCAACGATGGCGAGAGCCCCGGGGAGTTCGGGTGGGCGTCGTGCCCCATGCGTTCACTCTGGCCGTACCAGCTGACGAACAACACCGACTTCGACCCACTGTGGTGGCAGCCCGTTCCCTGGCCGGAGCCCGCGAGCTTCGCGGCCTACTGCGCGTCCCTCGACGGCATCCCGGTGGCGCCGCACAGCTCGCAGACCGTCGACGTCAACGTCGGCGGCGGTTTCTACGACGGTCGCATGAACCTGGTCCCCGCGCCGCCGGGACAGACCTCGTACGCGGTCGTCAACTATCTGGCACCCGGTGGCACCTACCGGTTGCCGGTAACGATCACGCCGCCGGCAACGCCGCCGCTCACCGTCGACCATCCGTCCGAGGTCACGACCGCGTCGAATGCGCAGCACGTGTTGGACTTCACGATCACCAACCATCTCCCCTTCCCGGTTCGGTATACCGACCAGGGCCCGTGCTCCCAAGACACCGGAGTTGGGTGTTGGGCGACCAGTCCGAATCACGTGATCGACATGGACATGCGTCTGCCTCCGTACGACACCGGGGTCAGGCCGCTGTATCTCACGCGCTTCCTCCTCGGTGCCCACGAGGTGAAGACCGCCCACGCGCAGGTGCACGGTACGACGAGCCTCGAAGACATCTTCCTCGGCAGTCCGGCGATGCCGCCGGGCGTCTACCACTTCGATTGGGACAACGAGAAGGTCAAGTTCACCGTCACCCCGTAGCTGCACCCCGGCACGGTTCGCGGCCGGCCGGCGGGCAGAATGGGTCCGCGTGGAACCGATCGAGACGAGCATCACGACGCCGAGGGCCGTACGGACGCGGCTGCCCGACAGCTTCACCACGATGTTTGCGGGTTTGTACGCGTCCGCGTTCCACGCCGCGTACCGGCTGCTCGGCGATCGCGACGAAGCCGACGACGTCGCCCAGGAGGCGTGCACCAAGGCGTGCCTGCGATGGGACCGGATCCTGAAGAACAGCGCGCCGCGGCCGTGGATCGTGCGCAAGAGCACCGACCTCGCGCTGCGCCGCTACCGGAGTCGCGAGCGCGCCGCGAACAATCCTGAGGCGACCGAGCCCATCGCCCCGCCGGCCGACGAGCGACGCGTCGATCTGCACCGGGCCCTCTCCGCGCTCCCGCGTCGCCAACGGCGCGCGGTGGTGCTGCGCTACATCGCCGAGCTGAGCGAAGACGACGCCGCCGACGCGCTCGGTTGGAATCCCGAGACCGTCGACTCCCGCGCGACGCGCGGGCTCGCCACGCTGCGCGACGCACTCAGCGAAGGCGCGTCATGAGCATGTTCGACGATCTCGATCCCGACTTCCTGCCGTCGCCCGGTGCCGCGCTGCCGATGGTCGCGGCGCGCGTCGGCGCGGTTCGGCGGCGGCGCGCGAAGGTGGCCGGCGGCGCGGTCGGATCGGTGCTCCTGATCATTTTGGTAACGACGGCGTTCCGGGGCGGCTCGAAGCCACCCGACCGGCTGACGGTCAGCCGCAAGGTCACCACCACCTCCGGTTCGCCCACGACGGTGCCGACGCTCGTGACGATTCCCACGACGAGCAGCTCGACGTCGACGACCGTTGCCGCAACGACCACCAGTTCGACGATCCCCCCGGCCACGTTGCCCTCGACAACGACGACAGTTCCCCGCGCGCACATCACGTTCACGTTCGACCGCAGCGGGATCAGTATCAAGAGCGGGACCACCGCGACGTTCTCGTTCACGCTGAAGAACGACGGCGACGCCGCGGGCAAATTCGGGGACGCGACGTGTCCGGTCGACCAGGTCTGGCCCGACCGGCGCTCGCGGGAGCATCCGTTGCTGTGGCCGCTTCCGGTGAATCAGCGCTCCTTCTGCGGCCGGACGACGACGATCACCGTCGCCGCGCACTCGTCACACACGATCCACCGCACCGTCGCCGCCGGCCTGTACGACGGCGACTCCGATCGCCTGGTTCCCGCGCCGCCCGGCGATACGTCCTATCTGGTCCGCAACGGCCTGATTGCGGGTGCGACCTACCGGTTGCCGATCACGATCACGCCGCCCGACTCGCTGCCGCTGACCGTGGACCATCCGGTGGACGTGACCGCGGCGTCGGGCGGGCAGAACTTGGTCGACTTCACGATCACCAACAATCTCCCGTTCCAGGTGCGTTACGTCGACCAGGGCCCGTGCTCGAGCGACGTCGGCACTCCGTGTGACGCGACGACGCCCGACGGGAAGCCGTCCGGTGACCTGCGCCAGCCGCCGTACGACAAGGCGGTGAAGCCGCTCTACTTCACGCACTACCTGCTCAACGCAGGCGAGGTGCGAGCATCGCGTGCGCAGGTGAACGGGACCGCGGGCCTTGCAGACAACAGCACGGCCGGCGCGTTACTCCCTGGCATCTACCACTTCGACTGGGACAACAAGAGGGTGAAGTTCACTGTGACGTAGTTGACAATTGGCGAGCACTCTCAGTCAGAATCAAACTGATTTCTCACGACAGTGCGATGATCCGCTCGTGGCGACTCAGACAGGCAACGGCGGCCGTGGCTCTTCGTCGCGATTTCGTGGCGTTGATGGGTCCCGTGTCCCTATGCGTCGGCCCACGTAGCTATCGTCGCCGCTCGTGCAGCTTTTTCAGCGGCGGTGGGTGGCGGGGCATCTGCTGGCGTTGGTTATGGCCGCTCTTTTCGTAGGGCTGGGGATTTGGCAGCTGGCGCGGAACGATCAGAAGCATCGGCTGATTGCTCGGGAGCGGGCTGCTTACGCGCAGCCGGCTCCGAACGTCGCCGAGGCCGCGGGCGCGCGCGCTGGCACCCGCGTCGAAGCCCGCGGGACCTTTGACGCTACGCGCGAGACGGTGCTGCGCAACCAGGTTCGGAGCGACCACGTCGGTGTCGACGTGCTCACGCCGCTCCGACTCGCTGACGGGACGGCGGTGCTCGTCGACCGGGGATGGGTGCAGGCCTCCGCGCAGGGGGGGCTCACGACTGATCCCCCACCCTCCGGAACTGCGACAGTCCACGGGCTGCTGCACTCTTCGAATTCGCTCGCCAAGAGCGACTCGGTCGACCATCTCTCGGACGGGCGGCTCGGGGTGCCGCGTGTCGACCTCGAGGCGATCGGGAAGACGCTGCCCTACGAGATCAAACCGGTGTGGATCGAGGCGCAGGCGATCTCGCCCAAGCCGGCAGGGAGCGCGCCGCAGCTCCCCCAGCCGCCGGCGCCCGATCCGGTCAATCACATGCAGTACGCGATCGAATGGTTCGCCTTCGCGCTGATCCCGATCGTCGGATGGCCGATCGCGCTGCGGCGGTTCCTGCGTCAGCGGAAACTGGCGACGAACGTCACCGGCGCCAGCACCGCGAGCACCGAACCCGTCACGAGTCGCAGCGGGCGGGTCGGCATCCGCGACAGCAATCCGTGACCGCCGATCACCGCGAGCCCCGCGACCGTCCAGAGCGCCAGCGTCGCGCCGATCCCCACCGAGAACGGCGCGTGATACCGCGCCGACAGGTTCGCGGTGAGCACCTGGGTCAGGTCGCCCCACTCCGCCAGGAAGATCACGCCGAACGCCGTCGCGAATACGCGCCCGGTGTCGGGTTGCTCGACCGGCTCGACGCGCGGCGACGGCCGAGCGGCCGCGAACGCCAGGTACGCGCTGAACCCGAACAGCGCGGCGACCACCAGGTCGAGCACCCGCTTCGGCAACACGTTGAACACCGCGACGCCGATCGTCACCGCGATCGCGACGTGAACGAGGAACGCGCCCGCCGCGCCCAACCACACTGCGAACGGACGCCCGCGCGCCGCCAGCACCAGCGATGCGAACATCGACTTGTCGGGCAGCTCGCCGATGAAGATGATCGGGAACACTGCCGCGATGACGGCGAAGTCCACTACTCGATCGGCACCACGGGGCGGGCCTGGGCGTCGAGCTGGTGCAGGTACTCGCTGATTCCGTAACCGGTGCGACCCTCGTAGGTCCAGCGGGCGAGACCTTCGTTGACGATCGTGGAGTCGGGCCGGATACCCGCCGGACCCGGCGACACGCGGAACACGTCGGCGTCGAGCTCGTGCACGCGGCCGCGCTTGTCGGTGGCGTGCACGTGCGTTGCCGTATGCGTCACACCGTCGTCGGCGATCTCGCTCGTGACCTTCCACTCCTTGATGCTCGAGTGCTCGCCTTCGGTCCACACCCAACCGCGATGCAGATCGCCGGCGTCGGTGCCGATGCGGATCCCGCCGAAGTGCGTGCCGTCGTCGATGTTGATCGAGAACCAGCGCCACATCTTCGGTCCACCCCATCGGCGCGGACCCCACGACTTGTCACGGTTGCCGCGGGCGTCGACGAGGTCGTGGCGAACACCGTCGGCCTCGATCCAACCCGTCCACCGTCCGGCCTGCTCGAGGTGGCCCTTGCCGACGACGGTGCTCGTCGCCGCGCTCGCGCCACTCTTCTTGCTCCCCTGCCCGTCGACTCCGACCGCGGGGATGAGCGCGTCGAACGTGAGATCCATCGCGATGTGCGTGGCGCGGGCGTTGGTCGTGGCGGCAGCGAGGTCGTGGGCCTGCGCGTCGACGTCGGCAGTCAGGCGCCAGGCCTTCAGGGGCTCGATGCGTTCGTAGCGGACGCCGCCGACGTCGAGGCCGGTGTCGACCATCTCCTTCTGCTCACGCACCGCGACCACGTGCGCGAGCTCGTTGTTCGGGAGCCAGACCGACAGGCCGACGTCCATCGTCCCCTCGTTCGGACGAACCCCGATGCGCGTGAACAATCCCGCGTCGGCTACCGGGCAGTACGCGTTGAAGTAGTAGCTCTCCGACCAGGCGCTGTCGCCTTCGACCGGGTGGGCAAAATCGTGGCTCGCATCGAGAATCGGCATGCCGAGAACGTACTGCTCGCCGGACCGCCCTCGCTACGAGTCCGCGTACTCGATGACCCACGTCACTGACGCGCGAGCCTGCGCCTCTCCTCGTCGCGCTTGCGCAAGGCCCACTCCGAATCGTCACGAAGGAGCCCGGCTTCAGCTCGCTGCCGCGCATCGTCGATGAGAGCACGCGCTTCGTCCAACTCGTCGGGTGTCCGCCCGAACCGGTTGTTGGCTTCACTCGGCGTTCGGTCCGTCATCGTGCAGAGGCTATCTCTCGATGCGCGGAACTTCCGTGACCGGGAGTCGGCGCGGCCCATTCAGCGAACCGGCGTGAGTACGCGACCGTATAGGTAGCGAAGTCACGCCGGTTCGATCGTCAGCTCGCGACCAAGACCTCGGCGGCCGCGCGTTCGCCGCTCGAGAGGGCGCCGTCCATGTAGCCGCTCCACACGGATGCGGTCTCGGTGCCGGCCCAATGGATGCGGCCGATGGGCTCGCGCAACGCGGGCCCGAACTGGGTCCATACGCCCGGCGCGAGATGCGCGCCGTAGCAACCCCGCGTCCACTCCTCGGCCGACCAGTCCTGCTCGATGACGTCGATCGGCTTCGACGCGCGCTTGCCGAAGTAGCCGACCAGCGATGCGAGCACGGCCCGACGACGCGCGTCGGCGTCGATGCGACCGAACCGGCGCGCGTGCGCGCCTTCGAGGAAGCACACGATCACACCCGGCGTACCCGACGGCGGGGAGTTGTCGAACGTGAACTTGATCGGGTCGTGGTCGCCGGCGGCCTGGCCACTCAGACCGTCGGCGCGCCAGAACGGCTCGTCGTAGACGACGTTGACCTTGATCACGGATCCGGCCGGCATCTTCTGCGTGAGGAGGTCACGCTGCGGCGGGAGCGCGGGCTCGTACGCGATGCGACCGGCGAGCACCGGCGGGATCGACACGATCGCGCGTCGAGCGCGCACGGTCACCCCGTCGGCCTCGACCGTCACGCCACGCGCGGTTTGCTTGATCTTGCGGACGGGCGCGCCCAAGCGCAGCTCTTCGCCGAGCGGCTCGGCGAGCAGGTGCGCGATCAGCTGGGAGCCGCCGACCAGCCGGTCCTGCTGCGCGGCATTGCGCACGCCGATCAGGCTGTTCACGCCGCCACCCGAATGCGTGTACGCGAGCGCGTGCAGCAACGACATGTCCTGCGGCTCCGCGGCGAAGACCGCCTCGGAGAACACTTCCCAGAAGAACCGTGCGCTCGCGGTGCGCGTGTTGCGCCGCAACCACGTCGCGAACGTCTCCTCGTCCCAGCGCTCGGCCCGATCCGCCGCCCACGGCGCTTCGAGCGGCACCCGCTGCGCGAGCCGGTCGAACCGCAGCTGCGACTGGCCGAGATCGACGAGCGCCGCCTTCGGCAGCGGCGGGATCTCCCCGGTGTAGCGCTTGACCTTGCCCTTGAGGTCGAGCAGGTGCTCACCGGTGTCGTGGGTGGGGAAGGTCTCCAGGCCCAGCTCGGCGACGAGCTTGTTGACGCGCAGCTGCGACGGACCGATCCACTGGCCGCCCATCTCGACGACCTCGCCGCCCGGCAGCTGGTGATTGAGCACCCGGCCGCCGACGCGGTCGCGGGCCTCGAGCACCGCAACGTCGCACCCTGATGCCCGGAGCGAGCGCGCCGCCGCCAGTCCGGCCAGGCCGGCTCCGACGACGACGACGTCCGCCTCGACCTTCTGCCGCGCCATGCTTCCTCCCCCGCCGGGCGTGAGGTTACGGCGGACTTACATCGCCAGGCCAGAGCGGCCCACGGTCGGAATCGCCCGAACCGTTACGATCCCCGCTCGATGCCCCTTGCAAACGCCGAACGCGCCCTCCTCGACGAGCGCCGCCACCTCACCCCCGACGAAGCGCTCGCGGTCGCGCGCCTGCCCCTCGACGAGCTCCCCTCACTGATCGCGCTCGCGCACAAGGTCCGCATGGCCTGGTGCGGGCCCGAGGTCGAGCTCGAGAGCCTTATCAACGCCAAGTCGGGTGCCTGCCCCGAAGACTGCGCGTTCTGCTCGCAGTCGGTCCGCTTCAGCACCGGTGTCGACGTGTACGCGTTCCTCGATCTCGACGAGGTGCTCGGCGCGGCGCGCGCCACCCGCGACGCGGGGGCGACCCAGTTCTGCATCGTGGTCGCGGTGCGCGGGCCCGAAGAGCGGTTGCTGCGCAAGGTGATCGACGCCGTCGACGCGGTGCAGCGCGAGACCGGGCTCGAAGTCGCGTGCTCACTCGGGCTGCTGAAGCCGGAGCAGGCGCAGCGGCTCGCGGCCGCGGGTGTGCGTCGCTACAACCACAATCTCGAAACGAGCCGCGAGCTTTTCCCCACGATCTGCACCACCCACACGTACGACGACCGGGTCGCAACCGCGCAGCTCGCGCGCGACGCGGGCATGGAGCTGTGTTGCGGCGGCATCATCGGGATGGGCGAGACGCTCGAGCAGCGGGTCGAGTTCGCGTTCGAGCTGGCCGAGCTCGATCCGTGCGAGGTGCCGATCAACCTGCTCGACCCGCGGCCGGGTACGCCGCTCGCCGATCAGACGACGCTCAGTCCCCGCGAGGCGTTGCAGGCGATCGCGCTCTTCCGCTTGATCCTGCCCGGCGCGTGGCTGCGGTTGGCCGGCGGTCGCGAGCGCGTGCTCGGCGAGCTCCAGGGCATGGGGCTGCTCGCGGGCGCCAACGCGTTGATCATCGGGAATTACCTGACGACGATCGGCCGTTCCGCCGAAGCCGACCACGCGCTGCTCGAAGCGCTCGGCATGCCCGTCGCGGAGGGACCCGGCGAAGGCCGCTTCATCGTCGACGCCGACGGCGCGCACTCGATGCCCGCGCGCCGGTCGATCCCGCTCACCGTCGAGTAGCCGTTCGCTTCCGGCGGACCGCGACGAAGTGGGGGCATCGAGCACAAGACCACCGTGTTCGGGGTCGCTGGTGAAGCGCGGGATCGGCGGTACCCATCACGCCGTGTCTGCCAAGCATTCGCAGGGGTACTTGAACGAGTACATGTGGCGGTACAACGCCAACGGAAACTCGCGCTCGATGTTCGAGCAGCTACCTCTTCGTGCCGCGCTTACGACGCCGTGACACTTGCGGCTTGGCGACCTTCGCGCGCGCAAATCGTTTGTAGCATCACGCTGTTGACGCTGGTCAGACGCGGTACGCCGGGACTGTCCAACACGATTGTGCAGTAACGATCCCGAACCGTTCGGGACTGCTGCAGGTTTGGTTGGTGCAGATGGAACCGCACGGAACTCCACTATGCGTTGGGCCTGTCGATGCGGTCGGACGCCGCGTCTGGCGCGGTGCTGTTAGGGCTCAATTCATCTTGGAGTCGCCAAGCACGCGGTTGGCAAGAGCGAGTTGCGTCCGTAGAGTCCGCACGACTTTGGTTGTGCGGTTCAGCGATCCGAAACTCGCAGGAGGCTTCTGTGGAACGCAACGAAACCGGTGGAATCAGCCGACGGACCTTTGTGGGCCTTACCGCGCTCGGTAGTGCTGCGCTGGTAGCCGGTGCTCGCCCGGCGTCGGCGTTGCATCGTCTGGGCGTCGATCGCCGCCGCGACCATCAGCACGAAGACCACGACCACCATCACCGCGATCACGACGACACGTTCCTCGAGGCGACGATCCCGGAGCTTCATCGCCTCATGCGGCGCCGCGATCTGTCTAGCGCCGATCTCACCCGCGCTTACATCGATCGCGTCGAGCGGTTCAACCCGCTCTTGGGTGCCGTTCTCGAAATAAACCCCGACGCGCTCGAGATCGCCCGCGATCGCGACGACGAGCATCGCGGTGGGCGGCATCGTGGTCCGCTGCACGGGATACCGGTATTGATCAAGGACAACATCGGCACTGCAGATCGCATGCAGACGACCGCTGGCTCGTTGGCGCTCGTGGGTAGCAAGGTGGCCGTGGATTCGCCGGTTGTCAGTCGCCTCAGAAACGCGGGAGCGGTCATCCTCGGTAAGGCCAACCTGTCGGAGTGGGCGAACTTCCGAGGCTTCGCGCCATTCAACGGTTGGACCGCTCGAGGAGGGTTCACCCGCGATCCCTACCTGCTCTCTGCCGACCCGTGCGGCTCGAGCTCGGGTTCCGCGGTCGCTGCGGCGGCCAACCTGTGTGCTGTCGCCGTCGGCACCGAGACCGACGGCTCCATCGTCTGTCCGGCCGGCAACAACCTCATCGTCGGCATCAAGCCACCGATCGGCATGGTCCCGTCCGCAGGCATCATCCCCATTGCGCACAGCCAGGACACCGCGGGCCCGATGACCCGTACGGTTACTGACGCGAACATCTTGCTCGGCGTGCTCGCGAACAAGCGCGTGCACGAGTTACGACAAGGCGCGCTGCGCGGCGCCCGCATCGGCGTCGACCGACAGATGTTCAGCCCCGAGCTCGGGCCGGGCGACGCTACGAACGCCGTGGTCGAAGGAGCACTCGAGGTCATGACCGAGCTCGGCGCCACGCTTATCGAGACCACCACGGGTGACCCTCGCGCCTATGGGGATGCTGAGTTCACAGTGCTGCTCTGGGAGTTCAAGGTCCAGATCGCCGAGTACCTCGCCGGTGTCGGCAACACCTCGATGCACACACTCGCAGATCTGATCGCATTCGATCTCGCGAACTGCGCCAACGAGATGCACTACTTCGGCCAGGAAATCTTCGAGCTCGCAGAAGCGACGGGAGGAGACCTCACCGCACCCGAATACCTCGACGCCCGCGCGCTCTGCCTGAGACTCGCGCGGGACGAGGGCATCGATGCCGCCATCGAGCGTGACGACCTTGACGCGATCATCGCGCCGAGCTTCAGCTTCGGATCATCGCCCGCGGCGGTCGCGGGCTATCCCAACATCTCGGTCCCGGTCGGCATCAACTCCGAAGGAATCCCCGCGGGTATCTGGATGTACGGCGGGCGCGAATCCACCCGGCGGCTCGTAGGTCTGGCCTTCGACCTCGAGGAAGAGCTCAAGGCACGCAAGGCGCCGCGTCTCCTTGGAACCATTCCGCCCGACCCTCCTGACGCAGGCATATGCGCGGCCATTCCACCAGTTGCTCCACGGCACGCGAGCAGCCGCGCCGCCGCGGCGCAGCGGATGCGTCAGCCCAGGAACTGGTGACATCGGACCGAGCGGACTGACCAACGTAACGGCGCGATCGGCGAGCTGAGCATGGGCGCGCCGTCCTGGTCATGCAGGTCAACGGTTTGCCACATGTGTCGTCCGAACAGATTTTCGCGGAGCTTGAACGGGAGACAAGTTCGCAGAAACGTCTCCATCGCGGCTCGGACCTTCGAGACCGAGCCGGAGCGACAGAGATGCGTGCGAGCCGAGACAGAGAGGGCTCAGCAACACGAACCAGGCGACCATGACCCCACCCGCAGGTGCGGCTGCCGTCAGCGTGATCGTGACCTTGCCGGTCGCGGGATTCGGTGTTGCCGACTTGACCCCGATATTGGTAGGCGTCGTGGTCTGCATCGTCGCGAGTACATGACTGGCGGCCGCAAGACCACCTGGCACGTTCACGACGACCGACGTTGCGGCCGCGGGAACGGTCGCGACATTGCTCCGCGTGAAGACCGCGACACCCTGGACGGTGAGTGCGGCCGCGTTCCCCGCGGCTGCGACGGCACCTCCCGCCGGGACCGCCCTGCCGGTCGCTCGCACCGCAGGCTCCGCCGCGCTCCCCGAAGTGGATACGACCGCGGGGATCGTTGCATTCACCGTCGTAGTTGCGGAGATTGCCGACCCCTTGCCGCTCGATACTGCACTGAGCGCCGGGAACGTCCCCGTCGGCGCGGTCGCCCGGGTGGCGACCCCGACGCCCGTCGCGCTCTGCCCCAATACGCCCGTCCCGCCCGCGCCGGCAATACCTTCGACACCCGTACCCGAACCGCCACCGGTGCCGATCACACCGATCCCGCCCGAGGGACCGCCCACGCCAGTCACTCCCGCGGCACTCCCGCCACCACTGCCCTGAACGCCGATGCCCCCGCCGAGACCGATGACGCCGACGCCGGTAGTGCTGCCGGCGTTGGCTTGGATACCGGAGGCGCCCTCGGCCAAGATGCCCAATCCGGTGCCGCCATTGCTCACGACATCGAGGCCGTCGCCGCCGCCGAATGTCAGAATACTGACGCCAGTACCGATGCCGTTGTTCTCAATTGAGAGCGTCGAGCCCCCTTGATTTGACGTCAGGTCGGTCACACTCGCACCGGCATCGTTCGAGGCACCGAACTGCATGTTCCCAGTGGTTGCGTCCGCCGGTGACGCGTTCACCGCGCTTGCGATCGCCGCACCCGCCGCGGCCATCCCGCCAAGGCGCAACATTCCGCGCCGGTCAACCGACCGCCGTCCCTCACCGCCCTCGTCGCTGATCCCTTCGATGGATGTGATCGCACGCGTGGCGCGCCGACCGCGCAGCAGTCCAAACATCCCGCCTCCCCGGTATCGTCGCAGGCTTGAGCAATTCCGGCCCGCTTTCGCTTAGAGCCTCGCGCCGCGACCCCCCCACAAGTACGCGATCTCGGGTGCTCCGACCGCTCGACACGGCTCGACCAAGCCGCTTCCCGATACACCTGATACGCCACGTTTCGGCCCTTAGCCTCTGCGTGCTCCGATGCACCTAATTTCCCAATCCGATTCGCCCTGGGAAGTCGGAGGCGGTGAGGTGTTGTTCGTTTCCCCGGCGAGGGGGGGCCAAGATGTGTCCGTGAAGGATCTGCATCCTCCGATCGTCGCGCCGCTCGGTGAGGTCACAACCTCGCGGCTCGATCTCCTTCGCTTTCGCCAAGACGATCTCGATGAGCTTGCGGCGGTGTTCGCTCATCCCGAGGTCTGGCAGTACCCATACGGCCGAGCGTTCGATCGCCCCGAGACGCAAGCGTTTCTGGAGGCCCAGATCGACCACTGGGCCGAATGCGGCTTCGGATGCTGGGTCGCGAGAGATCGCACGAATGATGAGATCATCGGCTACGTCGGACTCTCGGTACCGACCTTCTTGCCCGAAATCCTCCCAGCCGTCGAGGTCGGCTGGCGGTTCGCACCCACCGTGTGGGGTAACGGATTCGCGATCGAGGGAGCAACCGCCGCGCTGGACGAGGCGTTCACGACCCTGGGACTTGACAGCGTGTGCTCGCTCCCCCAGGTCGACAATCCACCCTCATGTCGTGTCGCCGAACGCCTCACCATGAGACGCACCAGGGAATACGTCGTACCCGCGAACAAACGACGAGGAGAGGTGACAGCCGTTCTCTATGAGATCGATCGTGAGACGTGGCTCGCCGAGCGCAAGAGATAACTTCACCCGCGACGCTTCCCCCGAAGGGGCTTGATTGCCCGCCAAGAAAGCAACCAAGAAGAAGACAGCGGCCAAGAAGAAGTCCCTCTCCCCGAGCACAAGAAGGCCCTCGCCGCCGGACGCTCCGTGAGCACGGCCGTAAACCACTACCTCGCTGCACTCCACACGGCCGAAGCAGCGCGACGAAAGATCTCTACCGCGACGCTCCGAACGCGACGACAGGCCGCCGAGCGACGCGCCCGCAGCAACTCGGTGCTAGGCGCGTTGCTAGCGCAAATCGTTTTGGCAGCATCACGCCGTCACGATCGATCGGACCTTGTTGCAGTCCGCTCGCGGTGCAAGTTCAAGTGTCCCCGCTTCGGAACGGTGTCTCACTTACCCAGCGTTGGGTGCAGCCCGGACGCGTCGTGCCGGGCTTGACGTTCTGGGACTTCACGCGGTCGCGGCGGTGCGCCTGTGGTGTTAGCACGACCGGCGGGTGCGGGCTGACCTCCTTGGCGGTCGTGGGCGTTGGGCTCAGACTGGCGGCAGGCGAGACGGCCGGTGTCGCCGGAGGTCGATGAGGCTGTGGGTTTTGATTTCGGTGGTGACGCACCCCGATGATTCAAGCTGGGCGGGTCGTCGGGTATCGGTTCCGTGTGACGTTCGCCCGGCGGTGGGGCGGCTTGCTCGCGATCGTCGTGCTGATCGCTTTGCTGGGCGGGCTGGCGGTAGGTGCCGTTGCCGGTGCGCGGCGCACGCAGTCGTCGTATCCCGCGTACTTGGCGCACACGAACGCGTCCGACTTGGGGATTCTGAACGCGTTCTACGGCGCGACTGGAAACAAAGCGTTTGACGCGGGGATGGTCGCGAAGATCCGCCGGTTGGCACATGTGAAACAGGTCGGAGATGACACCATCGTCGACCCCAATATCGTGCCGCTTGTCCCGCTCCACTTGCACGTTGCGCCGGGCGCGAAGCCGCCGGTGCTCAGCGGCAGCGTTGACGGTCAATGGTCGTCGTTGGATCGCGCCACGCTGATGAGCGGCCGCCTAGCTGATCCGAGGCGAGCCGACGAGGTGGTCATGTCAGCGTCCACGGCGCGGGAGCTCGGCATGCATGTCGGCTCGGTGCTGCCGATGGGTTTCTTCACGAATGCCCAGGTATACAACCTCTCGGGCTGTTGCCGCGCGAACGGTAAGGGCAAGCTCGCGCCGCATCTGAAAGTGAATCTGAGGTTGGTTGGCATCGTCGTTGTCAACACGCAGGTCATCGAAGATGACATCGACGCGCTCGGTGATAACCCCGTGCTCCTCACTCCTGCACTCATGCGCGAGTTGGTGCCGTGCTGCTCGTTCGTCACATTCAGCTACGTCAAAGTCGGGGGCGGGAAACACAACATCCCTGTGGTCCTCTCCGAGATCGCCCGCGCGTTCCCGAACCTCAGCCGCGGCGCCGGCGGTGGTGGCCATCAGACGTCGGTTGCGGTGGCGAAGGCGGAGCGGGCCATCGAACCCGAGTCCATCGCGCTCGGTGTATTCGGGGCGATCGCCACGCTCGCGGCGCTGCTCATCACCATTCAGCTGATCGGACGTCAACTCCGAGTCGGCGGCGACGAACGCGCCGTGCTCCGGGCACTGGGAGCAAGTCCGGCAACGACGGTCGGCGATGCTCTCTTGGGGGCGCTCGGCGCCGTCGTACTCGGCGCGGTGCTGGCGAGTATCACGGCGGTGGGGCTATCACCGCTGGCGCCACTCGGACCGGTCCGCCGCGTCGAACCCGCGAGCGTCGCGTTCGATTGGACCGTGCTCGGACTCGGCTTCGCGGGTCTCGTCGTCGTGCTGGGCACAGCAGCGATCGCGATCGCATACCGCCAGGCGCCCCATCGCATCACTCGCCGAGAACAACGAATCCGAAGGCGGCGGTCGCGAGCCGCGCGAGCGGCTTCCGACGCGGGCCTCCCGATCCCGGTGGTGACGGGTGTCCGGTTCGCGTTCGAGCCCGGGGCGAGCCCCAACGCGGTGCCGGTGCGTTCCGCCATTGTCGGCGCGGTGCTCGCCATGGTCGTGGTGACCTCGACGTTGACGTTCGGTTCCAGCCTGCGGACCCTCGTGTCTCGTCCCGCGTTGTACGGCTGGAACTGGAACTACACACTGTTCGCGGGGTTCTCCGGCGACCAGGACCTCCCCCAAAAGCAGGTCACGACGCTGCTCGACCACGATCCCTACGTCAGCGCCTGGGCGGGCGTGTACCTGACGGGCGCCGCGATCGACGGCAAGGACATGCCCGTCCTCGCAGCAAACCCGGGCGCCTCGGTCGCGCCGCCAATCCTTTCCGGACATGGCCTCAACGCACCGAGCGAGATCGTGCTCGGCGCGACCACACTCGCCGCACTGCACAAACACCTCGGCGACACCGTCAAAGTCATCAGCGGGCCGCGAGCGCCAACCACGCTGCGGATCGTCGGAACGGCCACCATGCCGGCGATCGGCCAGGGCCTCACGATGGGCACCGGCGCGCTGTTCTCCTATCACCTCATTGCCGCCAAACAACTCAACCAGCAACAAAGTGCGATCCCCGGCCCGAACGCGATCCTCATCCGCATCCACAAGAACGCGGACGCAGCCGCCGCGATTCACTCACTCCAACAGATCAACGACACCATTAACAAAGGGCCCGACCAAGCCGGCGGCGTCGTCGACGTGCTCCGCCCCGCCGAAATCGTCAATTACCGCTCCATGGGCACCACACCTGCACTCCTCGGCGTAGCCCTCGCCCTCGGCGCCATCGCCGCACTCACGCTCACGCTCATCGCATCAGTACGCCGACGCCGACGCGAGCTCGCCCTCCTCAAGACACTTGGCTTTACCCGCCGCCAACTCGCCGCCGTCGTCGCCTGGCAATCAACCATCGCCGTCACCATCGGGATCGTCATCGGTATACCCCTCGGCATCATCGTCGGCCGATCCCTCTGGAACCTGTTCGCCCACGCGATCCACGCCGTACCCCACCCCACCGTCCCCGCACTCACCATCACGCTCATCGCAGCCGGCGCCCTCCTACTGGCAAACCTCGTCGCCGCAGTCCCCGCACGCCAAGCCGCGCGCACACCAAGCGCACTCCTCCTCCACGAAGAATGAGCACACGCCAAAGACGCAAACAGCCATCGGAGAAGTGCCGGCCGCGATCGCAGTCGTGTCGGCTGAATAGTTTCCTTTGCCGCTCGGGACGGGGAATACGCGGTTGGTGACAAGGCACTCGCCGAGCTTCGACGCTTCAGGACGCGCCCCGCGCCGCCACCCGCGTTTGTCGGGGTCGCGGACTACCGTTCCGTTGATGATGCCCAAGACTCAATACGCGCAGAGCGGTGAGCTGAGCATCGCATATCAATGCATTGGCGACGGTCCACCCGACCTCTTGTACATCCCCGGCTTCGTCTCGAACGTCGAGCTCATGTGGGAGAACCCCCAGTTGGTCGACATGTTCGATCGGTTCTCGAAGATCGGCCGGTTCGTGTTCTTCGATAAGCGCGGCACCGGGTGTTCCGATCGCACGCTCGGGACGGGCAGCGCCGAGGATCGTATGGATGACGCGCGCGCGGTTGCCGACGCGGCGGTCATCGAGCAGGCGGTAGTCATGGGCCGTTCCGAAGGAGGTCCGCTCGCAATTCTGTTCGCGACAGCATTTCCCGAACGGGTTCGATCACTCGTGCTGTGGGGCACGTTCGCGCGATCGCTCTGGGCCCCTGACTACGACATTGGGATCGATCCTCGGAGGGCGGAAGCCTTCGCGGCTCGGATGCGCGAGTACTGGGGTACCGGCCGCGCGCTGGGAATGTTCGTTGACGAAGTGGGCGATGCCGAGACCCTCGAACACCTCGCGCGCTTCGAGCGCCAGACAGCCACTCCTGGTGCGGCGGCCGCGATCATGCGCCACAACGTCAACATGGATGTACGTCACGCGCTCGCTTCGGTGCGTGTCCCAACGTTGGTCCTACATCGCAGTGGTGATCCGATCGTTCCGCTCAGCCACGGGCGCTATCTCGCCGAGCACATTCCGGGCGCTCGGCTCCTCGAGCTTCCTGGCAACTTCCACAGCGCCACCAACTCCCGAGACGATGATGACGTGTTCGATGCGGTCGCCGAGTTCATCACGGGCGCACCAGTGTTACCCGCAGTTGACGTCGATCGCGTGCTGATGACCGTGTTGTTCACCGACATCGTCGACTCGACCGCGCACGCGGCGGCGATGGGTGACAAGGCATGGCGCGCCCTACTCGAGGAGCACGACGCCGTCGCCGCCCGTGCTGTCGAACGTCACCGGGGCGTGGTCGTGAAGCGCACTGGCGACGGTCTGCTCGCGACGTTCGACGGTCCCGGTCGGGGAGTGCGCGCCGCGCGCGAAGTGCAGCAAGCCGTGTCCGCGCTCGGCGTCGAGGTGCGCGCCGGTCTTCACACGGGCGAGGTCGAACGTCGCGCCGACGACGTCGCGGGCATCGGCGTTCACATCGGGGCGCGCGTCAGCGCGCTCGCCGGACCGGGTGAGGTGCTCGTCACGAGTACGGTGAAGGATCTCGTGATCGGCTCCGAACTCGTGTTCTCAGACCGCGGCCCCCGCTCCCTCAAGGGAGTGCCCGGCGACTGGCACATCTGGGCCGCTAACTGAGGAAGCGCTCGTCGGCAACCGGCTCAGGGACGTTTACGAGCACTGGGGTGGCGTGGCGAGAACACGCCAGCGGAGGCTGTCGCACCAATGTCTGATGGTGCCGTCGGTCGTGGTGTCGGTGCTCGGGTTGGCAGGGCGTGGGTGTCGCGGCTGTTACGCGTAGGTGGGTTGGGGGTGGCGCCAGAGTTTCAAGATGTTGTGTGTGGCCGCGAT
>JBBQER010000059.1:0-26409 GCA_038320885.1 Acidimicrobiia bacterium
CGAGGCGTTCACGACGCTCGCCGCGCTCGCGCAACACACGCAGACGATCAAGCTCGGCCAGCTCGTCACGTGTGCCGCGTACCGGAACGCGGGCCTGCTCGCCAAGGAAGCCGCGTGCGTCGACGTCTTCTCCGGCGGCCGGCTGATCCTCGGGATCGGTGCGGGCTGGTACGAGCGCGAGTACCAGGCGTACGGCATCCCCTTTCCGAGCGCGGGGACGCGCCTCGCGATCCTCGACGAGACGCTCGAGGTGGTGAAGCGGCTCTGGACCGAAGAGACGGTTACCTTCCAGGGCAAGCACTTGTCGTTCGACGGCGCGTATTGCGACCCCAAGCCGATGCAACAGCTGCCGGAGATCTGGGTCGGCGGCGGCGGCGAGAAGGTCACGCTGCGCATCGAGGCGAAGCGCGCCGACAAGACCAACTGGCAGACCGGCATCGAGGGCTTCGTGCGCAAGTCGGGTCTGCTCGAGCAGTACTGCGACGAGATCGGCCGTGACTTCGATTCCGTCGTCCGCACGCACGGTCCCGACTGCCGTATCTTCGAGACCGAAGCCGACATGCAGAAGTGGCTCGACTCGCCCGGCGGCGGTTCGCTGTGGGGACGAGGACCGCACGACGAGTACGTGCGCGACAACCTCGTCGGAACCGCCGAGCAGGTCGGCGAGAAGGTGCAGCAGTTCGTCGACGCCGGTTGTCGCGAGTTCGTGCTCTGGTTCCGAGATTCGCCGTCATCGGACAGTCTGGAAGCGTTCGCGCGTGACGTCGTGCCGCGCGTTCGAGGTTGACCGCGGCCGGGTATGACCTTGCCGCCCGGGGAACGGGCGAGGATACGGAGGCCCGTAGGACCCTCTGGGTACACTTCCCGCCGCCGCCAGGGTCGGCGCGCGAGTACGAGCTGGCACAACGACCAACGGGATTGCCGAGCGAGATGGCCGAGCGACAAATGGCGGACGTGAGCGGTTTCGGCGCCGAGCAGGCGCCGAAAGCGGTGGTCGTCATCGGGGCCGGACCGGCCGGGCTGACCGCGGCCTACGAGCTCATGAAGATGGGCCGCGCCCATGAGGTGACGATTCTCGAATCAACCGACGTCGTCGGCGGTATCAGCCAGACCGTGCAGCGCGACGGCTGGCGGTTCGACATCGGGGGTCACCGCTTCTTCACGAAGGTCACCCAGGTCGACGAGCTCTGGGACGAGATGCTCGCGCCGGAGACGATGCTCGACCGGCCCCGCCAGAGTCGCGCGCTCTACCGCGGCAAGCTCTACGACTATCCGCTGGCACCGATGAACGCGTTGCGGAATCTCGGCCCGATCGAAGCGGTCAGGTGCGTCGGCTCGTACGCCTGGGTGCGGATCCGCCCGCCCAAGAATCAGGACAACCTCGAAGGGTTCTTCGTTTCCCGATTCGGCTGGCGGCTCTATCAACACCTCTTCAAGACCTACACCGAGAAGGTGTGGGGGGTCCCGGCGAGTGAGATCTCCGCCGATTGGGGCGCGCAACGCGTCAAGGACCTTTCGCTCTTGCGCGCGGTGAAGGAGATGCTCACGCCGAAGCGGCGGCGTCGCGGACGCGACAAGTCGAAGGTGGTGACCAGTCTCATCGAAGAGTTCAAGTACCCGAAGTACGGACCGGGGATGATGTGGGAGATCGCGGCCGACAAGGTCGTCGCCGCCGGCGCCCGGCTCGAATTCGATCGGCGGGTCACCGGTATCTCGCACGCGAACGATGCCGCCTACGAGGTGCGCGCCGTCGACAGCGAAGGTAACGAGCATGCGTATCCGTGCACGCACGTGATCTCGTCGATGCCGATCGGTGCGCTGTGCAAAGCGATGGATCCGCCGGTCGACGACATGACCGAGGAAGCGGCGGTGGATCTTCGTTACCGGGATCACCTCACCGTCGCGCTCGTCGTCGCGCAAGCACAGGCGTTCCCCGACAACTGGATCTACGTGCACGATCCGGTGGTACAGGTGGGGAGGGTGCAGAACTACGGATCGTGGTCGCCCTTCATGGTCAAGGAAGGGCGCTCGTGCCTCGGCCTCGAGTACTTCGTGAACGAGGGCGACGAGATGTGGACCAAGTCGGATGCCGACCTCATCGAGCAGGGCAAGCGCGAACTGCGCACGCTCGGTTTGATCTCGGAGGCGTCGGACATCGAGATCGGCTACGTCGTGCGGATGCCGAAGGCCTATCCCGTGTACGACGAGCACTACCAGGCCCACGTCTCCACGCTGCGCAAGTGGCTCGAGGTGAACACGCCCAACGTGTTCCCGTGCGGCCGCAACGGCATGCACAAGTACAACAACCAGGACCATTCGATGTTCACGGCGATGCTCTCGGTCGAGAACATCTTCGGAGCGCACCATGACGTGTGGTCCGTGAACGTGGAAGCCGAGTACCACGAGCACACGGCCGACGAGCAGACGAGCGCCACCGGTCGCGACGCACCGGTGCTGCCGCGACGCGCGCTCGACGCGGCCGCCCGGGCGCGTGCCGGCGGAACGACCGCGGACGCCGCCGGCCGCGGGTGAGTCCGAACGGATGACGCGCACCGCGGTGCGCGGCGGCGGGGGACCGATCCAGCGGCACCGCTTCGCACTGGTACTGGGCGCGATCGCGCTCGTCGCGTTGGTGATCCGCATCGCCTTCGTCCTCTGGGTCTCGCCGACGGTGCCGAAGCTCGGCGACGCCAATGCGTACCACCTGCTCGCCGAGCAACTTGGCGAGGGCAATGGCTACATCCGGCCCTTCGACCGTCTGCTGCTCCATCTGAACCGGCCGACGGCGGAGTACCCGCCGCTGTTCCCGATGCTGCTGGCGGTGGCGACGCGTCTCCGTCTGCACTCGGTGGAGCAGCAGCGGATCTTCCTCGCCTTCGTCGGAGCGGGCACGGTCACGCTCGTCGGATTGCTCGGCCGCCGGGTTGCGTCGGGCGCCGCGGGCCTGGTGGCAGCGGCGCTCGCAGCTGTCTACCCGATCCTCTTCCTGAGCGAGGCGACATTGATGTCGGAGTCGCTCTACGTCGCGCTCGTGAGCGTCGTTCTGCTGTGCGCTTACCGGGCGTACGACGAGCCCAAGCCCGCGCGCTTCGTTGCGCTGGGGGCTGCGATCGGCGCGGCGACGCTGGTGCGGGCCGAAGGCATCCTCCTCGGCGCAGTGGTCGCGGTTGCCGTGGTGTTCGTGCTGCGCAGCCTCACGACGCGCGAGCGGGTGGCGCGCGTGGGAATCGCATTGGGCGTCGGCGTCGCGCTGCTGGTTCCGTGGACGATTCGCAACGCGGTGCGGCTCCACGCATTCGTGCCGGTCTCGAACAATGCCGCGACGCTGGTCGACGGCGCGAATTGCGACGCGACCTACGGCGGCTCCCAGCTCGGGCTCTGGCGCGAGTCGTTCTCGCAGCCACGGCTCGCGATCACGGCGTCGCAGGGCCGGGCCTGTTTCGAAGGATTCGACATCACTGATCCGCACTTCGACGAGGCCGAAGCGTCGAGCGCCGACCTCCGCGCGGGTGCGACGTACGCGGTTCATCACCTCGGCTCGCTCCCCAAGGTCGCGGTCGTGCGCGTGCTGCGCACGTGGGGCGTGTACGCGCCGGGGCAGCAGGTGAGCTTCGAATCGCTGGAAGGGCGTCCGCGTGCGTGGCAGATGCGCGGCACGGTGATGTATTGGCTGCTGGCGCCGCTCGCGATCGCGGGTGCGGTGTTGCTGGAGCGCCGGAAGCGCCCGATCGCGCCGCTCCTCGCGACTGCGGTAACGGTGACGATCGGGGCCGCGCTCACCTACGGTCAGCAGCGTTTCCGGGTCGCGGCGGAGCCGGCGATCCTCGTGCTCGCCGCGGCAACGCTCGTCGAGCTCGGACGCGCGGCGAGCCGCTACGTGGCAGCGGTGCGAGCGAGCACGCCGTGATTCGACGCACGTTGAGCCGCGTGTTGACCGATCCGTTCGCGCGGCCCCTCACCGCAGTCACTGCGATCGGCTTGGCCATTCGCTTCGTGTACGTGATCGGCTTCCGGCGCGACACGAAGATCGGGGGCGATCCGTATTTCTACCACCACGGTGCGAACCTTCTTGTGCACGGCAAGGGTTTCATTGCGCCCCTCCAGTACATCGCGCTCCACATCCGGTTGGATGCCGCCGACCATCCGCCGCTGTACATGCTCTTCCTGTCGATCCCGTCGGCACTCAGGCTCGACACGCCCCTCGCGCACATGCTGTGGTCGGCGGGCTTGGGTACGGCAACGGTCGCAGTGGCGGGTCTGGTCGGCCGCGCGGTCGCCGGGAATCGGACGGGCCTGATCGCGGCGGTGATCGTCGCGATCTCGCCGAATCTGTGGGTGTACGACGGCGCTCTCCTGTCGGAGACGATGGCGATCTTCGTCGCGACGCTGGTGCTCCTTCTCGCGTACCGGGCGTGGGAACACGTCAACCTGGCGCGCGTGTGCGTGCTCGGGGCGGCCTGCGGCTTCGCGATGCTCGCCCGGTCGGAGCTCGTGCTGCTGGTGCCCGCATTGTTGTTGCCCGTGGCGCTCTTCGCCGACCGTTCGCCGTGGCGCACCCGCGTCGCACGCGCCGGAGCCGCGACCGCGGTCGCCCTCGTCGTGGTCGCGCCGTGGGTGGGCTACAACCTCGCGCGCTTCCGTCACCCTGTGTTCTTGTCGTCGCAGGCCGAGACCGCGCTCGCCGGTTCGAACTGCCGGGACACGTACTACGGCGCCAACATCGGGATGTTCACCCAGAACTGCCTCTCCCTGTATCCGCACGATCCCGGCGAAGAGGAGTCCGTGACCGCGCAGACGCTCCGCCGCGGCGCGCAGCACTACATACGTACGAATCTCGGAAGGGTCCCCCTCGTGATGGCAGTACGGGTCGGGCGGGTGACGGGTATGTACCGACCGGCGCAGGAGGTCGACCTCGACGTGTTCGTGGAGGGGCGGGAGCGACCTCTCGCGATCGTTGGACTGTTCGCGGGCTATGCCACCGGGATCGCGGCGATTGCGGGGGCCGTGATCGTGAGGCATCGTCGTGGCCCACCCGTGTTCCCGCTCGTCGTAGTTCCCGCAGTCGTGTTGTTCACCGTTGCGGTGACGTACGCGACCGATCGCTTCCGGGCATCGGCCGAGACCGCGCTGGCCGTGCTCGCCGCGGTGGCGCTCGACGCGTTGTGGAAGCGAGTGCGCCGCGATGTCATCGTGAACGTATAGCCGGCGGCTCCTCCCGACGTTCGGCGTACGGTCCGTCCGACGGAGGAGATCGCTCGCATGCGCCGTAAAGGGCTTGTTCTGCTCGGCATGTTCGCGATCGCCGTCGCGGGTTGCGAAGAGCGCGCGTCCGGCTACGAGCACGACGACCCACAGCGTGCTCGTAGCCGCTTCGACCCGTTCGCCGGCGTCGAAGACCGGACCGTGGCCGGCGAAGATCTGATCGATGACCCGCAGGTTGATGAACGTCCTCGTCCATCCAGCGGTGCTGCCAGCCGCCGATCGCGATCATCAGCGCGGGCACGTAGGCAGGCGCGCCGATCAGGAGCCGGCGCGGCCGCGAGCCGTTCCGGCGGTGCGCGCGACTCGCGTCATCCATCCGGTGCCGCCGCGACGATCCGCGGCAAGAGCCACTGCGCCTCGATCGCGGCCGCGGCCGGTGTGAAGTGCCGGCCGTCGGGGCGAAGCCGGACCCCGTGGACGTGTTCCGGGCACGGCGGGCCGCTCGGGCAGACGTGCCCGGCGAGGTCGACGAGCGTCACGCGGTCGGGGTTGCGGGCCGCGAAGCGCGACAGGATCAGGTTGAGTCGGGAGTAGCTCTCGTTGTCCACCGCGTTGCTCGTGTTGCCGGCGCCCTGCGCGTCGTTGGGTGCGGCCGCGGCTTCGGTGAGGACCACGACCTTGGCGCCGTAGGCGGTCAGCCGCGCGAGCTCCCAGTCCATGCGCCGCAACATCTCGTCGTCGCCGGCCGCGGTGCCCGACACCAGCGTCTCGTTCCCGAGCACGAGATCGGACTTCTCCCAGATGCTCATCCACACCACGACCTGCGGTCGCAACTGGAACATCGCCGGGTCGACCGCTTCGTTCACCATGGTCTGGCACCGCTCGGTGTGCGGGGTGATCTGCTCGTTGCGGGTGGTGGTGATCTCCCCGCTGGCCACGCCGCAGCCGAAGACCGCCGCTTGCGCGACGAACGCCCCGGACTCGTCGCCGACGGCCGCCAGGCCGGGGAACAGGCTGCAGGCAGTCGAGTCGCCGACCACGAGGATCCGGAGACCGGCGGCGCCGGGGAAAGAGCGCGCAGCACCCAACGCCTTGGCCTCGTCGACCGCCTCGCGCGTCTCGTTCGGCCGCGGCGTGTCGCAGAAGAGCGGGTCTCCGTACGACCAGGGGTACGCCGTGGGGTGCGTGGGCGTGAACTTGGGTGGGGCCGTACTCGGAGTCGTGCGGGGCGCGCTGCCGACCGAACCGGGGTTCGACGGCGGGGTCGACGGCCGCGCGGAAAGCGTCGGGGAGAAGGAGAGGCGCGGCGGGCGCCGCGCGCCGGCCAGATAGTTCGGCGCGGGCGCGGCCCCCGTCGTCGAGGCCAGCACGATTCCGAGCGTGACGGCAAGCGCCGGGAGCGCGAGCCAGCGAACGACGTTGCGCCGAGGCGCGGGGCCACTCCGGCGATCGAGTCGCTCGGTCCGGTGCCAAGGGAAGGAAGGAAGTCGCCGCTCGCGGATCGGGAGCTCGACCAGGTAGAAGCTGATCGTGGCGACCGCGAACGTCAGCGCGAGCCGGAGCAGATTCAGCGGGAGCCCGTGCACATGCACGCGCGTCGGCACCAGCCACACGACCAGCGGCCAGTGGAACAGATAGAGGCCGTACGAGATTTGACCGATCCACGCGAGCGGGCGGAGTGATAGTGCCGATCGCAGCGGGCCCGGTTGCAGCGCACCCGCGATCACGATGCACGCGAGCACCGCGTACAGAGCCGACCCACCCCGGTAGTAGCGCGCACTGGTTCCCGTCGCGACGATCCACGCGCCCAGGATCGCCACGAACGCCGCGACCGACGCGATCCGGATCCGGCGCTTGGCCGCCGCGCTCGGCTCCCACCGAACGAGGACGATCGCCAGCAGCGCGCCGATGAGGATGGTGTGCGCGCGTGCGTCGGTGCCGTAGTACGCCCGGGAGGGATCACCGGCCCGGTACACGACCGCCATCACCGTGATCGACACCAGGATCCCGCCGCTGCACACGATGGCGAGCAGGCGCAGCGAGCCGCGCCCGGCGCGCAGCGCGGCGTACGTCACGAGCGGCCACACGAGGTAGAACTGCTCTTCGATCGCCAACGACCACATGTGGCGCAGCGGCGACGGCGCGGAGAACAGCTCGAAGTAGCCCTGCTTACCGGCGACGAAGCGCCAGTTGGCCACGTAGAACAGGCTCGCGATCCCGTCGCCGCGAACCCCGGCGCGCTTCCACGGGTCGATCGCGTAGATGGTGATGAACGCCACCAGCACCAGCACGATCATCAAGGCCGGGAGCAGCCGGCGCGCCCGCCGGCCCCAGAACGCGCCGACTGCAATCCGCTTCGATCGTCGCCACTCGAGGATGAGGAGCGTCGTGATCAGGAAGCCGGAGAGGACGAAGAAGAGGTCGACGCCCAGGAAGCCGCCGCGCGCCCACGACGCGTCGTAGTGGTACGCGATGACCGCCAGCACCGCGAGTGCCCGCAGCGAATCGAGCGACGCGTAGTGGCGGAGCTTGGCCGGGGCCGGTATTGCCGGCGTATCGACCTCGGGCACGCGGCGAGCATAGATCCGCCTGCGTAGGATCGGCCCGAGATGACGGCAGTGCTCGCGCCGGATGCGGCGACCGCCCACGCGCGAGACGCGTCAGCCTGGCGACGAACGGCCCGGGCCGCGCCCGTGTGGCTGCCGGCGCTCATGGTGCTAGTCGGCGGGTGGTCGCACCGGTGGATGGACGAGGACGCGTTCATCAACTTCCGGATCGTCGATCAGATCTTCGCCGGGCACGGTCCGGTGTTCAACGCGGGGCAGCGCATCGAGGCCGCGACCAGCCCGCTGTGGGTGTTCGTGCTCGTGGTCGGGCGCGCGCTGTTCGGTTCGTTCACGAGCATGGAGTGGATCGCGGCGGTCGCCGGGCTCGCCGCCGCGGTCGGCGCCTTCGTGATCGGCGGGCTTGCGGCGCGGATCCGGCACCAGGGGAGCGACGGTGTCGTTGTTCCCGTCGGACTCCTGCTCGTCGCGGCGGTCGCCGTCGTCTGGGACTTCTCAACGTCCGGCCTCGAGATGGGCCTCGTGTGGCTGTGGTTGGCAGGCTCGTGGTGGGTGCTGATGACGGCCGCGCGCACCGAGACGATTCCGCGCCGCACGCGCATCGGATGCTGCGTCGTACTCGGCCTCGCGCCGTTGGTGCGTCCCGAGCTGACGCTGATGATGCTCTGCTTCGTGGTCGCGTGGTTCGTGCTGGCGCGCCCGCGCCGCATCGAGTTCGACGTCGTTGCGATCTTCGCCGTCCCCGTCGCCTACGAGATCTTTCGCATGGGTTACTACGCGTCGGTCGTCCCCAACACCGCGCTCGCCAAGGACGCGGGCGGTCTGCACCTGTCGCAGGGCTGGACGTATCTCCACGACTTCGTGTCGCCCTACCGGCTGTGGGTCACGGCCTTGCTCGTTGTCGGCGCGATCGTGCTCGCGCACGTCCAGCGTCCCGAGAGGCGGGTCGCATTCGCGACCGGTGCCATGGTGGTCGCGGCGCTGGTCGACATGCTCTACATCGTGGCGATCGGCGGCGACTACATGCACGGCCGCCTCCTGCTGCCGGCCTTCTTCGCTCTCGCGCTTCCCGCATCGATGGCAGTCCAGCCCGCGACATTCCGTTTCCCCCAAAAGGACCGCGCCGTCGTCGGCGCGATCGCGGGAGCGACGGTGGTGTGGGCGCTCGTGAGCGTCGTGTGGTTCCGGCCCCCGCCACCCGGGCCTCCGACCGGGCTCGGCCCCGCGCCCATCTCCGACTGGCGCACCGCATCCGGAGCGACGATGCATCCGATCGACGTCGCGCTCGGCCTCAACGGCACCCAGGCCGCGGCCGCGTACCGCCGCGGAGTGCGCGGCTACTTCAAGATCACCGACAAGGAGCCGCGCCCGGCTCGTGATCCCGATGCGCTCGTGCTCACGCTCGGCTCGATCGGCGTGCCCGCGTACGACGCGAAAACCCACGTGTTCGTGATCGACATCGGCGGGCTGGCCGAGCCGCTGGCGGCGCGCACGACTCCCGTACCCGGACGCCAGGCCGGTCACCGCAAGCAGATCGACGACGCGTGGTACGACGCGATCTTCGGCGGCCCGAGCACCGACCCCAAGGTCGTCGCGGCTCGACACGCACTCACCTGCGATCCGGGCAAAAGCTTGATGCAATCCGTGAACGCGCCGATGACGCCGGGTCGCTTCCTGTCGAATATCGTCCACAGCCTCAGCTATACGCGCCTTCACGTTCCGGACGATCCGAGAGTGGCCGAGCGCGAGTGGTGCTGACCATCGCGATCGCGCCGTCGATTGCGACCGCGGCCAGCATGACCAACGACGGTTCGCCGCTCGTGCGGAAGCGGGTGCTCGCGTAGGTGACGAGAACGGTCACGAGCACCACGACGATCGGCATGACCAACGGCCACAAGGGCGGTCGGCCGTCGCGGCGGTACCTCGGGCGTCGTCGCACGAAGCCGGCTGCGATCGACGACAGTGCGAGCGCCCAGAAGCTGTAGAGCGCCGCCCACGAGATCCAGATCGGGCTGCGGCCCTCGATGTAAGTGTCGGCGTGCACGTAGAGGCTGGTCTTGTAGAGGCCCGCGATGCGCAGGAGCCGCACACCTCCGACGACGGGGAGGCGGCCCAGGTGGCCGCGCACGTACGTGAGCGCCTCGTGCCGGTACACGACGTTCTCCTGCGACTCGTCGTCGCGCAGCGTCAGGTCGTGCTTCTTGGCGATGGCCGACGCGCATTGGATGTCGAAGTAGCCCTGGAAGTCGCCGTAGTAGGTGGAATTGCAGTTGGCCGACGCGAGCAGCGGGTCGATCTGCGCACTCAGCAAGATGGGATGCACGAAGCGTGTCGTGTTGTAGATCGTCCACGGCGCCACGACGATCGCGGCGGCGAGCACCGAGGCGCCGAGCCAGCGCAGCCGTTCGCGCCGCGTTCGATCGGGCGTGAAGAAGGCGAGGGGCACGACGAGGAGAGGGATCAACAGGATCAACTCGGAACGCGCGAGCGCGCCGAGGGCGCACGCGGCGCCCACGAGCACGAGCCGGCGCCAACTCGGTCGCCGCCAGTACCGGTAGGCCAGGAGCAACGTGCCGGTCGCCGCGAACATCGAGAGCGTCTCGGCCTGGAGCATGCCGTCGGGTGCCCAGAGGTTCGGGTATGCGGCCGCGATCAGCGCGGCGATGATGCCCGCGCGCGCGCCGGCCACCGCGCGCCCGAGCAAGCCGACCAGGCCAACCGTTGCGGTACCGAGCAGGCACGACCAGAGCAGGTGCACCATCACGCTCTTCATCCCGAGCAGCGACGGGATCGCCAGGAAGATGATGTAGAGCGGCGGATGTTCGGCCGCTTCGCGGTGCAACTGTACGAAGTAGGGGGAGATGAAGCCCTTGCCCTCGACGAGCAGGTTCGCGGCCGCGTGGTAGAAGTACGCGTCTCCGTGCGGATCGAAATTGCGCCGGCTCACGATCACGTACACCACCCGCAGCACGAGCGCGCCGACGACGATCGCGGCGAGCGTGGGCCGGAACCAACGCGGTTCGCGCGGTGCGGAAGCTGCGTCCGTGGTCGGGGTATCCATCGTCGAGCTCGGATCAGTCCTTGCCCGGAGGACCGATGAAGACCGCCATCGGCATGCTCAGATCGAGCATCTGGGTGACCATCGTCCGTGTGCTCGCGGGCACCTTGGGCACGATCGCGAGCATGAAGAGGTTGTCGTCGACCTGACGCACGAGGTTGTCGAGGCCGGCCCGGCGGAGATCGCCGACGACGTGTTCGTGCAACGCGTCGAACGTCGCCCGTTCGGAAGCGGACCGGGGATCGAACGACGCGACCTCCGCGAATCGGGAGTCGCGCTTCCAGTTCGCGATGTCGGGCCCGGTGGCGAGGTGGACTTCGAGCGTCGGGTGGCGATCGTCGATCACGTGGTAGCGCGTCGCGCCCGGTCGGAACGCCTCCTCGGCGCGTACGTCGAAGCCGCGGCGGTACAGCTCGTTCAACAAGCCGTAGCCGGCTGATCCGATCGCCTCGGCGTCGGGAAGCCACGTGACGAGGTACGGGCCTTTCGCGCCGCGCGCCTCACGGTGTGCGAGCACGATCGCGGCGGGCCCGACCACCGCGCCGAGCGTTCGGTTCAAGCGGGGGGTCTGGGCGGTGACGCTCGACGCCTGGAACGCGAAGACGACGCTCATGACCACCGCCAGGCCGGCGAGCGCCGCGCCGCCCGCGGGTGCGAGTCGCGCGGTCGGCCCCGGTTGGTTGCGGGCGCGCACGAGCTCGACCACGGTCCAGCCGATCGTGAAAAGGATGAGGGCGCAGAGGGCCCACGCCCACAACAGCAGGTAGAACCACACGGTTCCGAAGATCCGGGCTGCGGAGACCAACCCGAGCCCGAGCGCGACGACGACCACGGTGTCGAGCGCGAGCAGCAGTCGCTGGCGCAGGCGCCAGGCGACGACGACCGATGCGCCGAACGCGATCAGGAGGAACGCGCCGGGGATCCGCGAGCCGGTGACCTCGAGCCCGCCGCCGTCGTGGACGAGGATGTGCGTGACGAGCGTCCACGGATTGAGCTGCGACAACAACACGCCGACACCGCGGCCGAAGCCGATGGGTGAGTCGGGTGGGTGGCTGAAGTAGTCGCGGATGACGCTGAGATTGCCGGGCGAATGCGCGACCTCGTCGATGACCGGTGGCGTCCACAGCACCGCGCCCAACGCGAGGCTGATGCCCCCCCAACGCCACATGGCGCGTCGCGCATCCGCGTCGCCGCGATGCCTGAATGCGAAGCGCACGATGCCGAGGATCCCGACCACGACGAGACCGCCGATGAGCCCGAGATACGAGATGTGCGTCTGCGCGCAGAGCGACCCGGCGAGAACGGCGACCGGGAGCATCGCCAGGTCGTCGGCGAGCACCGACCACAGCGCGAGCACGAACACGAACCACCACAGCACCGGCAGGTACGGGTTCCACGGCAGCGTCAGGAGGTACGCGCCGTACGCGCGCAGCAACACCGCGAGCACCGCCGCGATCCCGAGCAACACGGGACGCCCGCCGCGCCGCAGGGCCATCCACAGCGCGAGCCCGATCGCCACGATGTCGAGCACGACGGTGGACGCGAACATCCCGAACGCGGAGCCGCCGAAGACCTTCCAGACGGGCCACAACGCGTAGAAGCTGAGTGGACCCGGGTGGCTGCCCCCGTCGGGTCCGAACGGGCCGATCCGGCCGGCCAGCCCGATCAGCGGCGGGTGGCCGCCGGTGATGTCACGCACCCGGATCTCGGTCTGCGCCATGTCGAGCAGTGGGTACCAATGCGGACGCCGCAGCGCGACCAGCGCGACGACGAGCGGGAACGCGAGCAGGCCGATCAGGGCGCCGAGCAACAGTCTGGTGCCGGTTCGGGCGCGGTCGTCGGGGCGCGGCTCGCTCGCGTCGGCCGGCGCGTCGAGCGCGACGTCGTCGATCACGGCATCGACTTCAGCGCGCGCAGCAGCCCCAGTCGCACCGGCGACTGATGATGCGACCGCGTACCGTCGTCGGCGTCGCGCCGATGCTCGAGGAACCATTCGTACGACTCGATCACCATCGAGGCGTTCGAGTGCCGTGGCTCCCATCCCAGCTCGGTGCGCGCCTTCGCCACGTCGAAGTACAACGACTCGCTGTAGAGCAGCCAGTGATAGGGCGCGAACGGCACGAGGCCGAGAGACCCGAGCGTGCGCATCGCGAAGCGCGCGGGCGCGACCGGCAGCGAGCGCACACGCGAGCCGGTATCGGCGTGGTCGACGAGGGCTTGCAGCGTCTCGCGCATCGTGCCGAACTCGAGCGCGCCGACGTTGTAGACCGAGGGCCCGGCGCGATCGCCGGCGCGCAGGCACGCGTCGGCGAGGTCGCACGCGTGCACGAGTTGGTAGCGATTGTCGCCGCCGCCGAGAACGAACACCGGCGCGCCGTCGGCCACGAACTCGAACAGGAGCGCCATCACACCCAACCGGCCGTGGCCGAGGACCGTGCGGGGCCGGATGATCGTGACGTCGATGCCCGCCGCGATCGCGTCGTGACACAGGAGCTCGGCGCGCAGCTTCGCCCGGCCGTACGCCTCCAACGGGTGGCACGGAGAGGTCTCGGTCACCGGGTTGCGCTCGGGGATCCCGAACACCGCACTCGACGACGTGTGCACGACTTTCGCCACGCGTGCATCGCGCGCGGCAACCAGCACGTTCGCGGTGCCGCCGACGTTGACCTCGTCGAAGAGCTTCCGATCCTTGGCCAGCGGCACCTGCGCGACATTGTGGAACACGACATCGATGCCGGTGCATGCGGCGCGGATCGCGTCGGTGTCGCGTACATCGCCGGCGACGAAGTCGGCCTGAGCGAGCTCCGGGCCCGGAGGGTTCAGGTCGAAGATGCGAACCGCATCACCGCGGGTTAGAGCGAGCTCCGACACGACGGTGCCGAAGTAGCCGCTCCCGCCGGTCACGAGGACCGAGCGCGGCATCAGAGCGCGTCACCGCGCTCGAGGCACCGGCGCACGCTCGCCCGCATCCCGTCGTACAACGCGACGGTCGGTTCGTATCCGAGCTCCTTGCGCGCACGCGAGATGTCGCACGCGATCGTGTCCTTCAACTCTCCGAGAACATGGAGTACCTGCACGTAGCGCCCGGTCGCCTGCGTGAGCGCGTCGAGCTTCTCGGCGACGACGGCGGCCAGCCGCGGGACGGGCACGGGCCGGCCGGAGACGGCGAGCCCCTCGGCCTCGAGCGCCCGCCGCACCGTTTGCAGCACATCTCGGAGCGCGTAGGCCTCGGCGTCGGCGATCCAATACGCGTGACCGGGTGCCGCGTCGACGACCTCCGCGAGGAGCACACCCTGCACGAGGTTCCCCGTGTAGACCATCGACCGGCGTTGGGTTCCCGGTCCGACCAGTGGGAACCGGCCTCGGCGAACCGCCGCGAGGAACTTCGTCTGGCGCTCGGGTTGGAATGGCCCGTAGAACCACGGCGGGCGAAGGATGACGGTGGCCAGGTCGCCGCGGTCGTAGCTCCGCTGTACGAGTTGCTCGGCCTCCAGCTTCGAGCGCCCGTAGGCCATGTACGGCGCGAACTGGGAGTCCTCGTCGAAGCGGTCGCCGCTCGACCGGTTCGCGCCGAACGGGGAGTTCGACGAGATGTGGACGAAGCGGGCGGCGCCGACGCGCCGGGCGCGGTCGAGCACAAGCTGCGTCCCGCCCACGTTCACGTCGTACAGTTCGCGTACGCGGCGCGCGGGATGGATGACCGCGGCGGCGTGGATCACCGACGCGCGGCCGATGCCGTCGAAGAGCTGATCGACGACGGTGGGGTCGCGCACGTCGCCGGCAACGACTTCGATGCGCGGGTCGATCACCTCGAGAAGCGACGCGTCGCCGCGCTGACCGACGAGACACCGGATGCGGCTGCGGACCCGTTGCGCGGAGAGCGATCGCACGAGGTTCTGGCCGAACCAGCCCGCGGCGCCGGTTACCACGACCGTCGATGGCGGAACGCCCGCAGCCGGAAGCGCCGATGCCGGAAGAGTGGTCGTCGGAGCTGGCTCCCGATCGGCGTCGCGCACGGGCATCGAGGCTATCTGCTCGCCCTGGTCGGTCCCCGGCGTCAGCATCCGCAGAATCGACCGGTCGCAAGATAGATTTTGATCCTGTGCGTGCACTTGTCGTGACTCCGACCTATCAAGAGTCGGAAAACATCGTTGAGTTCCTCCACCGGGCCCGGGCGGCGGCACCCGACGCCGACATCCTCGTCGTCGACGACAACAGCCCCGATGGCACGGCCGGTCTCGCCGAACAGGTCAACGCGGAGCTCGGGAACATCGAGGTGTTGCGCCGGCCCACCAAGATCGGGATCGGCGCCGCGGTTCGCGCCGGCTTCGACCTCGCAGTACATCGGGGGTACGACGTCGTCGTGCAGATCGACGCCGATCTGTCGCACGATCCGGCCGCGCTACCCAAGCTGCTCGCAGAGATCGAGCGCGGGGCCGACGCCGCGATCGGCTCGCGCTATGTCCCCGGCGGATCGATTCCCCACTGGCCCTGGTACCGACGGGCAGTGTCGAAGTGGGGCAACCGGTACGCCACGCTCGTGCTGGGCATCCCGATCCGCGACGCGACGTCGGGCTACCGCGCGTTCCGCACCGATGTGCTCAAGGCCGCCGGCTACGAGCACGTGCGCTCCAAGGGATACGGCTTCCAGATCGAGCTCTGCTACTGCGTCTGGCAATACAGCGACCGCATCGCGCAGGTCCCGATCGCGTTCACCGATCGCGTGCGCGGTCACTCGAAGATGTCGTTGAGCGTCGGCGTGGAGGAGCTCGGACTCGTCACGTGGTGGGCGATCCAGGACCGGGTGCTCAAGCGGCGTTGGCGCCGCTGAGCCCCGAGAGCGCGTCGGGAGCTTCATCTCGCTTCGCCGCATCCCGCTTCGTCTGGTTGCTGCTCGCCATCGTCGCGGTGGCCTTCGGCATTCGGGTTTCGTACGTCGCGATCGGGAAGGCCGGGCCCTGCCGCGCGTTCGATGCCGCGGGTAAGATCGTCGCCACCTCCCCGAGCAAGTGCCTGCAGGGCGACGAGCTCTTCTACAACTCCGAGGCGAACTTCATCGCGGCGGGGCACGGGTTCAACGAGCCGTACAGCGGCTTCTTCCATCCGGGTCAGAAGCCGCAGCCCGCGGCTGACCACCCGCCGCTCACGGTCCTGGTGCTGGCGCCGGTGTCGTGGCTGGCGGACCGCGAACCCATGTCGGGCTGGCTCGGCGAGCCGCAACACGATCATGTGCGCGAGCACCGTTTCACGATGGTCCTGCTCGGAACGCTGCTCGTGGGCCTCGTCGGGCTGCTCGGCCGCCGCATCGGCGGCGACACGGTCGGCCTCGTGGCGGCCGCGATCGCCGCGGTTTCGCCCAACATGTGGGTGAACGACGGGCTCGTGATGTCGGAGACGCTCACGGCGCTCGCGGTGGTCGGCGCGCTGTTCTGCGCCTTCCGTTTCTGGGACCGGCCGACAGTCTGGTGCGCGGCAGTGCTCGGTGGACTGTGCGGCGTCGCCGCGCTGGCGCGGGTCGAGTTCGGGCTGCTCGCGGTGTTGCTGGGGATCGTCATTCCCTGCGCGCTCCGCAAGCCGTGGACCGACCGCATCGCATTTGCACTCACGGCGGTCGTCGCCGCCGCGCTCGTCATCGCACCGTGGGTCGGTTTCAACCTGTGGCGGTTCAAGGAGCCGACGTTCATCTCCACGAACGACGGCATCACGCTGGCCGGGGCGAACTGTGAGGAGATGTACTACGGACCGGGGATCGGGCTCTGGACCCTCGGCTCCTGCACGGGCAGCCTCGATCAGCGCGGCGATCAATCACAGGTGTCGACTCACTACCGGCACCGGGCGTTCGACTACATCGACCACCACAAATCGCGGGTGCCGGTGGTCGTGCTCGCACGCGTGGGTCGAACGTGGAGCCTCTTCCGTCCGCTCGACATGGTGACGTTCAACGCGGGCGAGGATCGCGAGCGCTGGGTGACGCGTCTCGGCCTGGTTGCCTATTTCCCGATGCTGATCGGCGCGGTCGCCGGGGGCGTGGTGCTGGGGCGGCGCCGCCAGCGGCGCGTTCTCTGGGTGCTGTGCGCGCCGGTGGTGGTGGTGACGGTCGGCGCGGTCGTCACCTACGGGCAGACGCGCTTTCGCGCGCCGGCAGAACCGGCGCTGGCGCTGCTCGCCGCGGTGGGCGTCGTCGCCGCGATCGAGCGCGTGCGCGAACGGCGCTCGGCGTCGGAACCGGTCGCCGTCAAACTGTGACGGCCTCCACGCGCGGCGCGTCGTCGAGTGTCACGACGCGGACGTCGTTTGCGGTCGGCAGTCTCGTGAACGCGAACACCGCAACCGCGTAGATCGCGAGCGCGGCGAACTGGACGGCGCGGAATCCGAGTGCCATGGAGAGAATCGTCGTGAGCACCGAGCCGATCACGGAGAAGAACCCGTTCACGGCCCACGCCCACGCGACGTACTCCTCGCCGTGCTCGGTGAGCGAGACGACGCGATCGAGGCCGAGCGGCATGAACATGCCGAGACACACGCCGAGTGGGGCGAGCACGACCACCGCGAAGCCGATGCGGACCGGGAGCCCGGTCGAGAGGAGCGGTCCGTCGAGCATCGAGGGGAGCGCGAACTCGTAGAAGATTGTGAGCGCGGCCACCACCGCGAGCACGATCGGCACGGCGGTGCGTGTGCGGTGGGCCAGGCGCCGGCTCGAGAGCGCGCCGATTCCGGTCGCGACGAGCAGCGTCGCGAGCGTGACCGTCAGCGAGTAGGTCGGATACCCGAGGAACTGCACCAGGCGTTGGATCATCGTGATCTCGAAGAACATGAAGCCGAGGCCCAGCGCCGAGAAGTACACCGCCGACGTTCCCTTCGCCGGCAGCGCGCGCCACTTCTTACGCACCGCGATGAACGGCGCGAGCAGGAACACCGTGGCGTAGAGCATGGCGATGCCGAGGAGCAGTATGAGGACGCGCTCGCCGATCGCATCTTCAGGATCGTTCGTCTTCAGCGGATGCGCGATGTTCGAGATGACATCCCCGAAGCGGGAGAAGTGCCAGAAGTACGGAGCGTCGTCGGTGACGGCGGTGATGTCCTTGGTGGAGTGGTCGATGATCGACGTCACTTCGGCGTTGCTCCCCGATGCCAGCCGGCTCACGACGCTGGTGCCGAAGCTGTGACCGGGCGCGGCGTAGGGGTGTTGGTCGGGCAGCGTGTGGATGCGCTCGATGAACCGGTCGGCCTCGGCCGGAGTGAACGGCGTGCGCTTCACGACGATCGTCGACAGATCACCGGCCGCACTGAGTTGCGCGGCGACGAGGAGATGGTCGTTGGGGTTCGCGACGCCGAGATCCTGCAGGGCCTTCCGCGCGGTGACGATGTAGCGACTCGTCCGGTTGGGCGACGCCTGGAAGCTCAGCTCGCCGAACTGCACCACCATGATGCCGTCACCGGTCAGGTGTTGCAGCGTGGTCATGATCATCTCCTTCGTGTAGAGGTAGCTCTCTGAGAGCACGAACGCGCCCGACGACGCGGCGTTGGTCGCGGCATAGCTGTCGGGGGCGACGTACCAGACGAGGTCGTACTTCGTGTCGTGACGCGCGAGGTAGGAGCGGCCGTCACCTTGGTGCAGGTGGACGTCGGGCCGCCGCGTGAGGTGACCGGTGTAGTCGGCGAAGTGGTCCTTCAACAGCGAAACGGTGACCGGATTGAGCTCGACCGCTTCGATGTCGGGGGCGTGGTACGCGAGCGACGCGAGGATCTCGTTGCCGCCCGCGGAACCGATGATGAGCTCGTGCGGGGGAGGGCTGCCGAGCACCGCGAACGGGATCGAACGCGGATCCTTGTCGTAGTAGCGGGCGATCGATGCCGGGTCACCGTTGAATCGCCGGATCCCGGAACCGAATGTGCCGTCGTGCACCAGCAGATAGTTCGACGTGTCCGAACCGAGCTGGACGACGTCGACGCGGAACACCGGTCCCCATGCCGAGTAGAGCGACTCCGGCGTGTGCAGCTTGCTCTCCTCGGTGCGGACGTCGGGCAGGATGCCGGCGCCCACCACGGTGACCACGAGGACGACGCTGGTGATCGCCGCGAAGCCGAACAGCACCGACTTGGGCGGGACCGACGCCAACCCGACCAATGCGAACACGACCGCCGCGAGCATGATGACGCGGGGCGGGCCCAGGCGGGTGATGAGCGGGATCGCGAGCAGGCAGCCGAGGCCGGCGCCGACCAGATCGGCGAAGTACATGCGGCCCACGCCGTCGCGTGCTCGCCCGAGCAGCACCGACACGATGACCCCGAAGGCGATGAACGTGGCGAAGATCGCGAAACAGATGATGCCGAGCCGCAGCAGGTTCGTGAACGAGGCGCGCGTGCCGTAGTCCCAGATCACGATGGTGTCGACGTGCAAGACCGCGACCACGACGTAGCCGAGCGCAATGCTGACCGCTCCCCAGATCGACGCGATCGCGATGATCCGCTCGGTGCCCCATCGCCGCACGGGGGTGTACACCGCGACGAACACGCTGCCGGACCCGATGCCGAGGAGTGCCAGGCCGATGACGAGGTAGGTGTAGTAGTACCAGAGCTTGTACGAGACGATGCGCGTGTACCCGACCTCGAGGAGGAGACCCGCGAGACTCACGAGAAAGATCGTGAGCGCGCGCGGTAGCCGAGATCGCTCGTCGGTTACCGCGGGCATCGTCTGACTCCTCTCGAGAACGGCGGATCGTACCGCGCCGATGAGCACATGACCGTGACGCCATGACCCTGATCGGCGAACGACCGACAGTTGCCAAGCCCGCGTACGTCGCCGGGCTCGACGGTTTGCGTGCGGTCGCGGTCGTCGCGGTGATCATCTATCACTTCTCGCCGTCGGCCCTGCCCGCGGGCTTCCTCGGTGTCGACGTGTTCTTCGTGGTCTCGGGCTTCCTCATCTCCCGCCTGGTCGTCGCCGAGATCGCCGGTACGAAGTTGCTGCGCCTCCGGCACTTCTGGGCCCGGCGCGCGCGGCGCTTACTCCCCGCGCTCGCCACAATGACCGTCGTCGTGCTGATCGCGGTCGCAGTCGATTCGTCGGCGGCCGAGAAGCACGACATCCGCGCCCAGGCCCTCGGAACGCTCTTCTATTGCGCCAACTGGGTGATGATCTACGCCAAGGGCAGCTACTTCACGAGCGTCGGCCGGCCCTCCCCGTTCTTGCACATGTGGACCTTGGCGGTCGAGGAGCAGTTCTATCTCCTGTTCCCGCTCGTGTGCTTCGCGGCGCTACGCGTCCTTGACCTCCACCCGGTCCGCGCGTCGAGCGTCGCGTTGGCGGGTGCATTCGGGTCGACGGTGTGGATGGCTGTGCTCGTGTCGCCCACGGGCGATCCCTCGCGCGCGTATCTCGGCAGTGACTCCCACGCGATGGGTCTGCTGGTCGGCGTCGCCCTCGGCGTGCTGGCGGGCGCCGGTACACCGTGGACTGCCATAGCCGGCCGCTTGCGGTCGAGTGCGACGGCCGCGCGCGTTGCGGGAGCGGCCGGTCTCGGCGCGCTCCTGGCCGTGATCGTCACCATGCGACTGCTGGATGGCAACTCGTACACGTTGTACCGCGGGGGCTTCCTCGCGTTCTCCTTGGCGTGCGGCGTGATCGTCGCCGTGGTCGTGATGCTGCCGGCGACGCAGGTTGCGCAGATGCTGAGCGCGCCGTGGCTGGTCGCCGTCGGACTGCGCTCCTACTCGCTGTACCTGTGGCACTGGCCGGTCCGCGTGTTCGTCGCGCCGAGCTCCGGCCTCGACGGTGGCGCGTTGTTCGCCGTCCGCCTCCTCGTATCGGTCGTGCTGGCCGAGATCTCGTACCGCGTCGTCGAGCGGCCGTTTCGAGTGGGTGTGGTCGCGCGCCGGGCGGGGAGCCGCGGCGCGATCGTGTACTTCGCCGCCATCGCCGCCGTCGCCGCGCTGCTCGTCACCACTGTCGCCGCGCCCGTCGCGCTCCCGCCCAGCGACCTCGGGCGCGCCGCGGCCGCGGTGCCGGGGAACACCCGCCCCACCGGGCCGACGACCCACGCGGTCGCGCCGCTGCGCGTCGATGTCTTCGGCGACTCGACCGCGCTCGTGTTCGGCATCAGCGGTGCAGAGCACGCGCACGAGCTGCACATCACGGTCGGCGGCGACGCCCGCCTGGGTTGCGGCGTCGTCCAGGCCGACCACTTCAGCGACGGTCGGGTGATCGAGAACCTGAAGGAGTGCGACGGGTGGCAAGCGCGCTGGCGGGTCAAGCTCCGGCACGACCCGCACGCAGTGGTGGCGCTCATGACCGGGGCGTGGGACATCCTCGATCACCAGTCCAGCGAAGGCATCGTGCGCTTCGGCACGGCGGCATGGACGAACCTCGTGACGCTGTCCCTGCGCGCGGCGCTCCAGGTATTGACCGCCGACGGCCGGACGGCGCACGTGTTCGAGGTGCCGTGCTACGGCTCCGGTGACCCGAACGTCCCGCTGCCGGAGCGCAGTGATCCGGCTCGCATCACGGCGCTCAACGACATCTTCGGGAACCTCGCCCGGGAGATGCCGCGTGTCGCGATCGTGCATTGGCGAGCGTTCGTGTGCCCGGGTTCGCATCGCGTCGAGTCGAAGAACGGCGTGCGGCTCTGGCAACCCGACGACGTGCATCTGACCGAGGCCGGGAGCGTGCTGGTGTGGAAGTGGTGGCTTCCGCAGCTCCGCGCGTCGCGGTGACGGCACCGGTGTCACCTCGCGAGCGGGTGTTGGGTCGACGGCCGCGATGGTCGCGGGCCGGGGTCGCCGAGGTCGGCGTGTACGTGGTCGCGATCGTGCTCGTGCTCGGTCCCGGCCTGTTGCACGCGGGCACCCGGCTCGTAGGCAGGAGCGACGACGGCCGCTACTACGCGTGGCTGGGCTGGGCGATCGGGCGCCTCATTGCGCACGGGCACGTCGTTCCGCTGCGGATCCCGAACGTGATCGCGCCGTTCGGGCTCGACCTGCGACTCGTCGACGGGTACCTCCCGTCGTACGTGTCGGGATGCTTCAACCTCGCGTTCGGCCCGTTCCTCTCGTACAACCTCACGTTCGTCACCGGCGCGGTGCTGAACCTCCTGGCGGCCCGATCTCTCGCGCGCCGGCTGAGTCCGCGCCGACTCGTGCACGTGATCGTGGCGGTCGCGTTCGTGACCGCGCCGCCGATCGCGCTCAACGTGCAGGTGGGCCTGCTGCCGCTCTTCTGGGCGTTCACGTTGCCATTGCTCATGGGCGATGCCATCGATGTCGCCGCAGCTCGTCATCAGGTGCGACCGGCGCGTCTCGCCGTGCTGTTGGTCGTCGCGTACCTCTGCAGCGTCTACTTCGTGGTCTTCGGCGGCTTGGCCTACGGACTGATCGTGGGTGTCGCGGCGCTGCGCACACGCAGCCGGCGCATCCCGGTCACCGCGGCAATCGCGACGGCGATCGCGCTGGTCGTGCTCACACCGTTCATCGTGTCGCGGGTGAGATTCGACCGATCCGAGAAGCAGCGGGGCGCCGATACGCAACTCGTCGGCGACAGCAACCTGTTCTCCGCCGACGCGCTCTCGATCGTCGCGCAACCGAGACGTTCGACCGTCCTCCTCACGCGTCCGGGCGCGGTTGACAAGAGCTTGCTGCGTCTCGTCGATCCGACCAACACGCTCGAGTGGACGATCTTTCCCGGGCTGCTCCTGCTCGTCGGAGGTGGTCTGTTCCTCGCCCGGCGAGACGCGCTCCGCATCCCGCTGGCGGTGGTGGGCGGCGTCATGTTTGTGTTCGCGCTCGGGCCCTCGCTGAAGTTCGGTGGCGACTTCCTTTGGGAGCATGCGGGAAAGCCGGTGTCGTGGCTCCCGTACCGGCTCGTGCTCGCGGTTCCCGCGCTCGGCGCGCTGCGGGCGCCGTTCCGAACCGGCTACGTGCTCGTCGCGGTCCTCGTCGCCGCCACCGCCGTGGCGCTGCACCGGCTGCTGGTCGCAAATCCGCAGCGAGCGGTGACCATCGCGATCGTCTCGGCCGGGTTGCTCGCGACGAACCTGCTCCTGCCGCTGCCGACCGACACCCTCGGCGTCTCGCCGGCGGAGAAGCGCGCGCTGCGCGAGGTCGCCCGGGTCGCGCGCAAGGGCGACACGCTGATGTCGGTCCCGGCCGACTGTGATCCCGCGTTCGCCAGCTTGCAAACCCTGCACCACGCGCCGGTCGTGGGATGCGCGGGTTCGTTCGCCGCGAATCCGTGGCGGTCGGAGCTGGCCTACGCGCGCTCGACCGCGTTCACCAAGCTGCGCTGCGACCGCGCGTCGTACGGGCGAATCGCGACGACCGACCGGGGCGGGCCGCCCTTCGACCCGCAGGATGTGATGCAGCTGCGCCATCAATTCGGTGTGCGCTTCCTGGTGGTCGACCGCAAGGCGCTCGGCGGCATCGACTGCGCGTCGGTCGCGGCCGCGTTCTCGACGCTCTCGCGGTACCGGTCACTCGGCGGCGATCGCGACCTCGAGGTGCTCGACCTCTCGTCGCGGCGCGATGGCTGACATCTCTAAACTGCCGCGATGAGCCCGGAGACCGGCCGCCCGGCCGCGCCCGCGTCGCTCGCTTATCTCCCCCAACTCGACGGCCTGCGCGGCTTCGCGGTCGTGCTGGTCGTGCTCTACCACTGTCAGTACCTGACCTCGGGGTGGGGTCCGAAGCCGTTGCCCGGCGGTTTCATCGGTGTCGATCTGTTCTTCGCGCTGAGCGGATTCCTGATCACCTCACTTCTGCTCGGTCAGCTCGAACGCCGCGGGCGCATCGATTTCGGCGAGTTCTGGACACGCCGGATCCGGCGACTGGTGCCCGCGCTCGTCGTCGCCGTCATCGGCGTGACCGCGTTGGTCGCGATCCTCAACGACAACGTGAGTGTCGAGGCGCTGCGCAACAGCGGGATCGGCAGCGTGCTGTTCGTCAGCAACTGGCAACAGGCGTCGGGCTGGCAGTATCAGTTCGAGCTGACACACACATGGTCGCTCGCGGTCGAGGCCCAGTTCTATCTGGTCTGGCCGATCGTGCTCATCGCGTTCTCGCGGCTGCGCATCTCCCGGAAGGTGTTCGCCGGGATCGTGTTCGCGGCGGTGGTCGCGGTCGCCGTGCACCGCTGGCGCATGTGGACCGAGCCGGCGCACTTCCTTCCGCTCTACATCCGCACCGACACCCGCGCCGACGTGATCCTCCTCGGCTGCCTCGGTGCGATGGCCGTGTCGTGGGGATGGCTCGACCGCGCGGCCGCGAAACGCCTGCGCGTGCTCGCGGTCGTCGCGCTCGGCGTCATCCTGTTCGTGGGCCTCGACTTCGAGACCGGTGACTCCCGCCTCTACCACGGGTGGTTCTCGATCGTCGCGGTCAGCTGCGCCACGCTGGTGACCAGCGCGGTACTCGACCCCGACTGGGCGCTGCACCGCTGGTGGCGGCAACGCGCGCTGATGGCGCTCGGGCAGCGGTCGTACAGCCTCTACCTGTGGCATGTGCCCATCTTCTTGCTGGTCGCGCAGCACCTCGGCGACCGGCCGGTGTGGGTCCGGCTCCTCGTCGGATTGGTGCCCGTCGCCGTCGTGACCGAGTTGTCGTACCGCCTGGTCGAAACCCGTTTCCGACACTCCCGGTAGCAGCGCTACCGGCACTTCCGGTAGAGCTCGTAGAGGCTGAGGTACGTGCCGACGTGACAGAAGTCGCGCGCCAGCACACGAACCGGCTTGTCGGAACCGACCTTGCGGGAGTCGTTGGGCTCGTTCCAGTCGTCCCAGATCTTCGACAGGATCACGATGTCGGCTGACGCCAGTTGCCGGTCGAGCCCCGAGTCGGCCGTGTTCGCCACGCCGGGGTCCATCTCGATGTAATAGGTCGCGGGCACGAGGTCGCCCAGCTCGTAGTAGAGGTACGCGTCGCTGTACGGGGTCTTGCGGAGATTGCCGGGACCGACGAAGAGCCGCTGCCCGGGCTTCGAGATGCGTGCGGCGGCGGCGATCACGAGATTCGCGGCCTCGGCCCGATCCTGCTTGCCGTAGTAGAAGACCCGTCCGTCGTGCTCGATCTTGTACGAGTGCCGGTGCGCGTTAAACGTCTGCAGTGCGTAGTCGGCGTAGCGGGTGGCGGTGAACGCGGGTAACACGAAGAGCACGATTGCCAGCACTGCGGCACTGGCACCGAGCGCGAGCCGGCGGGTCGAGAATCGCGGCGCAGTGCGGCGCGCGAAGTCGAACAGCACCACCGGCAGGAACCCGAATGGAACGCAACTGACCCACGCGAAGTGCGCGGAGTCGACGCGCTGTAGGGCCTGGGGGACGATGCCGAGGCTGAACAACGCGACCACCAGGATGGTGCGGGCCCGGAGCGACGCGCGATCGGCGCGCACCGCCTTCACGCCTTCTACCACCGAGAACACAACCACCGCGAGCAGCAGGAAGAACCAGAGGCTGAGCTGTTGCGACGCGCGCAGACCGGGGATCGGCCAGCGCAGCTGTTGCAAGAGGCCGGCGCGCTGGAGGAAGCCGTCGACGTGCGACCACGGTGGCGGGATGGGCAGACCGCGTCCGCCGCGCAGGTGGAAGACGGGATCGAGCACCATCCCGCGTATGGAATCGCCGACGCCCGCGGTCGCGACCTGGATTGCGTACGGAGCGATGCCGATGGTGATGCCGAGGAGCAGGCGGTTGACGACGGGCCGGCGCATGCCGCGGACGAGTGCGATGCTCGCGAGCCCGACCGCGAGCGCGAGATCGAGCCGGAACAGCACCGCGAGGCCGAGCAGCAGACCGGCGGTCAGTGCCCAGCGGCGCGCGCTGCGGTCGCCGTCGGTGCCGGTTGCACGCCCGCGGGCCTCGAGCCCGGCCGCAAGCCCGAGCACCGCGAGCCCGACGCCGCCGACCCACGCGAGCGCGGTAAGTCCGAACGGGATGATGATCAACGCCGACGTGACGGCACCCGCGACCGCGACCGTCCGTCCCCAACGACGCGCGAGCGCGTAGATCCCGAAGACGATGGCCAGTTGCTGCGCGAGACCGAACACGCGCTCGGTCAGGAGGGACACGCCGAACGCCTTGAATGCCGCCGCCAACGCCCACAAACTTCCCGGCCCGTAGAGATAAAGGAAGTCGGTGTTGGGAATCGCGCCGTGGAGCACGCGTTCGGGGAAGACGAGCATGAAGCCCTCTTCCATCGGCGGACCGGGCGCGCGCAGCAGACCGCGTAGCGGCACCGCGAACACCAGCGCGACGATTGCCAGCGCCACGGCGTCGCGCTGACGCGTGCTGAGTCGGCCGCGTTCGGTCACGTCGAGCGGATCGGGCTTCTAGAGGCTCAGGAAGTGGTCGCTGTTCCGCGCCGCGATTGCCATGATCGTGCCTTGCGGATTCACTCCCGGCGCGTCGGGCAGCAGCGAAGCGTCGTTCACGCGCAGGTTGTGGAAACCCCAGATCCGGCCGAAGCTGTCGGCGCCGGTGCGATCGCGGTTCTCGCCGATGCGAACTGTCGACGTGAGGTGCACCGACATCAGGTTGGCGCGGTTGCGTGAGGTCATGGCGAGCCACTGCACGAGATCCTCCGGCCCCCGCGCGACGTTGC
>JBBQER010000060.1:0-25311 GCA_038320885.1 Acidimicrobiia bacterium
CGTCACCAATGCGCACGTCGTCGCGGGGGAGCGCGCGACGACGGTGGAGAACGAGGCGGGGCGGCGGATGGCCGCGAGCGTAATCGCGTTCGATCCGGTTCGCGACGTCGCCGTGCTCGCCGTACCGTCAGTCGCCACCGCGCCGCTCCCCATCGTCGATGGGTCGGTCGGCGCCGTGGGCGCGGTCTACGGCCATCCCGGCGGCGGCGCGCTCCAAGCGGTACCGGCGCGGGTCGGTGACGAGATCCTCGCGGTCGGCACCGACATCTACCGCACGTCGGAAAGTCACCGTCACGTCTACGTGCTGGCGTCGAAGCTCGCGCCCGGCGACTCCGGCGGCGCGCTCCTCGACGTCGGTGGCCGCGTGATCGGGATGGCGTTCGCGATCGATCCCGGACGCACGGCGACGGCCTACGCGCTCACCGACGTGGAAGTTCGCGCGGTCCTGGGCGCGACGCAACGCAACGCACGCAACCCGGTCGACACCGGCAAATGCCTGGTGTCCTGAAGGAAGTAGGAGCTACTCCGCTTCGATGAAGATGCACTCGCCGGGGCACTCCTCGGCGGACTCGACCACGGCGTCGAGCATGTCGTCGGGGAAGGACGCGAGGCCCTCGGCGCCGCCCGGGTCGGAGAAGACCTTGTCGCCTTCCTTCACGTACGCGAGGCCGTCGTCGAGCAGGGTGAACACGGCGGGGGCGATCTCCTCGCACAGACCGTCGCCGGTGCAGAGATCCTGGTCGATCCAGACCTTCATCGCGGTGCCCTCACTTTTGGCGTCTCGAGGTCGAAGAAAGGTGGCAGGCGGCCGGCCGGGAGTCGGCGGTCCACCTGGTTGCGGCTGACCCGCCACTCAAGGGACGGGCTTCACCGTCTGAGAATTTATCACACATTGGAGTGACAAATCGAACGCGGAGCGCTCGATTTCGTCAACGTATCGGATGCGCGCTTCGGACCCTGAACACAGGACTAGGGTCCCGAAGACGACCGAGGAGGTTCCCTGGTGGCCGCGGAGCACGAGCGCAGGCTGGCCGACTACGAAGGGCAAGTCGCCCAGCTCCAAGAGACGATCAAAGGCCTCGAAGAGGAGGTCGTGGTCCTCCGCCGCCGGTTGCAGGACGCCCCGAAGCGCGTCCGCACCCTCGAAGAGCGGCTGCTGGAGACCAAGGGACAACTCGCCCAGGCCGTCTCCCAGAACGAGAAGCTCTCCGCCACGCTGCGTGAGGCGCGCGAGCACATCGCCGCGTTGCGCGAAGACGTCGAGAAGCTCACGATGCCCCCCTCGGGCTACGGGACCTACCTCGGAATCAACGACGACGGCACCGCCGACATCTTCACCGCGGGCCGCAAGATGCGCGTTGCGCTCCACCCCGAGCTCAACTCCGACGATCTCCAGCGCGGGCAGGAGGTCGTCCTCAACGAGTCCCTCAACGTCGTTCTCGCACGCGGGACCGAGGTTGCGGGCGAAGTCGTCACGTTCAAGGAGCTCCTCGAAGACGGAAAGCGCGCGTTCATCGTCGGCCGCGCCGACGAGGAGCGCATCTGCGAGCTCGCCGAGAGTCTGATCGGCCTGAAGCTGCACGCGGGCGACCACCTCCTCATGGAGGGCCGCTCGGGCCTGCTGCTCGAGAAGCTGCCGCGCCCAGAGGTCGAAGATCTCGTGCTCGAGGAGGTGCCCGACGTCTCTTACGACGACGTCGGCGGTCTCGACGAGCAGATCGAGATGATCAAGGACGCCATCGAGTTGCCCTACCTCTACGGCGATCTCTTCAAGGAGCACGAGCTCCAGGCGCCCAAGGGCATCCTGTTGTACGGCCCGCCGGGTTGCGGCAAGACGCTCATCGCGAAGGCCGTCGCCAACTCGCTCGCGAAGCGCGTCGCCGAGAAGACCGGCAATCCTTCGGCTCGTTCGTTCTTCCTGAACATCAAGGGTCCCGAGCTCCTCAACAAGTACGTCGGTGAGACCGAGCGCCAGATCCGCCTGATCTTCCAGCGGGCGCGTGAGAAGAGCGAAGAGGGTTACCCCGTCATCGTGTTCTTCGACGAGATGGACTCGCTGTTCCGCACGCGCGGCACCGGCATCTCGTCCGACATCGAGTCGACGATCGTCCCGCAGTTGCTCGCCGAGATCGACGGGGTGGAGCTACTGAAGAACGTGATCGTCATCGGCGCGTCGAACCGGGAAGATCTCATCGACCCCGCGATCCTGCGGCCCGGCCGGCTCGACGTGAAGATCAAGATCGAACGCCCCGACTCCGAGAGCGCGACCAAGATCTTCCAGCAGTACCTCACGCCGAACCTTCCGATCTCCGACACCGAGCTCAAGTCGGCGGGCGGCGATCCGTCGGAGGCGGTCGGGCGCATGATCAAGATCGCGGTCGACCACATGTACGACACCGGCGAGGAGAACAAGTTCCTCGAGGTGACGTACCAGAACGGCGACAAGGAGCTCCTGTACTTCAAGGACTTCTCGTCGGGCGCCATGATCGAGAACATCGTGCGCCGCGCGAAGAAGCTGTCGATCAAGCGCACCATCGCCGGCGGCGATCGCGGGATCGAGGGCCAGGACCTGCTCGACTCGATCAAGCAGGAGTTCCGCGAGCACGAGGATCTCCCGAACACGACCAACCCCGACGACTGGGCGAAGATCTCCGGCAAGAAGGGCGAACGCATCGTCTACGTCCGCACGATCGTCAACGAAGGCGACGACGCGCAGGGCGGCCGGCAAATCGAACGGGTGACGACCGGTCAATACCTGTAGATCGCTGTAACGCAGCGTTGTCACCGCCGCGTAAGGCGGTATGTCGGCGCGGGACTCATCAGTAGACTGGCCCGGTGGCCGTCCCGAAGATCGTCGGCATCGAGACCGAGTATGGCGTGGCGTTGCGCGGCGCCCCGGACCCGAATCCTGTCATCGCGTCGAGCCTCCTGATCAACGGTTACGTCGAACAGCACCGGGTCGGCTGGGACTTCGAGGACGAGACCCCCGGCCGCGACGCGCGCGGATTCGCGCGGGACGGATCGCAGCCGCCCGAGGTCGAGACGCACCTCGTCAACGCCGTGCTCACCAACGGCGCCCGCTACTACGTCGACCACGCGCACCCCGAGTACTCGACGCCCGAGTGCAGCGACCCGCTGCAGGTCGTGCTGTTCGACAAGGCGGGGGAACGGATCCTGGCGCGATCGATGGACGCAGCCCGCCAACTGCTGCCGGCGGGGCAGGAGATCGTCGTCTACAAGAACAACAGCGACGGCAAGGGCAACTCGTACGGCTGCCACGAGAACTTCCTCGTCGACCGCGCGGTGCCGTTCGCGATGCTCGTGCGCAACCTGATCCCGTGGTTCGTCACCCGGCAGGTGTTCACGGGGGCCGGCAAGGTCGGCTCGGAGAACGGCGCGGAAGCCGTCGACTTCCAGATCAGTCAGCGCGCCGATTTCTTCGAGGAAGAGGTTGGCCTCGAAACGACGCTCAAGCGACCGATCGTCAACACGCGCGACGAACCGCACGCGGATCCGCAGAAGTACCGCCGGCTGCACGTGATCGTCGGCGACGCGAATCTCTGCGAGGTCGCGACCTTCCTCAAGGTCGGCTCGACTGCGATCGTGCTCGCGATGATCGAAGACGGATTTATCGACAAGGATCTTTCGATCGCGAGCTCCGTGCCGTCGATGCGCACGGTGTCCCATGACCCGACGTGCCGCGCGACCATCGATGTGGCGTCGCTCGGTCGTTGCACCGCGGTCGAGGTGCAGTGGGAGTTCCTGCGCCTGGCGCGGAAGTACGCCGACGAGACCGGCCTCGAAGTGTGCGGCGGCGACGAGATGGGCGCGCAGGTGCTCGACCGCTGGGAACAGGCGCTCACCGCCCTCGAACGCGACCCGGCGGAGCTCGACGGCCAGCTCGACTGGGTGACGAAGTGGAATCTGCTGCGTGCGTACGTCGACCGTGACGGGCTGAGCTGGAACGACCCGAAGCTGTCGCTGCTCGACATCCAGTACCACGACGTGCGCCCGGCGCGCTCGCTGTACGAGCGCCTGGTGCGCGCGGGCAAGATCGAGCGCCTCGTGGACGAAGCCGATGTGCGCCGGGGAATGGTCGACCCGCCCGAGACGACCCGGGCCTATTTCCGGGGTACATGCCTGTCACGCTGGGCCGACTCCGTGGTCGCCGCCAACTGGGACAGCCTGGTCCTCGACGTGGGAACCGACCCGCTCCGAAGGATCCCGATGATGGAGCCGATGCGTGGTAGCAAGAAGCACGTGGAGCGGTTGTTCGCAGAGGTGACGACCCCCCGCCAGCTCGTCGAGCGGCTTGCGTCGCCCTAGGAGGATTTGATGCCGGAACGGGAACGGAAACAGAAACCGGCGCCCAAGGAACGCGAAGAAGAGATCGTCGAGGACGCCCCCGCCACGTCCGAACGCGGTGAGAAGTTGAAGGAAGACATCGACGATCTCTTGGACGAGATCGACTCGGTGCTCGAGGACAACGCGGAGGAATTTGTGCGCAACTACGTGCAAAAGGGCGGCCAGTAATTCGAACTTTGTACAGACGCTGAGGGTGTCTCACCCGGCGCGTACGATCCGTGAGTGAAGCGCTGTAAGCACTGCCACGAAGACAAACCGCTCGAGGATTTCTACACCGACAAGAAGGCACGCGACGGCCGTCGGCCCGAGTGCAAGGCCTGCAACCTTGAGCGGCGAGCTGCCAAATATCGGGCGAACCCGCGTCCGGCGATCGAACGCGCGCTCAGGTGGCAGCGGGAGAACCCTGACCGAGTGCGGGCAAACATGGCCCGGTTCACGGCGTCCGGCCACAGGAAGATCTCGAATCGCAAGAGTCGCCTCAAGCGCAAGTACGGAATCACGCTCGAGCAGTTTGAAGCGATGCTCGCTGCTCAGGGCGGTGGATGCGCGATCTGTGGAAAGCCGGGCGCGGACAACGTCGACCATGACCACGACACAGGCCGCGTACGCGGCATCCTCTGCTTCAACTGCAACGTCGCGATTGGGCACGTCGCTAACGACGAGGATCGTCTGGCTGCGGCGATGGCGTATCTCGCGAGAGATGAGGAGCTCGACCTCGTCGTGCGGGGGCGGGCGGCTGCACTGGCGGGTTGAGTCGCGGCGGTAGGCTCCGCGCTCGATGTCTGAACCCAGCGCGTTACCGCTGTTCTCCCCGAATGTCGACCCCGGACCGTCGTTCGCCGAGCTCCTGCGCCAGGTGAGCCCGCAAGCTCTCCCGAGCATCGGGGCGGGCTCCGTGACCGGGCTCGACATCCCGCACGGCACGACCGTCGTAGCCATGCGCTACGCCGAGGGCGTCGTGATGGCGGGTGATCGCCGGGCGACCGCGGGCTACTCGATCGCGAACCGTCGCATCGACAAGGTGTTCGCAGCCGACGACTTCAGCGGCGTCGCAATCGCCGGCGCGGCAGGGCCCGCGATCGAGATGGTGAAGCTCTTCCAAACGCAGCTCGAGCACTACGAGAAGGTGCAGGGCGACGTGCTCAGCCTCGAGGGCAAGGCGAACCAACTCGGGATGATGGTTCGTGCCAACCTGCCCCTCGCGATGCAGGGTCTCGCGGTCGTACCGCTGTTCGCGGGCTACGACCAACAGCGCGAGATCGGCCGGGTGTTCTCCTACGACGTCACCGGCGGTCGCTACGAGGAGCACGACTACCAGGGCCAGGGTTCGGGCAGCGTGCACGCGCGCAACTGGATCAAGGCCGGCTGGCGGGAGGGCATGTCACTCGACGAGACGGTCGACCTCGCGATCCGTGCGCTCTTCGCGGCGGCCGACGAGGACGTCGCAACCGGTGGACCCGATCTCGTTCGCGGCATCTTCCCACTCGTCGCCGCGATCGATGCGGACGGTTTCCGGGCCTTCGACGAGCCCGACGTCGAGCAACGCAGCCGTTCACTCCTCGACGGCCGCGAACGAGGGGGCGACGGCGCATGAAAGCCAGGCGGAGATCCGCAGGCCCGGTCGGTGACGCGGCGCTTCACGGTGTTCGAGGGCCGGAGGTCGCAGCCGCATGAACATGCCGTTCTACGTCTCGCCGGAACAGGTGATGAAGGACCGCGCCGACTACGCGCGGAAAGGCATCGCACGCGGCCGCAGCCTCGTTGCCCTCGAATGCGCGCCCGGCGTGCTCATCGTCGCCGACAACGGGTCCCGCACGCTCTCGAAGATCAGCGAGATCTACGACCGCGTCGCGTTCGCCGCGGTGGGGAAGTACAACGAGTTCCAGATGCTGCGCGTAGCGGGAGTGCGCCACGCCGACCTCAAGGGCTACTCGTACTCACGCGAGGACGTCTCCGCCAAGGAGCTCGCGAACGCGTACGCCCAGACGCTCGGTCAGGTGTTCACCCACGAGATGAAGCCCTACGAAGTCGAGCTCCTCGTCGCCGAGGTGGGCCGGACCGGCGACGACCACGCGGAGATGTACCACCTCTTCTACGACGGCGTGGTCATGGACGAGCAGCGCTACGCCGTGCTCGGCGGCCAGGCCGAGCAGATCACCGAAGCGCTCGCCACCCAGTACGAAGACGGGATGGACCTCGGCCCCGCGCTCAAGCTCGGTGCCCGGGTGCTCGGCAGCGAAGGCGAATCGCTGAGCGCCGATCAGCTCGAGGTCGCGCTCCTCGAACGGGCCCGGCCCCGGCGCGCATTCCGGCGCATCAAGAACACCGAGCTGACGACGCTGCTCACGTCCTGACCCTCAGCGCCCGGGAGTCAGTACCAGCGCAACACCTGGGCGAGCGGTCCCGCGACGAGCACGAAGAGAATCAACGCGGCGACGATGCGTCCGCTCGGACGAATACGCGAAGCGGGCGGTGGGCGATCGTCGTCGAAACGGTCGTCGACCTCGTCGACTTCGGTCGCGAGCAGCACGATGCTCGCCTCTTCGATCTGATCGCCGGGCACGTAGACGTCAACGCGCGCGAGATCGCCGACCGTCAGACCGTACGGACCGCCCAGCGAACCACGCAGCTCGACGTCGAAACCTTCGTCGACCAGGCGGGCTGCCACCACATGCGCGCGAAAGGACCCCTGCAGCGAAGTGAGCCGGCTCATCGGAATCACGCCCCGGAGTCTACGGAGACCCGCACTGCTCCGGCTCGTGCCCGGCGAGACCAGTGGCGAACCCGCTACCCGTACACTCGCCTCAATGGAGCGCCGTATTTTCGGGCTGGAGAACGAATACGGCGTCACCTGCACACTCCGCGGCCAACGCCGGCTCAGCCCCGACGAGGTCGCCCGCTATCTCTTCCGGCGGGTCGTTTCGTGGGGTCGTTCGAGCAATGTGTTCCTCGAGAACGGCGCCCGGCTCTATCTCGACGTCGGCAGTCATCCCGAATACGCGACACCGGAGTGCGACTCGATCCACGATCTGGTCGTCCACGACAAGGCGGGGGAGCGCATTCTCGAAGGCCTCGTGCAGAGCGCCGAGCAGCGGCTCCGAGAGGAGGGCATCCGCGGCGAAGTGTTCCTGTTCAAGAACAACACCGACAGCGCCGGCAACTCCTACGGATGCCACGAGAACTACCTCGTCGAGCGCGAAGGCGATTTCTCCAAGTTCACCGACGTGTTGATCCCGTTCCTGGTGACCCGGCAGATCTACGCCGGCGCGGGCAAGGTGCTGCAGACCGCACGCGGCGCCATGTACTGCATTGCGCAGCGCGCCGAACACATCTGGGAAGGCGTGTCGAGCGCGACCACCCGCTCGCGGCCGATCATCAACACCCGCGACGAACCGCACGCCGACGCCGAGCGGTTTCGCCGGCTGCACGTGATCGTCGGCGACTCGAACATGAGCGAGTACGCGACCTTCCTCAAGGTCGGCGCCACGTCGATCATCCTGCGGATGCTCGAGGATGACGGCGCGCCGTGGCGGGACCTCACCCTCGAGAACCCGATCCGCGCCATCCGCGAGATCAGCCACGACACCACCTGCCGGCGCCGGATCCGTCTCGCCAACGGCCGCGAGCTGTCGGCGGTCGACATCCAGGCGGAGTACCTCACCCGCGCGCTCCGTTTCGCCAAGCGCCACGGCCTGCCGCCGCTCGAGCAGAAGGCGCTCGAGATGTGGGAGCACGTGATGAACCACCTCGAGAAGGATCCGCTCGAGCTCAAGACCGAGGTCGACTGGGTGATCAAGCACCACCTGATCGAGCAGTACCGGACGCGCGGCAATCTCTCCCTGACGCATCCGCGGGTCTCGTTGCTCGACCTCGCCTACCACGACGTCACGCGCTCCCGTTCCCTCTACTACCTGCTCGAGCGGCGCGGCGACGTCGAACGGATCGTCACCGACGAGGAGATCACCGAGGCCGTCGACACGCCGCCGCAATCGACCCGGGCGCGGCTCCGCGGTGCGTTCATCAAACGGGCCAAGGAGCGCAAGCGCGACTACACGGTCGACTGGGTGCACCTCAAGCTCAACGACCAAGCGCAGCGGACCGTGCTCTGCAAGGACCCGTTCAAGTCGCGGGACGAGCGGGTGGAGCGGTTGATCGCTTCGTTGTAGCGCGCTTGTTTCTGGGGTCGCTGACCGATGGGCCAGACTCTCGTGCGTGAACTACGCCGACGCTGACGGGCCTTTCTCGCGTGCGGACTTCGATCTGCTGGCGCGGCACGTCGTCGAGGCTTGGCAGACCGGAATCGATCAGGACTGGTCTGCACTCGCTGGGACCCTCGAATGGAGCTGCCTCGAGACTGCGGATCACTCTGTTGATGCGGTTCTTGCGGTTGGGTTGTTCCTGGCTTCTCGGAAGCTGGATGGCTATCCGGAGTGGGGCTGGCCGGAGACGAAAATGGGTGCGCGCGCGACGCCTGTGTTGCTCATCGAGGCGCTCGAAGCTGTCGCCCGCGTCCTGTCGGCGCTCGTCGCGGCCGCCGAGCCGGGAACGCGGGCCGTCATCTGGCGTTATCCGGAGGTCGCGACCGGAGCTCCGGACGACTTTGCCGCGCGGGGTGCGCTCGAGATGGTGTTGCATGCACATGACGTTTGTGCGGGGATCGGGGTTACGTTCGCGCCACCCGATGACGTGTGCGCGCGGCTGCGCGAGCACACCCGGAGCTGGCCGCACTGGAGCATGCCGGGATGGAGTGCCCTCCCGGCGACCGACACCCCGTGGTCCGACCTGCTCCAAGGCTCGGGCCGCGCCAAGGGAGATCGCGCGGTGGGCTCGTGACCGAGGCTTTGCGCACGCGGCTGGCCGAGCAGCTGCGCGGTCTCGAGGGCGTTGTCGAGAGTCCGTCGGCGTTCGGGCCCGGAGGCGCGTTCTGGTGCAATGGGAAGGAGATTGCGCACTTCGATTCGGATTCCGTGGTCGATCTTCGGTTGACGAGGGCGGTGATCCGCGAGCTTCGGGCGACGCTGCGAGACGACGCGCGGGTCGAGTTGCGAAGGGGAACTTCGGACTGGCTCGAGGTGCGCATGTCGTCGAGTGACGACGTTGGGTTCGTCTTCGAGCTGGCCGAGCGGGCGGCCGCCGCCCATCGCGCCGGCGCAGGAGAAACGCCGAGGTTGCCACCGGGCGGCGCCGACCTCGAACGGCGACGGCGGTTCCATTGACGCGGCGGTGAGGAAACCGCATCGCGGCGCTCACCGCGAGTCGAGCTCGTCCGTTGATCGCGGGGCGGCGGGGAGCTGGTCGTCGAGGGATTGGCGGTCGGCAACGCAGCCGCGGAGGAACTGCGGCCATTCGGGGACGACCGGGATCGGATCGGTCGACTCGGGGAGGAGACCCCAGAGGTCGGGATGGTGCCAGCACAAGCCGTGGCCGGTGCTGTCCCGATGCTCGCGGATACCCGCGCGGAGACGGATGACCTCCTGCACGAGCTCCGCCTGCGAGAGCTGCGTCAGTTCGGCGTCGATTGGCGTCATGCGCCGAGTGTGCCAAAACGACACCGCAACGTGCTCGGAAGCGTCGGCGGCCGAGCCCACCACCCCGACCTAACGTACGACGCGTGCCGCAGTTCAAGACCGGGAAGGTCGAACGGATCCTGCAGGAGCGGACGGGGCTGCAGCGGGTCGAGGTGATGCTCGACGGGAATCCGGAGCGCGCGTACGTGCTCACGCAGCTCACCGGGCGCGTCGACGCCGGCGACGCGGTCGTCGTGAACACGACGGCGGTCGATCTCGGGCTCGGGACCGGCGGCTGGCACGTCGTGCACTGGAACCTCGCGCGTGATGCGTGGTCGGAGGCGGGGCCGGGTCACATCATGAAAGCCCGGTACACCAGCCTGCAGACCGACACCGGCAGCGCGGAGGAGCACTGGGCGGAGCTGACCGACATCACGTCGATCGACGGCATGCCGGTCGTCGCGGCCGCGCTACACAGCCAGGTGCCGGCGGTTGCAGCCGCTTTCAAGCAGCAACGTCCCGACGCGAGGCTCGCGTACGTGATGACCGACGGTGCGGCGCTGCCGCTCGCGCTGTCGGATCTCGTCGCCGAGTTGCGCGACCGGGAGCTCGTCGACGCGACGATCACCTGCGGTCACGCGTTCGGCGGTGACCACGAAGCCGTGTCCGTCTACAGCGCGCTGGCGGTGGCTCGGCACATCGTGAACGCCGACGCCACGATCGTGGCGATGGGACCGGGAATCGTCGGGACCGCGAGCCGGCTCGGCTTCAGCGGTATCGAGGTCGGGCCCGTGCTCGACGCCGCGATCGGTCTCGGGGGAGTACCGATCGCGTGCTTGCGCGTTTCCTTCGCCGATCCGCGCGAGCGCCATCACGGCCTGTCCCATCACAGCGCCACCGCCCTCAGCATCGCGACCCGGGGTCGCGCGCTCATTCCTCTTCCGTGCGTCGGCGGTGAGGAGGAACGCGTCTTGCGGGCCGACCTCGCGCGCGCGGGACTGACTGATCGGCACGAGCTCGTCGACGTGCCCCCGGTCGGCATCATCGACCTCTTCGCGCACCACGATCTGGCGGTCGTGTCGATGGGTCGCCCTGCCACCGACGACCCGGTGCTGTTCGAAGCGGCGGCCGCGGCCGGCGTCGTTGCCGCGAACCGGATCCCGTAGCCTTTCGCCGTGACCGACGCCCCCTCGCGGGTCGAACGCGTCCTCAACCTGCTGGCGCTGATGCTCGACACCCGCATTCCGCGCACGCGCGAGGAGTACGTACGGGAGATCGCGGGCTACCCCGAGCAGACCGAGGCCAATCGCCGCGCGTTCGAGCGCGACAAGGAGATCCTGCGCGGCATGGGCGTTCCCATCACCATGGAGACGATCGGCGACGGGAACGAGGTCGGCTACCGCGTTCGCCCCGACGACTACTGCCTGCCCGACCTCGGGCTCAGTGCCGACGAGACCGCCGCGCTCCGCGTCGCGGTAAGCGCGATCTCCCTCGGCGACGGCAGTGGTCACGGCGCGCTCATGAAGCTCGGCGGGGTGGGCGATCAGGCGTCGGCACCGATCGCGTCGTTGCCGATCGCACCGGCGCTGGCCACGCTGTTCGATGCCTTCCGCCGCGGGGCGGTCGTCACCTTCTCCTACCGGAACGAGACGCGAACCGTCGAGCCGTGGGGGCTGTCGTCGAAACGGGGCCATTGGTACGTGGTCGGCTTCGATCGCGATCGCGGAGCCGTACGCGCGTTCCGCGCCGATCGCATCGCCGGCGACGTGGAGGTCGGCGACTCCGACGCGTTCGAGGTGCCGGGCGACTTCCGCCCCGACGACCACATCGAGGATCGCGGGTGGTTGCTCGGCGACGCGCCGACGGTGAACGTGCGGCTCGAAGTCGATGCGGACCATCTCGACGGCGTCGTCGCCGAGCTCGGAGCCGACGCCCGGGTCGAGTCGGGTCCCGACGGCAACACCTTCGTCGACGTCGCCGTCTCCAATCAGGCCGCGTTCCGCAGCTTCGTGCTGGGATTCCTCGAGCACGCCGAGATCGTCGAACCCCCCGAGGTGCGCGCCGCGATGATCGAGTGGCTCGAGACCGTCGCGGCCGGCGCAGCGGGTGCGTCATGAGCCCGAAGCCGGTCGCCGGCGCCGAGGTGCAGCGCATCCTCGCCATCGTTCCGTGGATCGTGGCCAATCCCGGTGCGTCGAAGGAGGAGATCGCGACCCGGTTCGGCATGACGCTCGAGCAACTCGACGAGGATCTCCTCCTCGTGCTCATGATCGGTGTGCCGCCCTACTCACCCGGCGACTATCTCGATGTCGACGACGACGGCGAGTTCGTCACCATCAATCTCGCCGACCAGTTCTCGCGGCCGTTGCAGCTGACGCCGGCGGAGGGCCTCGCGCTGCTGGCCGCCGGGCGCACGCTCCTGGCCGTGCCGGGCAGCGATCCGTCCGGCCCGTTGGCGACCGCGCTCACCAAGCTCGAGGGCGCGCTCGATCTCCCCAACGTGGTCGTCGAGGTCGGCGAGCCGACGTATCTCGCGGCGGTGCGCGATGCCGCAGCCCGCGGCGAGCGCGTCGAGATCGACTATTGGTCGGCGGGTCGCGACGACCTGACGACGCGCCGTATCGATCCCGCACTCGCGTTCTTCGCGATGGGCGAGTGGTACGTCAGTGCGTACTGCCACCGCGCCCACGGTGAGCGCATGTTCCGCGTCGACCGCATTCGCGCGCTCCGCGCGACCGCCGAGCAGTTCGAGATGGCGCCGACCGACGAGATCGCCGAAGTGTTCACCCCCGCGCCCGACGACCCCCGCGTCACCCTCGAGCTCGACGCGAGCGCGGCCTGGGTCGCCGACGCCTATCCGGCCGAGTCGGTGACCACCCGGCCCGACGGCACGCTCGAGGTCGAGCTCGCGATCAGTGAACCGGCCTGGCTCGAACGCCTGCTCGTCCGGCTCGGACCCGAGGCGCGCGTCCTGCGGCCGGAATCTGCCCGGGCGGCCGGGGCCGACGCCGCTCGCCGTGTTCTTGCTCGTTACCGGCCGGAAGCATCGGGCCCGAGCCGTCGACGCTGACCGACCCGACCCGTTCGCGACTGGTCGCGCATGAGAGGATGCATGAGTGGAGCCGCTGACCCAGCCGTCCGTAGACGGTGAGCCCATCGACGCGCCGGTCGACGAGGACGGTGGCGCGAACGGCACGGGACGCCCGACCGAGCCGACCGGAAACGGGCGGGGCGTCGGAAAAACCGTCTTCGAGTGGGTTGGCCTCGTCGTGCTGGCGCTCGTCATCGCGCTGCTGATCAAGACCTTCCTCTTCCAGGCGTTCTACATCCCGTCCGAGTCGATGACCCCGACGCTCCAGATCCACGATCGGGTACTCGTCAACAAGCTCTCGTACAAGCTCCACCCGGTGCACCGCGGGGACATCGTCGTGTTCAAGGCGCCCCCGCACGCCGACCCCGGGATCGACGATCTCGTGAAGCGCGTGATCGGGCTGCCCGGTCAGACCGTGGCCGGACACGGCGGCCACGTGTACATCGACGGCAAGCTGCTGCCCGAGAAATACCTGCACGCCGGGGTGACGACGTCGGCATTCGAGGCCCGGACGATCCCCAAGGACTCGTATTGGGTGATGGGCGACAACCGGGTCAATTCGAAGGACTCGCGGGTATTCGGCTTCATCACGAAGAGCCAGATCGTCGGCCGCGTGTTCTTCCGGATTTGGCCGCTCTCACGTATCAGCATCATGTGAGCGCGCGCCCGGGCACGCGAGCTACGCGTCCTGGTCGCCCGTCCAGCTGTTGACCGTCTCCACCATCCGCTCGGGCCGATCGCAATACACCGCGTCGATACCGATGCGCAGCATCGCCCGCAGGTGACGAATCTCCTGGGTGTCCCACGCGAACGCCTTGACGTCGAAGCGATGGAACAGCGACACCAACCCGGCGCTCCACTCACTGTGGTGCATGTTCATCGCGTCGATACCGAGTGCCGCGAGCTCGTGCGCGTGCCGTTCGAGCGGCGCCGGAATCGCCTTTCGGCGATCGGAGTGCACGAGCTTGACGTCGGGGTCCGCGCGTAGCGGACGCAACACTTCGAGATCGGGACTGCACACCCACAGCCGCTCGACGGCGTTGTAGCGCCGAGCCACGTCCACGAGTGCACCGGCGGCATCCGGCGACTTCACGTCGACCGAGCACTCGAAACCCGTCCCGAGCTGTTCGTACACGTCGACCATGCGCGGCACGTCGATCTCGGCGAGCTCCGCCGCCGTCGCCTGCGCGATGCGTAACCGACGGCGCCCCTTGCGTACCGACGAGTCGTGGGCGCACACGACCTCACCGTCGGCAGACAGCCACACGTCGGTTTCGAGACCCGTCACGCCCGCGCCGAGCGCCCGCCGGAACGCGGGGATCGTGTTCTCCGGCTCGTCCATCCGGGCCCCCCGGTGGGCGAACGTGATGGGCAAGCCGTCTCTCTTCGTGGGGTTCGGCGGCGCACCCGCGGCGCGGACCTCACCCTCCGGAGTGTCGCTCACCACAACATCGTCGCACGTCACGGCCATGACGCGTTCGAAGCCTCAAGCGGGTCCTGAGGGGTGCCGAAGGGTAGGTCACAGGCCAGCGGGCGGGCGTGGTTCCCAAGACCACCAAGGACGGGGAAGAAGCGGTGACGACGATCAGGGCGAACTGCCCGAGCTGTGGCGACGTGCAGTTGACCGCGGACGACTTGACCGTCCGGGTGTGCGCCGACGACGAACGCGGCTCCTACTGTTTCCAGTGCCCGGAGTGCCGCGGCGCGGTTGCCAAAGAGGCGAGCCGGCGCATCGTCGACCTCCTCGTGTCGAGCGGCGTGCGCATGCAGGTCTGGCGGCTGCCGGCCGAGCTCACTGAGACTCGCATCGGCGCACCGCTCACGCCCGACGATCTGCTCGACTTCCACCTCCTTCTCGAAGGCGGCGACTGGTACGAACAGCTCGCCGCTGAAGTTCGGCGCTCCCTCAACCGCTAGCAATGGTCGACTCCGGCTCCGGTAGGCTTTTGCTGTGACGTGGACGTTCGCTCTCGTGGTCGCCGCACTCGGCACCGGGTGGTTGGCCGCGCTGGTCGCACGCTTGCGTCGGGAGATCCCACCGACCGAGGCCGCACTCGACCGACTCGGGCGCGAGTTGCGCCCCGCATTGATCGAATTGCGCACGCAGAGCGCGCGCACCGGCCGGGACACGGCACGACTCCAGCGCGGCATGTAGTCCGCATTACCCTCGGGCTCCGAACTCGTATCGGACCATGAGCGTCGGACCTGCCGAAATACTCATCATCTTGGTCGTGGCTCTGCTCGTCTTCGGGCCGCAGCGCCTCCCGGAGGTCGGCCGCCAGGTCGGTTCCGCGCTGCGCGAGCTGCGCAAGATGCAGGACACCGTCCGGGGCGAGCTCGACATGGTGCTGCATCCCGAACACGGCACCAAGTCGAGCTCCGCATCCGCGCTCGAGCCCGACGACCACCTCGTGGTCGATGCCGGTGTCACGGGCAACGCCGACGAGAACCCGACCGGCGACAACGCCTCCGACGAGCCTCACGGTTCGGCCGGCGATTCCGCCCCCGGCGTCACCGATACCGGCGACGTGACCTCGATCGCGGTCGAATCGGCCGATGATCAGGGCGTCCACGAGCGCGGCTTCTCCGGCCCCTCCGACTCGTTCATCTGACCGGGCGACGCGCCGTGCCGACCTTGCGCCGAAGAAACCGGAACCGCGCGCCCGCGGGGACGATGCCGCTGATGGAGCACCTCATCGAGCTCCGCAAGCGCCTGCTCATCTCGTTCGGGGCGATCGTGTTCTGCGGGATCTTCGTGTTCATCTTCTACAACACGGTCCTCAACTTTCTCTCGGGGCCGTACGAGCACGTCACGCGGAACAGCCAGGGCTGCGGGAAGAGCGGCTGCAAGCTGATCGTCACCGACCCGCTCGCACCCCTGCTGGTCCGGCTCAAGATCGCCGGCTACGGAGGGCTCGCCCTCTCGGTACCGATCGTGATGTTCCAGATCTGGCGGTTCATCGTCCCCGGCCTCCACCCGAAGGAGCGCCGGTACGCAGTGGGATTCGTCGTCGGGTCGGTCGTGCTGTTCGTCCTCGGCTGCTTCGTCGCCTGGTTCACGGTCGAGAAGGCGCTCGACTTCCTCCTCGGGATCGGCGGGCCCGAGTTGCGGCCCCTGATCGACGCCAACAAGTACCTGACGCTCGTGATGCTGATGTTCGCGGCGTTCGGCTTCGCGTTCGAATTCCCGCTCCTCCTGATCTTCTTGCTGCTGGTCGGAGCGGTGACCACGGCTCAGCTGCGCCACGTGCGGCGCTTCGCCGCCGTCGGTATCACGACCTTCGCCGCGATCATCACTCCCAGCCAGGATCCCTTCTCCCTATTGTTCATGGCCGTTCCTCTGTACATCTTCTACGAGGCCTCGATCCTGATCGGGCGGTTGATGAAACGATGAGCCCTGCACGCAGCCGGCGCACGCCGGTCCCGCACCGCCGGAGCCGGGCCGACATCGTCCGGGCCGCGGCCGTGGCCGGCGGCATCGTCATTGTCACCGCCCTGCTGATCTGGCTGATGCGCCCGGGACCGCCGGGGACTCGGGGCACCGGCGGGTTGATGAACCGTCAGCCGCGATCGAGCGCAGTCGTGATCGTCGCGCTGCTGGTCGGGGGCGGCGTGACGTTGTTGGTGCTGCGCAGCCGTCGCGCCCGCGGGCGCGAGAAGGTCGTCTTGCCGATCGCGCTGGGGGTGGTGCTCGTCGCGGCCATCGGCGCCGGCTTCGCCTGGCCCGGCGGCCTGCTGCGTCACGATGTCGCGCCGCCGAAGCCGATCCCCACGCCGAGCACGCAGCCTCCGAGCATCACCGCCGCCACCGGCGCGAGCAGCACCACCGGAGCAACGGGCGCGAGCAGCACCACGGGTGCACCCGGCGCGACCGGTGCCCCGGCGACCACGACACCGACCCCGAGCGTCGCCACGACCACGGGCCCGTGACCGGCAGCGCTCGGCTGCGCAACCGCTTCGAGTCGGAGCATCCGTTCCCGCTCGACCCGTTCCAGCGCCGCGCGCTCGATGCGCTGGATGCCGGACGGTCGGTGCTCGTCGCGGCGCCCACCGGATCCGGCAAGACGCTCGTCGCCGAGTACGCGATCGCGGCCGCACTCGAGTCGGGAGGCAAGACCTTCTACACCACGCCGCTGAAGGCGCTGTCGAACCAGAAGTTCGGCGACTTCGTGCGCATCCACGGTGCGGCCAACGTCGGCCTGCTCACCGGCGACAACGCGATCAACGGCGATGCGCCGATCGTGGTCATGACGACCGAAGTCCTGCGCAACATGATCTATGCCCGCTCGCCCGCACTCGAAGGATTGCGTTTCGCGGTGCTCGACGAGGTGCACTACCTCCAGGACGCAACACGCGGCGCGGTGTGGGAAGAGGTCATCATCCACCTGCCGCCCCACATCGCGATCGTCGCGTTGTCCGCGACCGTCTCGAATGCCGAGGAGGTCGCGGCCTGGATGCAGACGGTCCGCGGCGAGACCGAGGCCATCATCGAGGAGCGACGCCCCGTCGAGCTCCAGCACCTCTACCTGGTCGGCGAGCGCGGCGCCGAGGCTTTGCATCTCCTGCCCACCTTCGTCGAGGACGCCGGGGAGCTGCGACCGAACCCGGTGATCGCGCGTCTCGAGGGCCGCGGGCCTGCCCGCGCGAACCGGGCCCGCCGGCCGCGCTTGCGCAAGCCGTGGCGCACGGAGGTGGTGGAGCGGCTCGCCGACGAGCAGATGCTGCCCGCGATCGTCTTCGTGTTCTCACGCGCCGGTTGCGACCAGGCGGTCGAGCAATGCCTCGCGGGCGGTGTGCGGCTGACGAATTCCACCGACCGCGTCGCACTCCGGCGCATCGCCGACGCCCACCTCGAGAACCTCGCCGACGACGACCTCGAGGTGTTGGGCTACGACTCGTGGATCGCCGGCCTGGAGGCGGGCGTGGCCGCGCACCACGCGGGGATGGTCCCGCCGATGAAGGAAGCGGTCGAGGAAGCCTTCACCGCGGGCCTGCTCAAGGTCGTGTTCGCGACGGAGACGCTGTCCCTCGGCATCAACATGCCCGCGCGCTCGGTGGTCGTCGAGAAACTGTCGAAGTTCACCGGTGAACACCACGAGTTGCTGACACCGGGCGAGTACACCCAGCTCGCCGGGCGCGCGGGCCGGCGCGGTATCGACGACGTCGGCTACGCCGTCGTGCTCTGGGACCCGTTCGTCGGGTTCGACCAGGTCGCCGGTTTGGCCTCGCGCCGTACCTATGCGCTCACCTCGTCCTTCCGGGCCACCTACAACATGGCGGCCAACCTCGTGCAGCGCTATCCGCGCGAGGAAGCGCGCCGGCTCCTCGACCTGTCCTTCGCGCAGTATCACGCCGACCGCGATGCGGTCGCGCTCACGAGGCAGCTGGAAAAGACCCGCGAGCAGCTGGACCGGGCACGCGACGCGGCCCGGGTTCCGAACGGCGACATCGAGGAGTACCGCGCGTTGCTCGCGTCCCGAGACGAGGCGCGGCGGGCGGCTCACGCGGTCCAGGACAGCCGCCTCGACAAGCTCCGACCCGGCGACGTCGTCATGGCCCCTCGCCGCGGCGGGCGGGCGGTGGTCCTGAAGCAAGAGCGCGGTCGCTCGGGCAATCGCGTGCTCGCCCTCACCCAGCAGCGCACGACGGTGCGCCTGACCACCGACGACTTCCCGGGCCCCATCCGCCGGGTCGCGACTATCGAGCTGCCTCGCCCGTTCGCACCCCGGAGCCCGGCATTCCAACGGGCGACGGTCGCACTGCTCCGGCGTCTGCCCGATCGCGACGATGCGAGCGCGGACGATCCGGACGCACTCGTCCGGGATGTCGAAGCCCGCATGCGCGCCCACCCGCTGCACGGCGTCAGCGGCACCGACGTCGCGCTCCGTGGCGCGTGGCAGGCCGACCGGATCGCCCGCGATGTCGCCCGGTTGGAGCGGCGCATCGCGGGCAAGACCGAGACGCTGGCCGGCCAGTTCGATCGCGTGCTCGCGGTGCTCGAGTCGTGGGGCTACGTGCGCGGATGGGAGTTGCTCCCGAGCGGCAGCCTCCTTGCCCGTCTCAACACCGAGTGCGATTTGGTCGTCGCCGAAGCGCTGCGCGCCGGCTTGGTCGACGGACTCGACGCGGCCGAGATCACCACCGTCGTGTCGTGCTTCGTGTACCAGCGCCGGGGACCCGACGGCGACGAGCCGATGCCCCCGCGCCGGTGGCCGACGCCGCTCGTCAAGCAACGCGTCCGGGACATCGAGCGCATCGCGCGTGACCTCAATCTGACCGAACGCGACCAGCGGCTCCGCGAGACCCGGCGTCCCGATCCCGGCTTCGCGGCCGCGATGTATGCATGGGCGCGTGGTGACGAGCTCACCGACATCCTCGAGGACGAGGAGATGACCGGCGGCGACTTCGTCCGCAACGTCAAGCAGGTGATCGACCTGCTGCGCCAGATCGCCGACGTCGCCCCGAGTGCCGAGACCTCGGCGACGGCACGGGACGGCGCCGACGTGTGCCGGCGGGGCGTCGTGGCCGCTTCGAGCATGGTCACGGTGCCCGACCCGCCGTCGTCCGACACCCCTGACCCCGACCGCGGGCAATGATCCGGCCCGGCGAAGAGTGGGGGGGCCGGGCCGAAGCGCCGGCCGACGTCGAGGTCGAAGGGGACGACGCCGCGCTCGCGAATGCGTTCGGCGCCGCCCCGGGCGCGCTCATCAAATTCATCCCGAACTCGACGAGCGACCTCGCACGCGCCGTCGGGCTCGGACGCGGGGAAGCGCGCGAGCACGCGCTCCCGCTCGATGTGCTCGAGCTCGGAGACGGCACCCTGGCCGTGAACATGTGCATCTTCGGCACCCCGCCTGACCGCTTGCGCCGCTCGAGCCCTCCGCTCGAGCTCGAGATCCAGCTCAACGGCCGTCGCTGGTTCGCCGGCAGCGCCACCACCGTGGTGATCGCGATCGGCCAGTTCCTCCGGGGGCTCGATGTCGTGCCGCGCGGCCACCCGGGCGACGGCAAGGCCGAGATCCAGGTCTACGAGCTCGCAAAGGGGGAGCGGCGCCAGATGCGCGCCCGCCTGCCCACCGGCGGTCATGTACCGCATCCCCGAATTCACCAGCGCGGCGCGGCCGTGATCGGCCTCCGCGCCCGGCCCGCTGCACCCTGCGAGGTCGACGGCGTGGCCCGCCGGGAGGTTACGACCGAGATCACGATCCGGGTGCTCCCGGGGGCATATCGCCTCCTGATCTGAGCCCGGAGGTCCTCTGCGAAGCGGGAGACCACCGGTACAGTTCGTCGTCCATGCTTTACTCGCCGGAGCGGTTCACGGAGGACGAGGCGGTAACGCTGCGGCCGTATTTCACGAACCTCGACCAGCCGGTCTTCGCGCTGATCAACCTGCCGGAAGTCGTGAAGGGCGCGCTGTTCGCGCGGTACTCGCGCTCCGACAAGAGCCTGCGCCGTCTGTTCCTCGACGAGTTCGTCGGCGATCTCGATCTCACCGGCGACCTCACCGTCGACGCGACCGTCGGGCTCGCGCGCGCCGAGCAGCTCTACGAGCGCGTGTTCTTCGAGTACGGCGACGACTCGGTCGCGCAACTCGGTGGTGTCCACCTCGCGTGTGAGCAGGCATCGAACCTGCTCACGAAGATCCTCGAGTGGGGCCGCTTGATGGCCTACCTCGAGCAGTCGACGCGCTACATCCCGTACGACTCGCGGTTCCAGGGAAGGTACCGGTACTTCCGCCCGTCGGAGGTCTGCGAGTCGCCGCTCGGAATGCGGTACGTCGCCGACCTCGATGGACTGTTCGACATCTACCACGCGCTACTCGAGAAGATGATGGAGTGGGCGCGCGAGCGCTATCCGAAGGAACCATCGGATTCCGACTTCGTCTACAAGCAGACGATCAAGGCGAAGGCGTGCGACACCGTACGCGGTATTCTTCCCGCGGCGACGATCTCGAACGTCGGTGTGTACGGAACCGGGCAGGGCTACGAGGCGCTGCTCCTCCGGATGCGCGCGCACCCGCTCCCCGAGGCGCAGATCTACGCGCAGCTGATGCTCGAGGAGCTGCGCAAGGTCATCCCGTCGTTCCTCACGCGGGTCGATCGGCCCGATCGGGGCGGCGCCTGGACCGACTACCTGGCGAAGACGCGCGACGACACCGCCGGCGTCGTGTCCCGCATCTTCCGTGACGACGAGCCCGAGCCCACGCCCGACGTGGCGCTGCTCGACTGGGATCCCGAAGGTGAAGACAAGGTGCTGGCCGCCATCTGTTACCCGCACACCGACCTGCCCGAGTCGCAGTTGCTCGACCGCGTGCGCCGGCTCCCGGCCGACGATCGCATCGCGTTGGTGCATGCCTACGTCGGCGACCGGACCAACCGGCGCCACAAGCCCGGCCGCGCGTTCGAACGAACCTCGTACCGCTTCGACGTCCTCGGCGATTACGGAGCGTTCCGCGATCTGCAGCGGCACCGCATGTTGACGATCGAGTGGCAGAAGCTCTCGCCGCGTCACGGCTACGTCGTGCCGGCGCCGCTCATCGACAACAATATGGGCGCGCGCTTCGACGACGCGATGGAACGGTCCGCGGCACTCCACGACGTGCTGCTCGATCGCTTCCCGGATCAGGCTGCGTATGCCGTATCGCTTGCGTACCGAATGCGATACGTGATTCACATGAACGCGCGTGAAGCGATGCATCTTTGCGAGTTGCGCAGCTCGCCGCAAGGTCATCCGAGCTACCGCAGGATCGCGCAGTCCATGCACCGGCTGATCGCGGAGCGCGCGGGCCACCGGGCGATCGCGGCCGCGATGAAATACGTCGATCACGGTGAAAGCGATCTCGAGCGTCTCGACGCCGAACGCGCCGCCGAAGCTCGACGCGTCGTGCGCAGCTGACGCGCCGAACCAGTGCAACTTCCGCGCGATTACCCGAACTGCGCGCTTTTATAACGAAAGTTTTCGTCGAAGAATCTTCGCGCCGTTGACCTGCGCCGACGCGCGTCGGTGCTGGTCATCGCGTTCCGGTTCCGTTTGACAGCAGTGCCCTTGCTGAGGCGTACTACTCGACGCCCCACTCGCATCGGGTCGCAGCGATACCGGTGACCGTGCGGGGGGCGGGGCGAAATCAAGGGGTTCGGCGGACGTCCAGGAGCATCGGTAGAGAACGCTGCGATAACCCGTCTGCCGCGTGCAGTTCGGGCCACCCAGCGGCCCCACGGATCTCCTGGACCCGTCCGCACCGAACGGGTCAGCAGCACCCGTAGCCGGCGTTATACTCCGCGCCCCCGGTCGGGCCGTGGACACGAATCGTCCCGCCGGAAGCATTGTCGGGAAGCATTGCGAGGGTTCTGGTGTTGAGGCCGCCGCGATGTTCATTCTCCCACGAGGGCGCCCAGCACTATGAGCGATGACGAGTTCGAAGACGAACCCGAGCTCGACGAGGAAGACCTCGACGAGGAAGTAGTAATCGAAGAGGAGTTCGATGATGACGCGCTCCTCGAGGACGACGACGAGGTTGTGGACCCATTGGTAGACGTCGAAGGCGTCGTCATTCCGCCGGTCGTGGGTCTCGTGCCCGTGCCGGCCGAGCCGGTAGTCGAGGAAGAGGAAGACGACGATGTCGTCGACCTCGACGAGGAGCTCCACCCCGACGACGTCGAGGAGGCGCTCGACGTGGTGCTGCGCGAGCGCACCGTCGCCGCCGGGCTCGAAGGTGAGGACGACGACGACGAGCCCGACGAGCCGGGCGAGGGCGGCACCAAGATCGTCCCCCGCCGCGAGAACGAGTTCCTCTGTCGGAGTTGCTTTCTCGTGCTCCCTCGGCACCAGCTCGCTGACGAGAAACGCATGATCTGCCGCGACTGCGCGTGAACCGCCCGACGGCGGCGCGCTTCGGCGCGGCCGCCGTCACCGGAGCGCTGCTCGCCGCCGCCCGTCCGCCGTTCGATCTCGGCCCGCTGGCCTGCGTCGCGTTCATCCCGCTCTTCGTCGCATGGCGTGAGCAACGCGCGCGCACGACCGCCGCGTTGGCGTTCGTCGCGGCCGCCGCCTATTACGCGATTCTCATGTCCTGGTCGTGGTACTTCGGGACGATCGCAATCGTCCCGCTGGTCATCGCGCTCGGGGCGTACTGGGCCGGCGCGGGTGCGATCCTCGGCCGGCTCCGCGGGCGCGGAATCGCGAATCCGTTTCTCATCGCCGCGGTGTGGGTGCTCGCCGAGGCAACCGTCGCGCGCGTCCCGCTCGGCGGGTTCGCGTGGGGAGAGGTCGGCTTCGCCTTTCATGACATCGGCATCGGTCGCGCGCTGGCGAGCGACGGCGGCGTCGAGCTGGTGACGTTCTTCGCGGTCGCGCTGAACGCCTTCCTGGCCGACGCAGTGGTCGAGGCGTGGAACCACCGCCGCGTTGCCCGCGCGAGCTGGGCCCGACTCGGCGCCGGGCTCACCGCCGTCGTCGTCCTGCCCATCGTCGCGGCCGGAGTCCGGACCGCGCCGCATCCGACCGGCACACTCCGGGTGGCGATCCTGCAGGGCAACGACAAGAACCGCGACCTGACCGCCGCCGAGGAAAAGGCGCGCTACCTGCCCACCAGCCACTTCCGGCTGGCGACACGGGTGCGCGATCCCGTCGACCTGGTGATCTTTCCCGAGTCGAGCATGGACGCCGATCCGCGCACCGATCCCTACCTGCGCCGCCGTCTCGTCGCCGTCGCGAAGCGCACGCGCGCGTGGGTGCTCGCCAACGCCGTCGCCGACGCGCCCGCGCAGGGGAGCAAACCGGCCGGCACCAAAGCCCTGAACCTCAACGTGCTGTTCGACCCCGAAGGCGCCGTCGAGGGGACGTACGCCAAGCGCCACCTCGTCCCGTTCGGCGAGTACGTGCCGTTTCGCGCGGAGCTTTCGGGTTGGATCCACGTGCTCGACCGGGTCCCGCGCGATTTCGAGCCCGGGGATCGGCCGGGGATCTTCGCGATCGCGGGCCACGAGGTCGCGACCATCATCTGCTTCGAGTCGGCGTTCGGCTACCAGGTTCGGCCGCTCGTGCGAGACGGGGCCCAGGTGCTCGTGGTGTCGACGAACAACCGCTCCTACGAGCGATCGGCGAACTCTGCGCAACACGTGGCGATCGGACAGTTGCGCGCGGCAGAGACCGGCCGGCCGGTGGTGCAAGCTGCGATATCCGGGATCTCGGCGATCATCGACGCCAACGGCGTGGTGCACCAACGGACCAGGCTGTTCGACCGCACCGTGCTCGAGGCGACCGTCACCGCGACGAGCGGCGAGACCCCGTACGTGCGCTACGGCGAGTGGATCATCTGGACGTCCGGAATACTGCTCGCCGGCGCGGTAGTGCTCTCGATACTGCGTGAGGGCTCGTGGCTCCGAAAGCGCGAGCGCCCGGCCGGCTTCGTAGACTCGCCCGCGCCGATTGATCGTCTGGCCGATCGTGCGCCCGAATCGCCTGGAGACCCCGCATGACCGAGCGGAAAGACCGCATCGAACACACGCTCGAAGTCCTCGTGTACGCGCCGATCGGCGTCGGCCTGTACTTCAAGGACATGGCTCCGGCCTTCGTCAACATGTTCGTCGCGCGGGGTCGCGCCGAGATCGATCGCCGACAGGCCCAGGTCCAGCAACGCACGACGACCGCGCGCGGCATCGGTCAGGTCGCGATCGCGTTCGGGGTCCCGATGGTGCGCCAGCGGGTCGAGCGCGAGGTCGACACCGCGCGTGAGCGCGCCCAGTCGCTGCTGGGCTCGATCGCCGGATCCGACGACACCGGCGGCGCACCGGCGGCGCAACCCGCTCCATCCGCGCCGGCCGCCGACGCGCCCGCGCCGAAGACACCCGCAGCGCCGGCGCCGCCCACCGACACGAACGGCTCGCACGCCGATCCCATGCTCCCGATCCCGGGCTACAACTCGTTGTCGGCGTCACAGGTCGTGCAACGGCTGGCCGGGCTCTCCGCCGACGAGCTCGAGGCCGTGCGCGCCTTCGAGGCAGCCAACCGCAAGCGGCGCACGATCCTCGGCAAGATCGACCAGATCTCCGCGTAGGTATCCGTGGAAGACGCGCGCGTCGCGCACGAGACCGAGCTCGCGCGCGTTGCCGAGCTCGCGCGCGAGCTGCGCCGGGAGCTGGTCGGCGAACGGGGCGGCCTGCTCTGGGCGACGCGCGAGGCGCGGCCCGAGCCCCTCGACAACGCGATCGCCGAGCTGAGCGACCGCGACGACGCGCTCGTCGCGGTCGGCACGACCGACGACGCGGTGGTCGGCTACGGGATCGCTCGTTGGGAGCCGTTGCGCGACGGCACCCGCCTCGGCGTCGTCGAGGAGATCTACGTCGAGCC
>JBBQER010000061.1:0-25215 GCA_038320885.1 Acidimicrobiia bacterium
ACCAAAGACTGGGAACTGCTCGACACGTGCTTCACCGCCGACGCCGAGGTCGACTACTCGTCGAACCCGGGCGGCAAGAAGGGCCCGTACACCCAGATCCGTTCGTGGCTCGAGAAGATGATCTCCGCGTTCCCGGTGACGCAGCACTTGATGTCGAACATCGACGTGCAACTCAGCGGCGATCGCGCGACGGCCCGCACCATGGTGACGAACCCGCAGGGTGCGGCAACCCGCGAGGGTCCGTTGCACTTCTTCTACGTCGGCGGCCGTTACGACGACGACTTCGTGCGCACCGCCGACGGTTGGAAGATCGCCCGCCGGGTCGAGACGACACTCTGGTTCGAGGGCTCGCTGCCGACCGAGCTGCTGCGGACCGTTTGACGTTCCGCGGGCGCTACGCGGGCGTCAGCAGCATCGACGCGTTCTTCCCGAACAAACCGGGTGCGTCGACGGGGCGGATGGGCTTCGCGCTGCCCTCGTAGTCCGCGATCGGTGTCGCCGTGCCCTCGGAGTGCGGGTAGTCGGAGCAGCACATGTAGAGGTCGCCGGTGTCACGGATGAGGCGCCCCGGCAGCTCGTACGAGAACGACGAGACGCGCACCTGGCGCCGGAAGTACTCGCTCGGCCGCATCCGCAACGGGTACACGGGGCGGCCGTTGAGCTTGGTCGTGAACTGCGTGCCGCCGTCGAGCATCATCAGGAACATCGGCACCCAAACGGCCAACAGCTCGACGATCCCGATGCGCAGCTCGGGGAACCGCTCGAGCGTGCCGTTGAGAATGAGGTCGGTACACGCGAGGGCGGCCGCGGTCCACAGGAAAATCGACTCCAACGGCGGCAACGAATCCTCGGTGGGCGCCGAGTACCAGACGTCGTCGAACACGCGGCGCTGATCGGCGACGTGGAACACCGGCGTGACACCGTGTTCCACGAACGCGCGCCAGATCCGATCGTGGTCGGGATGTGAGAGAGGCCGGCCGTCGACGAGCGCGGGGGCGATCATTGCGAGGTGCACGCCGCGCGCTCGAGGTCCGCGAGCTCGCGGTCGAGCCAGGTCGCATCACGCAACGTCAAGTGCGCGACGGGGTGCACGCGCCCGCGACCGTCGGACACCACCGACGCGCACCACCGGTTCCACGCGGTCATGTTGACCGTGAGCGAACCGAGATCGACGTCGAGCCGGCGTTCCCACAGGAGACCGAAGTTCGGGAACACGACGGCTTCGTCGACACCCATCGCCGCGAGCCGTTCGGCGCGCGCGCTCGGGTCCCAGTAGTCGAGCGGGAGCGTCTCGTCGTAGTTCGACTCCGGCGCCAGCCCGGCGCGAATGCGCTCGCGGCGATCACCGAGCTCACTCGTCTGGCCCGGCATCTGCACGTCGACCGGACCGAGCTTGCGATCCGCACCCCAGCTCAACCACGGGTAGCCGAGCTCGTCGTTCACGATGCGGAGCGCGTCGTCGCGATGCGCGGGATCGATGTGGTCGAGCCACGTCGTGCGGGTCTCGTAGAGGTGCTGGTCGGAGTCGATCACAAGGGTCGCCGCATCCGATTTGCCGCTCGTCGTCATCTCGACATTGTCACCTAGCCTGACGCCGATGTCACCTCTGCACGGCCTGACGCTCGGCGACGTGCTGCGCGAGCACCGTCGATCCCGGCCCGACCGCACGGGTGCGGTCGACGGTTCCGTGCGCCTCTCGTACGCCGACCTCGACCGGCGCGTGAACCAGCTCGCCAACGCCCTACGCGCCGATGGTGTCGGTGCCGGCGATCGGATCGTCTGGCTCGGCCAGAACTCGTTCCGTGTGCTCGAGTGCCTGCTCGCCGCGGCCAAGCTCGGTGCGTCGTTCTGCCCCGTCAACTGGCGGCAGTCGGCCGACGAGCTCGCGTTCGTGCTCGACGATCTCTCTCCCGCCGTCGCGGTGTGGCAGGAAGCCGAGGTCGGTGACACGGCGCGCGCGGCCCGGACGAAGTCGACGGCGGCCGCTTCGGCGCGCTGGGTGCAACACGACGGCGGCGAATACGAAGCGCTGCTCGCCGCGGGCGCGCCGGACGATCCGGAGGTTGCGGTCGATCCGAACGACGCGGTGATGCTGATGTACACCGCGGCGTTCTCCGGGCGTCCGAACGCGGCGATGCTGTCGCACACCGCGCTCGTCGGCCAGGCGCTCATGATCGGCCGGTTGGCCGAGATCGACGGCAGTTACGTGTATTTGAACTGCGGGCCGCTGTTCCACATCGCGACGTTCTTCTCGACGCTCGCGACATACGTGCACGGCGGCACCAACGTGTTCACGCCGCGCGTCGACGCTGAGGAGCTCTGCCGGTTGATCGAGTCCGAGAAGTGCACCGGCGCATTACTCCTCGGCCCGACGCCCAAGCAGATCCGCAAGCTGAACGCCGACCGCCACTACGACCTCACGTCGCTGCGCGCCTACTCGGGCGCGCCCGACTGGAACGAGATGGTGACCGTCGACACGTCGCCCTGGGCGCGTTACCCCGGCGGCTACGGACAGACGGAAGTCGTCGGCATGCTGACGTTCGCCGCGCTCGGCGTCGGTGGAATCGGCTTTCACGGCCGCACGTCGCCGCTCATGCAGCTGCGCGTCGTCGATCCCGACGACCACGAGCTTCCCGCCGGTGACGTGGGCGAGATCTGCTGCCGGGGCCCGCTCGTGATGAACGGCTACTGGAACCGGCCCGACGAGCCCGCGCACCGCTTCCGCAACGGCTGGCACCACACCAACGACCTCGGCCGGCGCGAGGTCGACGGGTCGCTGACGTTCATCGGACCCAAGACGAAGATGATCAAGTCGGCGGCGGAGAACATCTACCCGGCCGAAGTGGAGGGTTGTCTCAAGCAGCACGAGGCGGTCGCCGACGCGGCCGTGATCGGCGTACCCGATCCCACGTGGACCCAGTCGGTCAAGGCGGTCGTCGTCCTGCGTGAGGGCGTGATCGCGACCGAAGCCGAGCTGATCGCGCACTGCCGGAATCGCATCGCGTCGTACAAGAAGCCGCGCACAGTCGAGTTCGTTACCGCGCTCCCCCGCGACGGGTTCGCCGTCGACTATGACGCACTCGACGCACAGTTCGGTGGCGGCGCGTACCCCGGCGCGGCCGGCGGCAAAGACACGGGAACGCGTTCATGAGCCTTCCGGACTTCGACCTCGACGCCGATGCGTACCGGCGCCGCATTCGTGTCGTCACGCGCGAGCCGGGGGTGATCGTCTCGGAGCTCGAAGACGACTTCCATCACTTCGTGGTGACGCTCACCTACGACGGCGAGCGCGTCGTGTCCGCCGAGGCCGAGTCGTACCGCTGGCCGTGGTCGACGTGTCCCGACGCGGCCGAGCCGCTGCGTGCGCTCGCGGGCATGCCGCTGTCCCGCCGGTTCACGGCCGCCGGCCGCTGGACCGATCCGAAGCAGAACTGCACCCACCAGTTCGACACCGCGTGCCACGCGATCACGCACGCGGCGTGGGGTCGGGGCGAGCGCGTCTACGACGTCGAGGTTCCCCGGCGCGATCCCGCGACCGGCGACAGCAACGTGCGCCTATGGGTCGACGGCGACCTTCGCCTCGCGTGGACGCTGACGTGGGAGGGCATCGTCGATCCGCAACCACCGTTCGACGACGCGCCGTGGAAGGGCGGGTTCATGCGCTGGGCCGACACGACGCTGCCCGAAGACAATGCGGAGTCGGCGATAGTGCTGCGCCGGGCGAGCGACATCGGCATGGGCCGCGGGATGGATCTCGACGCGGTTCCCGTCGCCGATCAGCTGCCGTCGATGATGGTGGGGATCTGCCACTCGTTGCAGCCGACCGTCGTGCATGTCGCGCTGCGCAACGTCGGCTCGATCCGCGATTTCAGCGACGACCCCGATCGACTTTTGCGACACTGACTCCATGGCGCTCCAGGTGATCGCGATGGGCGGCTACGAGAGTCCCGGCCCCTTCGGACCGCCCTCGGCGCTCGAGCGGTACCTCTTCGAAGCCGCCGGCGTAGAGACGCCGCGGGTGTGCTTCCTCGCGACCGCGTCGGGCGACTCGCCCGTGATGCTGGCCCGCTTCTACGAGATCGCCAAGGTGCTCCCGTGCGAGCCCTCGCACCTCGCGCTGTTCCAGGATCGCGACGTCGAGGACCTCGACGCGTTTCTCGACCGGTGCGACGTCGTGTACGTAGCGGGCGGGAACACCGCGAGCATGCTCGCGGTATGGCGCGCGCACGGGCTGGATCGCGCACTTGCGCTGCGCGCGGCGGCACGCGACTGCGTCGTCGGCGGCGCGAGCGCGGGCGGGATGTGCTGGTTCGACGCGGGCTTCACCATGTCGTACGGACCGCTCACGCCGCTGTACGACGGCCTCGGCTGGTTCCCCGGCAGCTTCAACCCGCACGCGCAGCAGCCGGGCCGGCTCGACGCGTATGCCGCCGCGATCGCCGAGGAGTCGTTGCCCGGCGGATGGGCCGTCGACGACGGCGCCGCGTTGCACTACGTCGACGGCCGGTTGGCGCACGTGGTGCGCGCATCCGTCGACGCGCGCGTTCTTGCAGTCAATGCGGCGGGCGTGAAGCGCGTCGACTCCGAGCTGATCGTCTAGGTGGCGAGGCCGACGCGATCGGCGAAGCGGCGCAGTTCGTCGATCGCCTCACTCGAACGCTTCCAGGGCGCGACGATAATCCGGGTCACGCCGAGATCCTCCCAACGCTTCACGTCGGCGCGCGACTCCACCGGACCGGCGAGCACGATCTCGAAGTTCGTCTTTGCCATGTGACGGTCGTGCTCCGCGAGGAACGTGCGCAGCAGCTCGATCTGCGCCGCGCCCGACTCGAACGTGTGGCTCATTCCGATCCAACCGTCGCCGAGACGGGCGGCGCGGCGCAGCGCGGCGTTCGACTCGCCGCCGACGAGGATCGGCGGCCCACCGCGTTGTATCGGCTTGGGCTCGAAGGCCACCGCGTCGAACGAGAAGAACTCGCCGTGGTGGGTCACGGTCTCCTCGGTCCACAGCCGCCGGCACACGTCGATCGCCTCGTCGACGCGCCGGCCGCGCGTCGAGAACTCGAGCTGCGCCGCGACCCACTCTTCCTCGAGCCACGACGCGCCGACGCCGAGCTCGAACCGGCCCTTCGACACCACGTCGACCGTCTGCGCGCCTCGCGCCGTCGTGAACGGATGACGCAGACCGATGTTGAACCACGTGGGTCCCGAGGCGGACTCGCTCGGTGCGCGCCGCGAGGTACGCGAGGTACGCGAACGCGTCGTAGATCGGCGTGTCGGGTGGCACCGGCGGATGGTCGTCTCCGGGATGCGGTGAGCGGCTCATCGTGCGCGTGAACACCAAGTGCTCGGGCAGCCACACCGACTCGTAACCGAGGCGCTCTGCCTCGAGGGTCGCTTCCTCGTGAACGCGCGGATTCAACGCGCCGAGCGCGACCCCGAACTTCACGTCGTCCAGGTACCGTCGGCGGCGCGGGTCCAGCCACCGGCCGCGTCGTTGCCTCCGTCGACATGGATCGTGGTGCCCGTCACGAAACGCGCCCAATCGGATGCGAGATACAACGCGGCGGCCGCGACGTCGTCGACGTGTCCGGCAATGGGCAGCGGCGTCTTTACCGGCACGTCGCCGATGCCGGGCGTCGGAATCACATCGGGCGCGATGCAATTGACACGGATCCGTCGGTTGCCCAACTCCAGCGCCAGCGTCTTCGTGAGGTTGACGACCGCGGCCTTCATCGCGCTGTACACCGCATAGCCGGGAGCGGCGCGGTGCGCCTCGATCGACGTGATGTTGACGATCGATGCGCCGCGCTCGGGCATCTTCGGCGCGCAGGCCCGGATGCAATGCGTGACGCTGGTGAAGTTCTCGCGTATCAGCGCGTCCTGACCCTTGTCGTTCACGTCGGTGAAGTCGGCCAGGAAGCCGCCGCCCGCGTTGTTGACCAGCACATCGACGGTGTCGAGCGCGGCGATCCATTCCCGGACGGCGTCGCCGTCGCGAACGTCGAGCAATTCGGTGTGCACCTGGCGGCCGTTGGCAACGATCTCCTCGGCGGTGCGAGCCAGTCCGTCGGCATCGCGGTCGCAGATGGCGAGGTCGGCGCCGAAGCGTGCGAACGTCGTGGCGATCCCGGCGCCGATCCCCTGCGCGGCACCCGTGACCACCGCCCGCCGGCCGGTCAGCAGTACGGACTCCGGCGTGATCGGCATCGGGAGCGGAGGCTAGCGTCCCCGTCGTGACATACGACCTGAAGGGCAAGAACGTGCTCGTGACCGGTGCGTCGGGAGGAATCGGCGCCGCGCTGGCCGAAGGATTCGCGGCGCGCGGCGCCACCGTCGGCATCTGCGCGCGCCGCACCGACCGGCTCGACGAGGTGGTCGCGCGCTGTCGCGAACATGCACCCGCCTCCCGCGCGTGGACGATCGATCTGTCCGATCTCGGCGCGCTCGACGGCTTCGCGCGCCGGGCGGCCGACGACCTCGGCGGGATCGATGTGCTCGTGAACAACGCCGGTATCCCGAAGCGCAAGCCGGTGCAGGTGCTCACGCCGGCCATCGTCGACGAGTTGATGCAAATCAACTACTTGTCACCGGTCCACCTGACACTCGCGTTGCTGCCCGGGATCATCGAGCGCGCGGGCCGCATCGTGTTCGTCTCGTCGGTCGCGGCCCGGCTCTCCCCGCCCGCGGAAGCGGCCTACGCCGCGACGAAGGCCGCGATCTCAGCCTGGGCGGAGTGCATGAAGGTCGACCTCCGCGACACCGGCGCGCAGATCCACGTGGTGTACCCCGGCGTGATCGACACCGAGCTCTTCCACCTCCCCGGCAACGACCCGCTGCCCGCGACCGGCGTGGAGATGCTCCCGGTGAACGCGATGGTCGAGCCCGTCCTCACCGCAATCGAGACCGACAAGTTCGAAGTCTCGGTCCCCGAGTGGTTCAACGGCATCTACGAAGGCAAGTACAAAGACGTAGAAGCCTTCCTGAACGGAACAATCGCCTTCGTCAGAAGCCAACCAACCTGAACCGGCGGGTCTTAGCCGGGGAGGCCGATGGTTTTGGTCTCCAGGTATTCCTCGAAGCCGGGGACGCCGTGTTCGCGGCCTTGTCCGCTCTCCTTGTAGCCGCCGAAGGGTGAGTCGGGGCCGAACCACATGCCGCCGTTCACTGAGATCGTGCCGGTGCGGATCCGGCGTGCGACCGAGAGCGCGCGATCGAGCGACGCACTTGTGACGCCGCCGGACAACCCATAACGCGAGTTGTTGGCGATGCGCACGGCGTCGTCGTCATCCTCGAACGGGATGACCGACAACACGGGCCCGAAGATCTCCTCCTGCGCGATCGTCGAGTTGGGATCCACGTCGACGAACAACGTCGGCTGCACGTAGTAGCCCTTCTCGAACTGGGTGGCGGGACCGCCGCCGACGATCGCCCGCGCGCCCTCGGCCTTGCCCTTCTCGATGTATCCGAGCACGCGCTCGCGCTGGCGGGCGTTGATCAGCGGGCCCGCCAGGTTGCCCGCGTCTTCCGGGTCGCCGTACGGGAACGTCTCGAACGCCTCTTTCACGATCGCGACACCCTCGTCGTAGCGGGAGCGGGGCAACAGCAAGCGTGTCGTGATCGCGCAACCCTGGCCCGAGTGCATGCAAACCATGCCCGCGCCCGCGAGCGTCGACGGGAAGTCGGCGTCGTCGAGCACGACGTTCGCAGACTTGCCGCCGAGCTCGAGGAACACCCGCTTCAACGACCCGGAGCCTCGCGCCGCGATGTGCTTGCCGACCGCGGTCGAGCCGGTGAACGAGATCATGTCGACCCGCGGGTCGCCGGTCAGCACGTCGCCCACGATCGCCGGATCGCCGGAGGTCACGACGTTCACCACGCCCGCGGGAATGTCGGTCTCCTCGGCGATCAGCTTGCCGATCCAGGTCGCCGAGTAGGGCGTGTCGGGCGCGGGCTTGAGGATCACCGTGCAACCGGCCGCGAGGGCGGGCGCGAGCTTCGACAGGTTCAGCATGAACGGGAAGTTCCACGGCGTGATCGCACCGACGACGCCGATCGGCTCGCGCACGACGAGCCGGTTCGACGACATGCCGAAGAACTCGTGCACCCCGAGCTCGTACTCCCACTCGTAGGAATCGATGAGGTCGATGTCCCACTGCATGTCGTCGATGCAGCTGTCCTGCTGGATCGCGTAGGTCAGGCCGATCGGCGCGCCGACCTCGGCCACGATCTGCGGACGGAGATCCTCACGATGCGCCGCGAGCGCGTCCTTGAGCTGGATCAGGCACGCTTTGCGAAACGCGGGGTCGGTCGACCAGGTGGTCTCGTCGAACGCCCGCCGCGCGGCCGTGATCGCCGACTCCATGTCGGCGGCGTTCGCGTCGGCGACCGGCCCGATGACCGCCTCCGTCGCGGGGTTGATGTTGTCGTAGGTCGCCCCGCCGGAAGCCTCAACGAGCTTCCCGTCGATCAACATCCTCGACTCGTAGGTCATCGTCATGTTCGCTCCCGTCGTGACGTTCGGAGCAGGCTACGCCGCACCTGACGCCAGTGTCAGGCTCGGGCCGCCCCACTGGTTACGCTCGACGCCACATGCGCATCGCAGCGCTCGACCTCGGTTCCAACTCGTTCCACTTGCTGGTCGCCGACGTGCACCCCGATGGCATCTTCGAGGCGGTCACGCGCGAGAAGGACATGCTGCGGCTCGGCGACGAGGTGGCGCGCGACGGCCGGATCTCGCCGGCCACGGCCGACCGGGCCGTCGCGAGCATTCGACGCCTCCGCCAGCTCGCCGACGCGCTGGGCGCGCAGGAGGTGATCGCGAAGGCCACCAGCGCGATCCGCTCCGCGACCAACAGCAGCGAGCTGGTCGACCGGATCGAGGCGGAGACCGGAGTCGAGGTCGAGGTCATCAGCGGGCTCGAGGAGGCCCGGCTGATCTTCGCCGCGGTGCGGGCCAGCCTCGTGCTCGAGCCGGCGCCCGCGCTGTGCATCGACATCGGTGGCGGCAGCGTCGAGGTGATGATCGGCGACGGCGCCGGCCTGCGGTGGGCGGCGTCGCTGCCCCTCGGTGTCGGCCGGCTCACGGCCGAGATCGCACCCGAGGATCCGCCGACCAAGGCCGACCGGATCGCGTTCGAAGACCGCGTGAAGCATGTGCTCGCACCGTATGTCGACGACGTGCGCAACCGGACTCCGCACCTGGCCGTCGGGACGAGCGGCACGATCAACGACCTGGCGCGCCTCGCCGCCGCGAACGACGATGGCGAGATCCCGACCAGCGCCAACGGGTTGCGGGTGGAGATCGATCAGCTCCGCGAGCTGCAACGACGCATCATGCGCATGTCGACCGCGGAACGGTGGCGGCTCCCGGGGATCGAGGAAAAGCGGGCCGAGCTGCTCCCCGCCGGCGCGTCGGTGCTCGTGACGATGCTCGACGAGCTCGGCCTCGACGAATTCGGCGTCGACGAGATGACGTTCAGCGACTGGGCCTTGCGCGAGGGCATCGTGCTCGATGCGGTGAGCGCACACGACCCCGATGACTGGTCCGACGATCCGCACGCGCTCCGGCGCGCCGCGGTCGCCGGGTTGGCACGCCGCTGCGGATCCGACGCCGCGCACTCGCACCACGTTGCGCGTCTCGCGCTCAGCTTGTTCGACCAGACCACGACGCTGCACGAGCTGGGCGACGACGACCGCGAGATGCTCGACTACGCCGCGCTCCTCCACGACATCGGTCAGCACGTCTCGCGCAAGGGCCACCATCGCCACGCCGCCTACCTCGTCGAACACGCGCAGCTGCGCGGATTCGCTCCCGACGAGATCGAGTTCCTCGCCACGCTCGTCCGTCACCACCGCCGCGGTGACCCGAAGCCCTCCGAGCCCAGATTCGCTGCCCTCGACAAGGAATCGCGCGACCGGGTGCGCAAGCTCGCGGCGCTGTTGCGCCTCGCCGACGGACTCGACCGCGGGCGGCGCGGCATCGTCGAAGGCGTCGACGTGCAGATCGGGACCGACCTCGTCGTGCTCCGGTTGCACGTGCACGAAGACGCGGAGCTGGAGCTCTGGGGCGTCCGCCGGCGACGCGAGCTGTTCGAGAAGATCTTCGGACGTGAGCTCGAGGCGACCATCGCCCGGAGCGCGTCACCGAGGCCTTCGTTCAGCGACATCTGACGCGCGCCAAGTTGGGCGCGATGAAAGCGAAATGAAAGCGCGCACGACGCCGCGCGGTTTAGAAAGTCCCGTAATAGGGTCTCCTATCCACCAGTGCTCGCTGCAAACCCGTGAGACAGGATTCTGCCGTTGAGCCCGACGCGCCGCGAGCTGGTGCAAGCCACTCGTAACAGGATCCTCGCCGCCGCCTCACGACTCATGCGCGAGCGGGGCGCGCACGGTTTCAGCATGGACGTGCTCGCCAAGGAAGCCGGTGTTGCGCGCGCGACGGTCTACGAGCACTTCCGCTCGAAGCATTCACTGCTCAACGAACTTGCGTCGTCGACATCGCGGGCGTTGACACTCGACGGCCAGACCAAGAACATCGGCGATCCGCTCGCGGCCCTGCGCGACATGCTCGGTGCGGTGTGCCGGCACTGGTCCGATGTCGACGAGACGGTCCGCGAGTTGCGCACGCTCGTGGCGGTCACCGGCGCCGAGGTTCCGACCGAGGGGATCGACCCGACGTATCTGCGCCGCCTCGTCGAGGCGATCGCCGCATCGGGTCAGCTCCGGCCGCGATGGAGCGTCGACGACGCGGTCGACGCGCTCGCGGTTCTCACGTCTCACGCAACCTTCGAACGGCTCCGACGCGCGACCGCGCGCACGCCCACCCAGGTCGAGACCCTGCTCGCCAAGCTCGCCGTCGTCATCATCTCCCCGGCGGCCGCGCCCGCGGTCTGAGCCTCAGCGGCCCACCACGGTTTGGTGGATGATCCGCGCGGTCGTCTCCACGAGGTCGTCGCGGCTGATACCGATCAACTCCAGCTCGCGATGGAACGCGGCCATGCGCTCGATCATCGCGACCAGCGCTGCGCTCGCCGCGATCGGTGACATCTCGTCGACGACCCGCCCGGCCTCTCGGGCCTGCGTGATCTTTGCGGTCAGGCTCGACATGAATTCGCCCAACGTCCGGTTGCGGACCTCCCGGAAGCGCTCGTCGCCCTCTTGCGCGGCCAGATTGCGGGTGCGCAGAACCGCTCGGTGACGATCCCAGTAGTCGACGAACCCGGCGACGAGCGCGCGGGCATCGTCGAGCCCGCGGCCCGCATCCCACGGTGGTTCGAGCAGCGCGACCAACGGCGCGAGCTCGTCGCCCACTTCCTGCGTCAGCGCCAACACCGCGGCTTCGACGTCGCGGAAGTATTGGTAGAAGGTCCCGGGCGACGAACCGACCGCGCGGGCGATGTCGACGACGCGCAGGTCGCGGATCCCGTGCGTCTCGAGCAACGCCGCCGTCGCATCGAGCAACCGGCGCCGCGTCTGCGCGCCGCGCCGACCGAGCGCCCGCCCGTCGATCGCGACTACCCGTTCGGTCATTCAGTCGGGGCGAAGTCGACGAATGCGGCTTCGTCGGTGGCGGGGCGGAACTCTGCTCGGGCGCGCAGGCCGATCCGCGCGTCGTCGGGAGCCAGCTTCGGCATGGCGGCGATCATGCGGGCGCCCGTTTCGTCGAGATCCAGCACTGCGACCACGAACGGGACACGTTCGTTGAACGGGGGCACGCCGTTCTGTCGCACCACGGTGAAGGAGTAGATCGTGCCCAGCCCGCTCGCAGTGATCCACTCGAGCGTCTGCTTCCCGCAGTGCGAGCACAACAGGCGCGGGTAGTGCTGGTGCAGCCCGCAACTGGTGCAGTGCTGGACGCGCAACTCGCCCCGCCGCGCGCCCTCCCAGAACTCACGATCCTCCCGGTTGGCGCGCGGCCAGAGATACTTCGGGCTCTCCGCCCAACTGGCACCGTTGTGTGCGATGAAATCACTCATGCCGGCGATACTTCCCGCTCTGAAGGGCCGCTCGGGCCCTGGCGTTGTGTGCGATGAAGTCGCTCATGTCCTGGGCTCCGTCCCGAGCACGACCGTCGCCTGGGTCGACAGCCAGCCACCGCTTCCGTGCGCGACTGCGATCTCGGCCCCGGGCACTTGCGAAGCCCCGGCCTCCCCGCGCAGCTGACGCGTCGCCTCGCACAGGAGGAACAAACCCCGCATACCCGGATGCGTCGCCGACAACCCACCGCCGTCGGTATTGGTGGGCAGCGCGCCACCGAGCCGGAGGTTGCCACCGCCGTCGGTCACGAACGGACCGCCTTCGCCCTTCGGCGCGAACCCGAGATCTTCGAGCATCACGAGCACGGTGTAGGTGAACGAGTCGTACATCGCGAACATGTCGACATCAGCCGGCGTGATGCCGGCGTCGGCAAACGCCTTGGGCCCGCTCACGGCCGCGGCGGTGTGCGTCATGTCGGCCATGGCTTGAATCGAGTGATGCGTCGTTCCGCCCGCGGCGCCGCGCACGTAGACGGGCCGGTGCGGAAGCTCGCGCGCCCGTTCTTCGGTTGTGAGGATGATGCAGCAACCTCCGTCGGAGATCACGCAGCAATCGAACTTGTGCAACGGGTCGGCGACCAGCCTCGACGAGAGCACATCGTCGACGGTCAGCGGGTCGCGGTACATCGCGTCGGGGTTGCGGGCCGCGTGCTCACGGGTTTGCACCGAGATCGACGCGAGCTGCTCGGCGGTCGTGCCGAACTGGTGCATGTGCCTTTGCGCGGCCATCGCGTAGGCACCCACGAGCGTGAGCCCCGACGGGAACTCGTAGGCCATCGGCAACGGCATCGCCATACCCGCGCGCCCTCCGCCACCACCGCCGGTGCCGAGCGTCCGGCCCGACGCCGACAGTTGGTTGTTGCCGTAGACGATCGCGACCGTGTCGACGTCGCCGGCCTCAATGGAGCGGAACGCGTGCATCGTGTGGAACTCGAAGCTCGATCCGCCTGTGCTCGACGACTCGAGCCAGGTCGGCCGCAGCCCGAGGTACTCGGCGAGCATCACCTCGTGCATCCCGCCGTACCCGGCGCTCGCGAGCCCTTCGATGTCGGACTTCTCGAGCCCGGCATCGTCGAGCGCGCGCCGGAACGACTGCGCCTCGAGCATGATTCCGCTCATGTCGGGCGTCACCGGACCGTCCGAGAGTCCGACCCCGACCACGCATACCCGCCGCTGCACCGCGCCCCCTTTGCCGCTCGGAACGTACCTGACGCCACTGTCAGCCCGCATGTCCGCACGCGTATGCTCAAAAGCATGAAACTCGAAGATCTCATCCTGGTCAGCGTCGACGACCACGTCGTCGAGCCCCCCGACGTGTTCGAGCACCACCTGCCCGCGAAATACAAGGACATCGCCCCGCGCGTCGAGCACCGCGACGACGGCACCGATGCCTGGAAGTTCCTCGATTTCCACATCCCGAACGTCGGGCTCAACGCGGTCACCGGCCGTCCGCCCGAGGAATACGGCATGGACCCGACGAGCTTCGACGAGCTCCGCAAGGGCACCTATGACGTGCGCGAGCGCGTGCTCGACATGTCGGCCAACGGAGTGCTCGGCTCGCTCAACTTTCCGTCGCTCCCGGGATTCGCGGGCCGCCTGTTCGGGCAGCTCGACGACAAGGAGGCCGCACTCGCGTTTTGCCGCGCGTACAACGACTGGCACATCGAAGAGTGGTGCGGGTATGCGCCCGACCGTTTCATCCCGCTCGCGATCCCGCCGATCTGGGATCCCGACGCGATCGCCGACGAAGTGCGGCGCGTCGCCAAGAAGGGATGTCACGCGATCACGTTCCCCGAGAACCCGGTGCCGCTCGGGCTCCCGAGCCTGCACTCCGACCACTGGGATCCGTTCTGGAAGGCCTGCAACGATCTGGGGACGGTCGTGTGCATGCACATCGGCTCGTCCGGCAAGCTCGCGATCACCGCGCCCGACGCGCCGATCGACGTGCTCATCAACCTGCAACCGATGAACATCGTGCAGGCCGCGGCCGACGTGTTGTTCTCGCCGATGATCCGCAAGTTCCCCGACGTGACCATCGCCTTGTCGGAGGGCGGGATCGGCTGGATCCCCTACTTCCTCGAGCGCATCGACCACACGTACAAGGTGCACAAGGCGTGGACGTTCGCCGACTTCGGCGGCAAGCTCCCGAGCGAAGTGTTCATGGAGCGCATGATCCTGTGCTTCATCGAGGACGATTTCGGCGCCCGCCAGGCGCGCGAGATCGGGACCGATCGCATCTGCATCGAGACCGACTATCCGCACAGCGACGCGGTGTGGCCGAACGCCCCCGAGCGCATGATGGAAGCGTTCGCGCCCACCGACCTCACCGAGAGCGAGATCAACGAGATCACGCACCTCAACGCGATGAGGTTCTTCCGGTACGACCCCTTCTCCATCCGACCGCGTGAGAAGTGCACGGCCGGTGCACTGCGCGCGGAAGCGGTGGGACACGACATCTCGATCGTGGCCAAGGGCCGCCGGACTGAGCACGACGAGCCCACGAGGGTGTCGGTGTTCGGCGCCTGATGCAGCACGCGTGAAAGAGCACGTCCGCCACAATCGGAAAACCTGGGACAACGCATCCGCCGAATACCAGGCCGCCCACGACGACGACCTGACCCGGCGGCCGCTCGCATGGGGCGCGTACCGGATTCCGGAGTCGGAGCTCAACGCGCTCGGCGACGTCGCCGACAAGGACGTGCTCGAGCTCGGGTGCGGCGGCGCGCAATGGTCGACCGCGCTCACCGGCATCGGCTCGCGCTGCGTCGGGCTCGATCTCTCGGGCGCGCAGCTGCGCCATGCGCGCAGCCGCAATGCGACGGTTGCGTTGGTGCAAGCCAACGGCGAACAGCTTCCGTTCGCAGACGCGTGCTTCGACATCGTCTTCTGCGACCACGGCGCGCTCAGCTTCTGCGATCCGCAACTCATCATTCCCGAGGCGGCCCGCGTGGCGCGAGCGGGAGGTGTGCTCGCGTTCTGCACGTCGACGCCGCTGCTGTATCTCACGTGGGACATGGAGAAGTCGAAGCAGTCGCGCCGTCTGCAGCGGACCTACGAAGACCTCGGGCGCATGGAGCTCGACGAGGACACCGTCGACTGGGTGCTGCCGGCGGGTGAGTGGATCCGCCTGCTCCGGGCCAACGGCTTCGAGATCGAAGACCTCATGGAGCTGCGACCTCCGCTCGACGCCACCACGACCTACGGCGGGTACGCGCCACCGAAGTGGGTACGCCAGTGGCCCGCCGAGTGGATCTGGAAAGCCCGGCGGTCGCGCTGAGCGCACGCGTCCGCGTCCGCGGACGCGTCATCTCAGATCCGTTCAGCGGGTGCTCGTAATTGCGTGCTCCCGCGATCGTTTCACTTGCAACGATCGGGTCCATTTGTGCAATTGCGAGGCGGTTCTCGAGCTGATTCGGCCATGCTGGTTCGGTGAGCTCGTCGTGGTTGAACCTCTCGAACGTCGCATCGGCGATGGACGACGCGAGTCGTGAGGAGAGTGGGACATCGCGCATGGAAGACGTGAGCGTGCGCGGTGACGACCTCTCTGTGGAGTTCCGGTAGAACTCCATGTTGCAAAGCATCATCATTCGAGGCGCCGACCTCGCGGCGGCCTGCGCAAGCGACCGCGACTGATGGCTCGATGGCAGTCCGAACGCGTCCGTCGCCAGCTGACTGCTGATGACCATCGAGGAGACGTTGGACAGCAGTCCGCCATTCCCATCGGCCTTCGTACTCGACCTGTAGAGCGTGCGGCGCAGCGAGACGACGCGTCCGCGGACGCGTCGAGCAACGCCGCCGACCGGGTGCTCGCAACTGCGCGTTTCCGCGATCGTTTCATTTGCAACGACCGGAACCATTTGTGCAGCGACTCGAACTGAACCTTTAGCGGCGCTCGAACTCGACGCCGGCGGCTTCCCGGTCCCAGGTCTTCTTCGTCACGCCCTCCTCGCGGAGCTGATACTTGAGCACGCGGCCGACGGGGTTGCGGGGCAGGTCGTCACGGAATTCCACGTAGCGCGGGATCGCGAAGTACGGAACCCTTTCGGCGACCCAGCGGCACAGCTCCTCTTCGGTGAGCTGCGCGTCGTCCTGGAGAACCACGGTGATCTTCACGTCGTCCTCGCTGAGGTCGCTGGGCACGGCGTGCACCGCGACGTCACGCAGACCGGGATGCCCGTACAACGTCTTTTCCATCTCGAAGCTGGAAATGTTCTCGCCGCGGCGACGCAGCGCGTCCTTCTTGCGGTCGACGAAGTAGATGAAGCCGTCCTCGTCGAGGCGACCGAGGTCGCCGGTGTGGAACCAGAGGTTGCGCGTCGCGTCGACCATCGAGTCGGGCCGGTTCCAGTACCCGGCGAACATCAAGTTCGCGCCGTTGGGCCGGCACACGATCTCGCCGACCTCGCCCACCGCGACTACCCGCTCCTCGTCGTCGAACAGCCGTACGTCGAACTCGTGGAAGTTCGGCTTGCCCATCGCACCCGGCTTGTTCGTCAGACCGGGGTCGAGCATCGAGACCAGCGACGCCTCGGTGAGCCCGTAGCCCGCGCTGAACGTCTTGCACCCGAAGCGTTCCTGCCACACGCGGTCGGTGTCGGGCGGCATCGGCGCCGCCGCGCACAGCCGGAGCTTGTGGCCGGTCTGATCGGGGTGGTCGTCGGCGTTCGCGATCAGGATCGCGAGCGAGCCCAGCATCGAGACCATCGTGGCGCTCGTGCGCTTGATCTCGGGCCAGAAGTTGCTCACCGAGAACCGCCGCTCGATCGCCGCGCTCCCGCCGACCAGCAACGTACCGACGACGCACACCGAGATCGCGTTGAAGTGGAACAGCGGCAGCGGGGTGAGGATCACGTCGGTGGGCTCTCGTTGCCACGTGCGCGCGATCTGATCGGCCAGGCTGACGATGTAGTTCTGCGGCAGCATGCAGCCCTTGCTCGGACCGGTCGTGCCCGCCGTGTAGATGAAGCACGCGAGATCGCTCGGACGAACCTCCGAGGTGTCGATCGGGTCGTCGCCACCGCGCGCCATCGCATCGGCCCACCGGATCGCCGGCACCGCGTCGATGATCGCGTCGGGCGGATCGACCGTGATGCAGTGCGTCAGCATCGGGGTCGCTTCGCGGCCGACGATCTCGGCGGCGCGCGACGCGTAGTCGCCCTGCACGATGAACACCTTTGCGCCGGAGTCGAAGAGCTGATGGCGCAGGAACTCGCCCTTGTACGCGGTGTTGATCGGCACCTTGATCGCGCCGAGCTTCAACGCCGCGAAGAACGAGACGACCTGCTCGGCCCGATTGTCGAGCAACGTCGCGAGCCGATCGCGGCGACCGAGCCCGAGGGTCGAGAGCGCGTGCGCCAACCGCGTCGATTCCACGTCCATCTGCCGGGCGGTGTACTGGATGCCGCCACCGTCGGGCTGCGCGAAATCGAGATACGGCCCGTCGGGATCGGACGCGAGGCGCTGGGCGAGCGCGTCGAGCACGGTGGTCTGCGGTCGCGCCATGAGGAGGTGACAGTAGCGTCAGGTTCCGCCCGAGACCGCAGCCGCGACGGCATCCGCGTGGGCATCGCCCGAGCCGAAGTGCGTGTCGAGAACCCACGCCCGCTTCAGGTAGAGGTGCACGTCGACCTCCCAGGTGAAGCCCATGCCGCCGAAGACCTGCATCGCGGTCTTCCCGTTGACGATCGCGGCTTCGCCCGCCAGCGCCTTGGCCCCGGAGATCCCCCGATCGAGGCCGGCCTCGGTGGGATCGTCGAGGTGCGCACCGGCGGCGTACACCGCGGCGCGCGCAACCTCGGTGCGCACGAGCATGTCGGCGCACAGATGCTTGATCGCCTGGAACGCGGCGATCGGCCGGTCGAACTGCACGCGTTCCTTCGCGTAGTCGACGGCCAGCTCCGTACAACGATCGGCGAGCCCGAGTTGCAGCGCGGCGGTGAGCACCGCTCCTTTACGCCGGAGCTCCACCACGTCGGCGTCGATCGCGGTGCCCGCGGGCAGCTCACCTACCTGCGCCACCGGTGTGAGCGGATCGAGCGGCCACGACGACGGTTTTCCACTCAGGGTCGTGGGATCGACGTGGCGGATCGCGCGCTCGGAGCACACGACGAGATCTTCGAGCACGTCGAGGTGTTCGACCCACCAGGACTCGCCGGTTTGGCGATCGACTTCGTCGACCAGCCCCACGATGCGGCCGCTCTCGAATAGGAGTGACGCGACGAGCGGGCCCGGCACACAGAACCGGCCGAGCTGCTCGAAGACGATCGTGCAGTCGGCCCAGGAAAACCCGTCGGCCGGCAAGGAGAACACGCCGGCGTCGGCGAGCTCGGCGAACATCTCCCGATCGAAGCCACCGCGCACGCGATCCTTACCGAAGCGGCCCTCCAGCAGCGCGGCGATCCCGTCGCGCAACGCGACCTGGTCGGCCGAGAGGTCGAGGTCCATACTCAGCGCTTCTCCTTCGGCATGCCGAGAACCCGTTCGCCGATGATGTTGCGCTGGATCTGCGACGCGCCCGCCGCGATCGTGAGCGCGAGCACACGCAAGCGCTCCTCGACCAGCTCGTTGCCTTCGATGTGCAGCGCTTCCCGGTCGAGCACGCGCAGGCAGAGCTCGCCGAAGCGCTGACGCGCCTCCGAGTACGCGAGCTTCATCACCATCGCGCCCGGGCCCACGCTGCCCCGCGCGGCTTGGGAGACGTTGCGCTTCGTGAGCGCCCACAACGCGTCGAGCTCCGCAGTGCACCGCCCGAGCTCGCGGAGATGGCCGGGATCGTGAACAAGCGGCGCGAGGTCCTCGCAGAGCCGCAGCGAGTCGCCGAGCTCGCTCACGAACGCGGTCCCCCGTTCGTACTTGAGCGTCACGTTGGTCACGCGCCAGCCGTCATTCTCGGCGCCGACCCGGTTCGTGACCGGGACGCGCACGTCGGTGAGGAACACTTCGGAGAACTCCGACGAGCCGAGCGCGGTGCGTAGGGGCCGGATCTCGATTCCGGGCGAGTCCATCGCGAGAATCAGCCACGAGATGCCGCGGTGCTTCGGCGCATCGGGATCGGTGCGCACGAGGAACTCACCCACATCGGCGACCTGGCCGAACGAGCACCAGATCTTCTGGCCGTTCAGCACGTAGTGGTCACCGTCGAGGTCCGCGCGCGTTCGCAGCGACGCCAGGTCGGATCCCGCGCCCGGCTCGGAGAAGCCCTGACACCAGACCTCCTCGCCGCGCAGGATCTTCGGGAGGTGATCGGCCTTCTGGTCGTCGCTCCCCTCTTCGATGAGCGTCGGTCCCGCGTGGAGCGTGCCGACGAAGTTCACACCGACGTACGGCGCGCGCTGGCGCGCGGTCTCTTCGTAGAAGATGAGCTGCTCGGTGGGCGACGCGCCGCGCCCGCCGTAGTCGGCCGGCCAGTGCAACCCGGCATACCCGGCATCAAACAGCCGTCTCTGCCAGTCGGTGTCCCAGCGCCGGCGCTCGGTCCAGGCGTCACGCGCGGGTTGGGGCGCGAGCGCGGGCAATGCACCTTCGAGCCACGCGCGCAGCTCCGCGCGAAACGATTCGTCGGCTTCGGAGTAGCGCAGTTGCACGGAGCGGGGAGTCTACAAACCGGTGGTGAGACGACCATCGGCACGTACATCGACGGGAACGCCGACGGTGCGAAGAACTACGCCTCGAGCGCGTAACGGTGTCGGTGACGATCGCGAGCCGGAGTGCCTCGTACGCGAGCCAGAGCGGCGTCGGGTCGGCGATCGTGCGGCTGAGCGACGCGCACGCGAATTTCGCATCCTCGAACACCGCATGGACGAAGTGGGGATGCTTCGCGAGGCGGGCCCTGCGGAAGCGCTGCCGGGCGATCGAGTCGGTCGCTCGGGGCGTCGTCATAGGAGCTTGATCATGGCCGACCGAAAAAGCCCGCCAGTAGGATCTGACGGTCCGTCAGGTTTCGGATCCCGGGGGGACCGTGGGCGAGCTGCCGAGGATCATCAGCGTCGACGATCACGTCGTCGAGCCGGCGCATCTGTGGCAGACATGGCTCCCGCAGCGCTTCCGCGAGCACGGACCCAAGGTCGAGCGGCGCGGGATCGGCAGCATGCGCCACATCGGCGGTGGTGCCTACGAGCAGACCTTCGACGAGTCGGGACCGAAGGCCGACTGTTGGGTCTACGAGGATCTCGTCTACATCAACAAGCGTCACGTCGCCGCCGTCGGCTTCGACCGGGACGACATGACGATGTCGCCGATCACCTACGACGAGATGCGCCCGGGTTGCTACGAGCCCAAGGCCCGCGTCGAGGACATGACCATGAACTGGGTCGACGCGTCGCTCTCGTTCCCGACGTTTCCTCGGTTCTGCGGACAGACCTTTCACGAGGCCAAGGATCGCGAGCTCGCGCTCGCGTGCGTGGTCGCGTACAACGATTGGATGGTCGACGAGTGGTGCGGCGACAGCGACGGTCACCTGATCCCGCTCATCATCGTCCCGCTCTGGGATGCGCAGCTGGCCGCCGACGAGGTGCGGCGCAACGCGGCCCGCGGCGTGCACGCGGTCTGCTTCAGCGAGATCCCGCCCAAGCTCGGCTTGCCGTCGATCCACTCCGGCGACTGGGACCCGTTCTTCACTGCCTGCCAGGAGACGAACACGGTCGTGTGCATGCACATCGGTTCGTCGTCGCAGATGCCGGCGACGTCGGATGACGCGCCGGTCGCGGTCGCGGCCACGCTGAGCTTCAACAACGCGATGGCGAGCTTGAGCGACTTCTTGTTTTCCGGCGTGCTGGTGCGGTACCCGACGTTGAAGCTCGCCTACTCCGAAGGCCAGATCGGCTGGCTGCCCTACGTGCTCGAACGCGCCGACGACGTGTGGCGTGACCATCGCGCCTGGGGCGGCGTGAAGGATCTCATCCCGAATCCACCGTCGACCTACTACTACGACCACGTGTACGGCTGCTTCTTCAAGGATCGTCACGGGCTCGAGTCACTCGATCGGGTCGGCGTCGACAACATCACGTTCGCGACCGACTACCCACACACCGACTCGACCTGGCCCGACTCGAAGAAGGTCGCCGAGGACCTGATGGGACATCTCCCCGACGACGTCGTCTACAAGATCCTGCGGGGCAACGCGATCAAGATGCTGTCACTCGACCTCGTGTAACGGCGCGTTTGCGTCGCGTCAGTTGCAGCGCGTGCCGGGTCGCGGAAGCGCTCCGGTCACGAGATAGGTGTCGACCTTGTCGTCGATGCACGAGACACCGTGACCGTACGCGGTGTGCCCCTCCCCCACGTACGTGAGGAGCCGGCCCGACTGCAACTCGCGGCTCAGCGCCCGAGCCGACTCGTAGGGCGTTGCCGGATCGTCGGTGGTCCCGATCACGAGGATCGGAGGTGCCCCGGCGGCGTGAATCGGTCCCGGTTCTCCGTCGGGCTTCGCCGGCCAGAACGTGCACGGCAGACCGAGCCACGCGTTCGACGCGCCGAACACGGGCGCGGCGCGCTCGGCTCGCCCTGCGATTCGGCGCACCGCCGCGACGGTTGGCGGCGCGGGCGCATCGAGGCAACCGATCTCGTAGAACGCATCGGTCTGGTCGACGTAGCGCCCGCCCGGCCGGCGACCGGTGTAGATGTCCGACAGCTCGAGCAAACCGGAGCCGTCGCCTTGCGCCGCGTCGCGCAACGCGGTTCCGAGCCGCTCCCAGCCCTCGCGTCCCCGACCGGCATAGAGCGCCGTCGCGATGCCGATATTCGCTTCGCCGGGTCCGAGCGTCCGCTTCTCGCCACCCACCTTCGCGGGCAGCGTCTCGTGACGCAGACTGGTGGTCAGATCGTGAAACGCCGCAACGGGATTGCCGCGCCGCGCGAAGCCGCACTTCGAATTGTCGCGGCACCACGCGAGGAACGCGGCGAGCGCCCGATCGAATCCGACCGCTTGGCGGATCGTGCCCGCAGCACTCGACAACGCGGGATCGAGAACTCCGTCGAGCACCATCGCGCGCACTCGGTTCGGGTACCGATCGGCATAGAGCGCGCCGAGATAGGTGCCGTAGGAGAATCCGAGATAGCTGATGGTGCGCACGCCCATCGCCGCCCGGATCGCGTCCATGTCGGCGGTGGTCGCCCGGGTCGACAGGTACGGGAGCAGACCGTAACTGTTCCGGCGGCACGCGTCGGCGAAGCGCTTCGCCGCATCTGCGTTCGCGCGCGCGGTCGATGCGTCGGCGTTGGATCGGTCGACCGAATAGAAGGAGTCGAGCTTGTCGGAGCAATCGACCGCCGTGCTGGCGCCGACACCGCGCGGATCCCACGACACGATGTCGAACTGGTCGCGCACGGAGTGGCCGAACACGTCGTCGGCGGCCTGCACGAGCTCGATTCCGGATCCGCCCGGTCCGCCAGGGTTCGCCAGGAGCACGCCGCGCCGCTTGCCGTCGGCCGGACGCCGCGCGAGGGCGAGCTGGATCCGTCGACCGGCGGGGCGCTTCCGGTCGAGCGGAACCGACAACGTCGCGCACTGGATCGAGCCACACCGGTGCCACAGCACAGAGCCGGTGCGCTCGGTCGACGGCGTGGTGTCGCACGACGCCAGCCCCGCGGAGACGACCATGACGAGGAACGCGGCGCCGAACGCCAACGCTGCCGCCCGCGCTCTGTGCACGGAGCCGCACACTATGCGGGCGCGCGGTTGGCGCTGGCGCGCAACGCCATACGCTGGCGCCCATGTTCCGACTGAGCGCTCGCGCGGATCCCGCGTTTCTCGCCGAGATGCTCTATGAAGCCGTCAACTGGCGTGACGACGGCGCCGAGGAGCGGCCGCCGTTCGACGAGATGTTGGCGCGTCCGGAGCTCCGGCGGTACGTCGAGGATTGGGGTCGCGTCGGCGACGTCGCGATCGTCGCGCTCGATCGTCGCGACGAGCCGGTCGGTGGAGCGTGGTACCGGCTCTTCCGCGCCGACGACGCGGGCTACGGATTCGTCGACGAGCACACACCCGAGCTGTCGATCGCGCTGTACCCCGAGTGCCGCCGCCAGCACATCGGAGGCCTGCTCCTCGGAACGCTGCTCCAGCACGCGCGCACCGACGGGTATCCGGCGCTGAGTCTGAGCGTCGCCAACGAGAACCCGGCCCGCCGCCTCTACGCGCGGCACGGTTTCGAGGTCGTCAGCGAAACGGGCGATTCGCTCACGATGGTCGCCGACCTCTCATAAGTGTTACCGAGCGTTCCAACTGGCAATCGGACGCCGACGCCAGCGAGGATGCCCGCGGTGAAACCTCGACGACTCGGCTTGGCATTGTTGGCATTGTTCGTCGTTGCCTGGATCGTCGCGATCACCTATTCGGTCACCGCCGGCGGTACGTCCCCGGAACGCCTCGACGATCCGAGCGCCCGCACGGTGGAGTCCAACTGCCGGGCGGCGCAGCGAGCACTGGCGAGGCTGCCCCCGCTCGGCGAGCACTCGACGGCAGCGGTTACCGCGACGCGACTCGATCGCGAGAACGCCGTCCTCACGGAAATGGTGCACCGGCAACTCGCGGTGCATCCCGCCAAGAAGACACCGGCCGTGGCATTGCGGGCCTGGCTCGGCGACTGGGAGCGCCTCGTCGCCGCGCGCGAGCACTACGCCGACGATCTCCGGACGAAGGGCCGCGACGCGCGCTTCATCGAGCCCGCGTACAAGGGCGTCGATCCCATCGCCGACAAGATGAACGACTGGATCCTCGAGCAGGGAACGCGCACGAACACGTGCCACACCGACGCGCTCCAGGGCGAGGTCGTGAACGGGCCGCGCAAGTACGAGACTGCGAAATGAACCCGAGGCCAGCGAGCGGAAGGCGGGAAGCGTGACGGGACGGCTCGAAGGGAAGGTCGCGCTCATCACCGGCGCCGGAAGCGGGATGGGCCGCGCGGCCGCGGAGTTGTTCGCCGGTGAAGGCGCGCAGATCGTGATCACCGACGTCGACGAGAACGCGGGCAACGAGTCAGTCGCCGCGGTACGCAGCGCGGGCGGCGACGCGACGTTCGTGCGCGCCAACGTGGCGGAGTGGAGCGACTGTCAGGCGATGGTCGCGGCCGCGGTCGACATGTACGGCGGTCTCCACGTCCTCTACAACAACGCCGGCATCTTTCCCGCCGAGGACGGTGGCGTGCTCGACACCCCGCAGGAAACCTGGCGGCGGGTGATGGCGGTGAACCTCGAAGGAGTCTGGCTGTGCTGCAAGGCCGGCATCCCGGCGATGCTCGAATCGGGCGGCGGCTCGATCGTGAATGTCGCGTCGTTCGTCGCCCTGATGGGTGCCGCGACCGCGCAGATCGCATACACCGCGAGCAAGGGCGGCGTGCTCGCCATGACACGCGAGCTCGCCGTCGAGTACGCCCGCCAAGGCATCCGGGCCAACGCGCTCTGCCCGGGGCCGATCCAAACCCCGCTGCTCGAGGAGCTCCTCTCGGATCCCGATCGGCGGGCCCGGCGGTTGGTGCACATCCCGATGGGCCGCCTCGGGCGCGCCGAGGAGCTGGCCAAGGCGGCGCTGTTCCTCGCATCCGACGACGCGTCGTTCATGACCGGCGCCGCGCTCGTGGTCGACGGCGGCATCACCGCCGCGTACGTCACTCCCGAGTAGTTCTCGTAGCATTCCCGGATGCCCACCGTCCCGGGAATGCTCACTGCGGCCGAGCTCAAGGAAGAGATCGCGAACGGCGCAGTCGACACCGTGCTCGTGGCGTTCCCCGATCTGCAGGGACGGCTCGTCGGAAAGCGCATCACCGGCCACTACTGGGCCGAGCAGATGCAAGGTGGCGCCGAGCCCGTGCACGCGTGCAACTACCTGCTCGCCGTCGACGTCGACATGAATCCGCTCTCCGGCTACCAGTTCGCGAACTGGGAACAGGGCTACGGCGACGTCGCGGTGCAGCCCGACCTCGCGACCATCCGCCGAATTCCCTGGCTCGACTCGACGGTGCTCGTCCTGTCCGACGTCGTCGACGAGGTGACGGGCGAACCGGTCGAGGTGTCACCGCGTCGGATTCTCCAGCGCCAGGTCGAACGGGCAGCTGCGCTCGGCTACTCGATGCTGTTCGCGTCGGAGCTCGAGTTCTTCCTGTTTCGCGAGTCGGTCGACGAGGCGGCGGCCAAGAACTACACGAACCTCACGCCGCACTCACAGGTGATCGAGGATTACCACATC
>JBBQER010000062.1:0-25162 GCA_038320885.1 Acidimicrobiia bacterium
CGTGTCGACCACCGAGCCGAAAGAGCCCGTCGACTACGACCCGTTCGAGGAGTTCAACCGCAGAGCCGGCATCGGCGTGGTCGAGAACACGTAACCGATGTTCGCCTTCGTGCGCGCCGAGCACACGATCAAGCGCGAAGACTTCGGCGAGTCGATGATTCCCGCTGAAGGGCTGCCCGAGGGCGAGGAATTGGAGCTCCTCGGTTCGCTCGACCTCGCCGAAGAGGTTTCCGTGTTCACCGCGTACGGCTTCGACGCGGTGCAGCAGGTGCTGAAGGACGGCGAGACGTTCTCGTCCGCGGGGTACGCCGACATCATGGGTCCGGTCTTCGGACACTCGATCCTCGAGATGGACGAGCCCGAGCACCACACCTACCGCGGCCTCGTCCAGCAGGCGTTCAGCCGCAAGGCCATGGAGACGTGGGAGCGCGACCTCGTGCGCGGCGTCGTCGACGAGATGCTCGACGAGATCATCGACGACAAGCGCGGCGACCTCGTCCGCAGCTTGACGTTCCCGTTCCCGGTGCTCGTGATCGCGCGCATGCTCGGCCTGCCGCGCGAGGACCTGCCCGCGTTCCACCGTCAAGCCGTCGAGATGATCAGCGCCGGCTTCGAGTTCGACCGCGCGATCGCGGCGTCGAACGCGCTGTACGAGTATTTCTGCGCCATCATTGCCGACCGCCGCCAGAACCCGTCCACCGACGTGATCTCGGTTCTCGTGCAGGCCGAGCTCGAGGGAGAGCGCCTCGACGACGCGCAGATCTGCTCGTTCCTGCGCTTGCTCCTGCCCGCGGGTGCGGAGACGACCTACCGATCGTCGAGCAATCTGCTCTTCGGGCTGCTCAGCAATCCCGAGCAGCTCGACGCGTTGCGCGCCGATCGCGGCCTCATGGCGCAGGCGATCGAGGAAGGCTTGCGGTGGGAGCCGCCGCTCCTCGGCATCATGCGAACCGCGACGCGCGACACGGAAGTCGACGGCATGGCCATTCCTTCCGGCTCGATCGTCGCGGTGAACATCGGCTCGGCCAACCACGACGAGCGCTACTGGGACAACGCCGAGGAATTCGACATCTTCCGGCCGCCGCGCCAGCACCTCGCCTTTGCATGGGGCCCGCACATGTGCCTGGGCCTGCACCTGGCGCGCATGGAGACGCGCGTCGCGCTCACCCAGATCCTGGATCGCCTCCCGAACCTGCGCTTCGATCCCGATGCCGACGCGCCGTTCATCACGGGTGCCGTATTCCGCGCGCCCAACGCCCTCCCCGTCGTCTGGGACTGACCGCGGGCGTATGCTGACACGGACGTCAGGTAATCGCCCGGAGGGGGATGCGATGCGCCTCGAAGACATGGTTCTCGTGAGTGTCGACGATCACGTGGTGGAGCCACCCGACCTCTTCGAAGGTCGCCTCTCCGCGAAGCACGCCGACGTCGCGCCGAAGCTCGTCCGCAAGGAGAGCGGCATCGACGTGTGGCAGTTCATGGGCGCCGAGCTCCCCAACATCGGGCTCAACGCGGTCGCGGGCCGTCCGCCCGAGGAGTACGCGATGGACCCGCAGTCGTTCGACGACATGCGGACGGGGTGCTACGACATCCACGACCGCGTCAAGGACATGAACGCCAATGGCATTCTCGGCTCCATGTGCTTCCCGTCGTTCCCGCAGTTCTGCGGCCAACTCTTCGCGCGCGCCGCGCTGAAGGACGAGCCGCTCGCGGTCGAGTTGGTGCAGGCGTACAACGACTGGCACATCGACAGCTGGTGCGGCTCGTATCCCGGCCGCTTCATCCCGCTCGCGATCCCGATAATGTGGGACGTCGAAAAGATGGCCGCCGAAGTGCGCCGCGTCGCCGACAAGGGTTGCTTCGCCGTCACGTTCTCGGAGAACCCCGTGCACCTCGGTCACCCGAGCATCCACTCCGGCCACTGGGACAAGTTCTTCGCGACGTGCGAGGAGCTCGGCACGGTCGTGAACGTGCACATCGGCTCGTCGTCGAAGATGGTGATCACCGCCGACGACGCCCCGATGGACGTGTTGATCACGCTCTCGCCGATGAACATCGTGCAAGCGGCCGCCGACTTCGTGTGGTCGAAGGTGCCGGTCAAGTACCCGAAGCTGAAGTACGCCCTGAGCGAAGGCGGCATCGGCTGGATTCCCTACTTCCGCGAGCGCATCGACTACACGTACGACCGCCACCGCTTCTGGACCGGAATGGACCGTGGCGACCGCTTGCCGAGCCAGATCATGGACGATCAGGTCATCTGCTGCTGGATCGACGACCCGGTCGGCGTCGACATGCGGCACAAGATGAACATCGACATGATCTGCTGGGAGTGCGACTACCCGCACTCCGACTCGAGCTGGCCGCAGTCGCCCGAGGCGGTGTGGAAGCAGATGCAGGCGTCGAACTGCTCCGACGAGGACATCGACAAGATCACGCACGAGAACGCGATGCGCCTCTACAAATTCGATCCGTTCACGACGCTCGGCGGCAAGGAGCGCTGCAACGTCGGCGCGCTGCGTGCGCAGGCGGAGGGATGGGACGTGAGCATCGTGGCGCGCGGCATCAAGGCCAGCGGCACCGGCGCCATCGATCTCCTCAACTTCGCCAAGGCCGACCGGTAGAGGCAGCGGCCACGCGCCGCTGCCCCACCCGGTCTGCTCCGCCCGCTAACCAAGTCGTGTCTCGTGACGCAGGCGCGGCACGAGACCGCTGTCGCTCAGCGCACGCAGCGCCCGTTCCTCGTCGGCGTCGATGACGACCGCGTCGCCGGGTTCCCGCCCGACGATGAACGACACGATGCAGTCGTCGCACGCCGAAGTGCCCGTCATCACGCAGTCGCCGCAATCGATGCTGAGCGGTTCAGATCTCATGCCCCGAGCATGACACCGGGATGAGACACCCTCCCGAAGTGCTCGAACCCACCATCAGATAGCAGGGTTGGAGCACCTGGGGAGGGCCGAATCGCGCCATCAGATAGCAGGGTTGCGCGCGCTACTTGTCCGGGCGGAGGAGTTTGGTGAGGCAGTCGGCGCCGACCACGACGGCGCCCTGATCCGTGGCGTGCTCGCGCACCCAGGCGTCCGACGACGCCACGACCAGCGGCACCCGGCGCGGGCGGTCCTCGACCTCGCGCAGCACGACCTCGTCGGCTTCTTGGCCGGCATCGGAGAAGAGCACTCGCAGCCCGCCCCGCCGCAGCGGGGGAAGTGGTCCGCTGCCGTCGCCGTCGAACACCAGCACGACCTCGCAGCCCAACCGCCGGCTCAGCGCGGTCATGGCGATGCCGAGGCGCTCTCGTTGATCGGCGGCCGTGGCGTCGGACCACGCCCGGTGCGCGACGTTGTATCCGTCGACGATCAGCACGACGTCGGGAGTCGCGAGCATCGCTTCGACCCCGGCCGGCGTGTCGGCGACGAGACCCTTCGGCAGGTTCGGCCGGGTACGCCGCGTCGGTGCCGGCTCGCGCGGCAGCACCACGTCGGCCGGCTTCGGCTCGGCGGTGGCCGCTTCGCGGATGCGCCGCTGGAGCGCGTCGAGGGACACCGACAACTGTCGTGCCGCCATGGCTGCATCGGTCAGCGCCTTCTCGTCACGGTCTCCGAGCTTCGAGTTGCTGCTCTCGGCGCGTGCCCGCAACTCGCGCGTGTCGGCACGCAAGCGGCGCAGGTCGTCTTCGAGGGATCGGGCACGTTGCGAAGCGCGCGTCGCGACGTTCTGCTGTTCCTCGGCGACGGCCTTGGCTTGATCGAGCTGGGTCTGCAGCATGTCGGCCTGACGTTGCGCGGCGCCCGCCGCGGCAATGGCCTCGTCTTCTCGCGTTCGGCGCGCGGTGCGCTCCTTTTGCAACTCCTGTTCGGCCTTCGCCGCGGCGGCCTCGGCTTCGAGGCGGGCAGTCTCGGCGCGGCGGCGCGCTTCTTCGACGGCCGCGCGCTCCTGCGCCAGGCTCTTGCCCGCGTCGGTCTCACGCTGCCGCTCGCGCAGCTGGACGTCGAGCACGACCGCGATCCCGAGTCCGAATGCGTATCCCGGCGGACGCGCGGCCCACAGGGTCGACGTGAACAGCGACAGGTCGCCGCGCGCGGCCGCGTCGGCGAGCGTGATGGCGGCGGTCTCGGCCGACCATTCGGCGAGCACACCCTCCACTTCGGCTCGCGCGACGAACTGTTCGAACACGCGCTCCCCGAAGTCGGTGTCGTTGGCCATCGCGCGTCGCAATTGCCTCGGTGCGGGTCCGGACAGGAGCCCGCGCCGGTCGAAGCCGTGCAGTTGGCGCAACGAGTGCGGCACATCGACCGCCTCGAGCTCGCGCAACACGTCGGCGGCGACCTCGATCAGCGGCATCAACAAGAGCTCGGGAACTGCGATGTCGACGGCGCTGTCGACGTCGGGCGAACCCTCCGTCGACGCGGCCGGCATCGCGGCCGGTCCGTCGGTCATGCCGACTCCTCGATCGGGCCGATGTCGCCGGGAACCTTCTCGATCGCGTCGCCGGTCGCACCGCACCAGCGGCACGTCACCTGCTCCACCCGGTCGTCGAGCACGTCCTCCTCTTCGACCGTGAGCTCACCGCCCAGGCTGTAGTGATGAAACGCACGCGTGCGGCGCGTCGCCAGAACGTCGAAGCGGGTCAGGTTCCCGCAGGCACCACACCGATAGCGCGTTGACACGCGGGCGATCGTAACCGGACGCGCACAACCTCCGGGCACTCCCCGCCCGCCCAGAACCCCCGAAACAGCGGGCCTCGCGGCGAACTGCACGAACACACTTTCGCCCAGAACATATGTTCGCTAACGTGACGTACCGTGCCCACTTCCCCGTCGGCGCCGGTGCTGCCCCGGAACGCTCCGGCCCCACCGGCTTCGGTCCGTCCCTCGTTCCAGCAGTCGCTCGACGAACTCGGCGCGCCCCTCTCGCAGGTCACGTTCGTGGTCGTCGACCTCGAGACGACCGGCGCGTCGCCCCGCACCGAAGCCATCACCGAGATCGGCGCCCTGCGACTGCGGGGCGGCGAGTTGCTCGGCACGGTCGAGACCTTGGTGAACCCGGGCGTACCGATCCCGCCGATGATCACCGTGCTCACGGGAATCAGCGAAGCCATGGTGCTCCCGGCGCCGCGCATCACCGAGGTGCTGCCGTCGTTCCTCGAGTTCGCTCGTGACGCGGTGATCGTGGGTCACAACATCCGTTTCGACTGCGCGTTCCTCGACGCCGCGCTGCTTGCGCACGGCTATCCGCGCCTGCCCCATCGTCGAGTCGACACCGTCGCGCTCGCGCGCCGGCTCGTCCGCGACGAGATCCCCAACCTCAAGCTCCACACGCTCGCCCGCCACTTCCGCACGAGCGTCGAACCGGTGCACCGCGCCTACGCCGACGCGGCTGCGACCGCCGAGGTGCTCCACGCGCTGCTCGAACGGGCGGCCGCGTTCGGCGTGCTCGGTCTCGACGACCTCATCGCGCTCCCAACGATGCGCGCGCACCCGTCGGCCGCGAAGCTCGCGCTCACGTCCAAGCTTCCCCGCTTGCCGGGCATCTATCTGTTTCGCGATCGTGACGGCCGGGTGCTCTACGTGGGCAAGGCGACCAACCTACGCGCTCGCGTGCGCTCCTACTTCTCGACGGAGGATCGGCGCAAGGTGCCGCAACTCCTGCGCGACACCCACACGATCGAGCACCGTGTGTGCAACGGTCCGTTCGAGGCGGCGGTGCGCGAGCTGCGACTGATCCAGCGCCTCGAACCGCGGTTCAACCGGCAGTCGAAGACGTGGCGTCGCTACACGTACCTCAAGCTGACCGCGGAACGATTCCCTCGGCTGATGGTCACGCGCGTGATGCGGGCCGACGGCGCGTATTACCTCGGGCCCTTCCGGTCGGGCGCGGCGGCGCACCAAGCCCGCGAGGCGATCGAAGACGCGGTCCCGCTGCGACGGTGCGGGTTGCGAGTCGGCAAGTCCGCGACGATCGCCGGGGGTCCGCCCTGCGTTCCCGCGCAACTCGGCGTGGCGACCTGTCCGTGCCGCGCGCAGGTCTGCGAGGACGAATACCGGGCGCTGGCCGACACCACGCGGCGAGCGCTGCTACACGACCCCGCGGTCTTCTACGCGCCGCTCGAGGCCCGCATGCGCCGGCTGGCCGGAACCGAACGGTTCGAGGAAGCGGCGCTGACCCGGGACCGCGTCACCACCCTTGCGCGCGCCCTCCGGCGGCGCCGCGCGATGGACGCAATCCGGGCCGCGCGGCGGATCGTGATCGACAGCGCCGAAGGTCGAGTGGAGCTCGTGCACGGCCGCGTCGTGCTCGCCGAAGACGACCCCGCCGCCATCGAGCCTCCGGATCTCGACCTGCCGCCCACGCGAGACGTCGCCGACGAGCTGCTCCTCGTGAGTCGCTGGCTCGAGCAGGCGAAGGGCGTGCGCTGCGCGTTCGCCAGCGGCGTCGCCGCATCGCGGATCGGAGGAGTCGCGACGAGTGACGGCGCGTAGCGCCCTCTCCAAGGCGAATCCGACAGTAGACGTGGCCAGCGACCGAGCTAGACCGGGCTGCGCTCCGCAACCCGCACCGAGTCGCGGCGGGTCCGTAAGAGGGTGAGGCCGTAGACGCCGGCCTGCACGAGCCCGGCCGTCACCAACGCCACGAACGGGAGGAGCCGCGCGATCGGCATGAAGCGCCCCCACCCTTCGGCGAGTGCCACGTCCTCGAGCTGGTTGCTCGTGAGCACGCCGAACACCTTTGCCAGCGCGAACACGATCACGAATCCGAGCGGCACCGCGACGAGCCACAGCGCGAAGCGGATCGCACGCGGCGGCACCGGATCGCGCGGGCCGGCGCGCCGGGACGCCGGTGTGGGTGCCGGTCTCGGCGCAACCGGTGCGACCGGCGCGCCACTCGCCAGCGGCGGCGAGGAAGAGGGGGATGTGGGCAGGACACGCGTCGACGTCGAGCCGGTCCCGGCCTGCGGCCACGGAAGATCGGGATCCGAACCCGGCGGGGCGCCGACCGCCGCAGGGGTCGGAACCTGCTGCGGAACCTTCAACGTCCGGCCGCATCCCTTGCACGGGAACGCGGAACCGCCCACTCCTTCGAGCGGATGCTTCGTGCCGCACTCGGGACAGAGCAACACGGGCGCCATCTACACGCTCTCCTGTTCCGCGGCGCGTTCCGTTTGGCTCACGCGCACCAGTGTGTCGAGCGCCCGACTCGCGGCGCCGCTGTCGACGGAGGCGATCGCCATCTCGACGCCGCCCGCGAGGTCCGACGCCTTGCCCGCGACCATCATCGCCGCCGCGGCGTTCAGGACGGCGATATCGCGACACGGTCCCGCGTCACCGGCGAGCACGTCTCGCAGGACCTCCGCGTTCGTCGTTGCGTCGCCGCCGCACAGCTCCGCAGCCTCGGATCGGGCGATGCCGACATCGAGCGGGTCGATCTTGAACTCGTGCAGGTTTCCGTCGATCAACTCGTGCACCGTGCTCGTGGTCGTGGTGGTGAGCTCGTCGAGCCCGTCGTCACCCGAGAACACCATCGCCCGCTCGGTCCCCAGTGCGCGCAACGTGCCGAGCATCCTGGTTGCCATCGCCGGATCGGAGACGCCGACGGCCTGCCTGCGCACGCGCGCGGGGTTGGCCAGCGGACCGAGGAAGTTGAACGTGGTGGGCACGCCGAGCTCCTTCCGGGCCGGACCCAGGAAGCGCATCGCCGGGTGATACCGCGGCGCGAAGCAGAAGCCGACGCCCGCCTCCTCGACGCAACGCGCGACGCCCGCGGGCCCGAGGTCGATCGCCACGCCCAGCGCCTCGAACACGTCAGCCGAGCCGGCCAGCGACGACTGCGCGCGATTGCCGTGCTTCACGACACGCGCGCCCGCACCGGCCGCGATGAGCGCGGCCATGGTTGACACGTTCACGGTTCCCGACCGGTCGCCGCCGGTCCCGCACGTGTCGATCGCTCCGTCGGCAATCGTCAGCGGCGTCGCGAATCGCTGCATCGCGCGCACCAACGCCGCGAGCTCGTCGGCGGTCTCACCCTTCGTGCGCAGGGCGACGATGAAGCCGGCCGCTTGCACCTCGGAGACGCGCCCTTCGAAGATCTCACCCGTCGCCGCCGCGATCTCGTCGGAGGAAAGCTCCGCACCGCGAGTGAGCCGAGCGAGGATCGGGGTGAGAATCGCGTTCATCGCGGAACTCAGTCCCACCAGCAGTCGTGATCGAGCACACCGCGCGCGATCAACCCGAGCTGCACCTGCGACGTGCCCTCCACGATCGTGAGCTGACGAGCGTCGCGGTAGTAGAGCTCGGTGAGGTGATCCTTCATGTAGCCGGCGGCGCCGAGCATCTGCAGCGCGTCACCGGACACCTTCACCGCCACTTCGCTCGCGTAGTACTTCGCCATCGAGAGGAACGGCACGTATTCCTTGGTGTACTTGCCCTCGTCGGCCATCGTCGCGGCGCGGTACGTGAGGAGACGCGCGGCCTCGATCTCCGTCGCGAGCTCGGCGATCTTCCACTGGATGCCCTGCATGTCGGCGATGGTGCGCCCGAACGCGGCGCGCTGCTTCACGTATTCGACCGCGTACATGAGTGCGCCTTCGGCGAGACCGATTCCGCGGGCCGCGACGACGGGCCGCATGGAGTTGAGCCCGAGCATGGCGAGCCGGAATCCGCCGACCTCGCCGACGACGTTCTCGGCAGGAACGCGCACGCCGTCGAGGATCAGCTCGCCGGTGTCGACGCCGCGCACACCCATCTTGTCGTCGGTGCGGCCGACGGAAACTCCGGGAGTCGACCGGTCGACGATGAAGCACGAGATGTCGGCGTGCTGGCGCGAGTCGGCGGGGCCTGTCTTGGCGAACACGCAGTACCAGTCGGCCTGCACCACACCCGACATCCAGCATTTGGTTCCGGTGAGCACCCAATCGTCGCCGTCGGGCACGGCCTTGGTCCGCATCCCCACGACGTCGCTGCCGGCTTGCGGCTCGGAGAGGCCGAACGCGGCGCGCATCTCACCCGTGGCGACACCCCGCACGTAGTGCTGCTTCTGGGCCTCACTCCCGGCGATCATCACCGGACCGGTCGGGAGCCGGGTGAGCAACAGCATCAACGCCGCGGTGTTGGAGTACTTCGCCACCTCTTCCATGGCGACGGTGAGTCCGAGGATCCCGGCCCCGGAGCCGCCGTATTCCTCGGGGATCACCAAGCCAAGGAGCCCCGTTTCGAGGAACAGGTCGAAGAGGTCCTGCGGGTACGCAGCCGTCGTGTCGATCTCACGGGCCCGGGGCGCGACCTTGTCCTGCGCGATCTTGCGCACGGTGGCCTGGAGCTCGAGATGCTCCGGCGGGAGGTCGAACGGCATCAATCGTCGAGCCTACCTGCGCCGATACCCGAATTCGGGCGCATCAGACCGCCCAAACCGGCGATACGTCAACCTTTTGCCGTGCCTCGCCGTGAAGAGTTTGTGATGACGGAAAGCGAGGTCGACGCGGCGGCCGTCGGACCGGTCGCCCATACGCGCGACTTCGATGACGCCTTCCCCGCGCTCTTCAACCGCGCCTATCGCGTCGCGTACCGGCTCCTCGGCGACCATGAGGACGCGGCCGACGTCGCCCAAGAGGCATGCGCGCGGGCCTGCGTGCGCTGGCGCCGGCTCTGCCGCGGCGGTGACCCGGCGCCGTGGGTCGTGCGGGTAGCGGGCAACCTCGCAATCGATCGTTGGCGCCGACGGCGCACTGCGGCGGCCCATCCGATACCGGCGCCGGCCGCGACGACGACACCCGACCGCGTCGATCTGCACCGCGCGCTCGCGACGCTCACCAATCGCCAGCGCGATGTCGTCGTGCTTCGCTACTTCGCCGATCTCTCCGAGACCGCGGTCGCCGAGACGCTCGGGTGTTCCGTCGGAACCATGAAGCAACACGCGTCGCGCGCACTCGCGTCACAGCGAGCCACGCTCAACGCCCAAGACGAGGAACGTGATGCTTGATCAACTGGATCTCCTCGACGATGCAACCCCACCCGAGCCGGACTCAACGATGCTCGGACAGGTACGTGCTCGAGCCGGGCGGCGCCGGCGCCACATTCGTCTGGCAGTCTCTGCCGCGCTCGTCGTCGCGATCGCCTGCGTCGTCGGTGTCACGACGCTGACGAACAACGACCAACGGCAAGTCGAGGTGCGGAACGAACCGACGAAATCGAGCCTCGTGACCCAGGGGCGGCTTCCGAACGGCCTCGACGTGCGAATGTCGATCGGATCGTCGACGGTCGTGCTCGGCAGCGACATCGTGGCGCACATCGACGTGCGCAACGACACCGGCAGGACACAGACCATCGGACCGGACAACACCGTGCAGTGCGCGCTCGGCGTCCAACCATCGTTGCGCGATTCGAAGGGCGGTTACTCCACGACGGACGGCCGCGAGTCCATATGCCTCCACGTCTCGGGCATGCCTCCGCGCGGAATGGCGTCATTCACGGCTCGCGTCTCGACAGAGAGGCTCACCCTCCCGGACGGAGAGCGCGAAGGGCGATACGAGTTGGCTCTCCTGAACATCCCTACCGATGACTCGTCGCGGGAGTTGACGTCGAGCACACCGCCGATTGCAGTCGACGTCGTAGCGCCGGATCTCACGGTTCAGCTCAAGGCGTCGTCGTCTACCACGGCCCGCAGCCAATTGATCAAGGGGACAGTCGTCTTCAACAATGCAAGCGGCGAAACGATCGACGCGGGCTGCGAACACTCGCTTAGCTATCGCGTGTCGCTCGCGGCCGATGGCGTGGTGCTGAATCGGCTCAACCAATCGTTTTCGTCGATCGGGCCGACGAGCGCTTCGTGCCGCCAAAAGGTGCGGCTCCTGCCGCCCGGCACAACCGCCTTTCCGTTCTCATTCCCGGCGCAGTTCCTGGGGTGCTCGCCCTCCCGCGCCGGCCCCGAGTTGCCCCGATGCATCTCGCGCATTGGCCGGCCAGTGGTCCCGCCACTTCCGTTCGGTCGCTACGAGGTCGTCTTCGAAGGTCGTGGCCCGCTCGGGTCGGTCCACGTCGAGCCCGTCCCGATCCGGGTCGTGCCGCTCGGGAGGTAGAAATCCGATTCTTTGAGCGCTTTGCCCCTTTCCAGTGGGGCGGATGTTGCGCGACGATGTTGTGGGCGGTTTCTGGGAGGCATGGTGACGACGACGGGTGGACGCGGCGACGTCGACCTCACCGCGCCCGATCTCGGAACAGCCGGCGGCGACGACATCGAGATCATCCCCGCCGCGCCGAGCCCACCCTCACGCGGACGGATGCGCGCGTTTCTCGTCGGAGCCATCGTGCTCGTGCTGGCGGCCGCCGCGATCAGCATCGCCCTGATCAACCGCGACGGCACCGGCTCCTCGAGGCTGAGCAGCATCGCGAAGCACCAGCCGTCCCCCACTTCTCACCCCCGACCGAAGCGCGTCGCGACCAAGCCCGCCGCGAAGAAAACGGGTAAGCCCCGCGTCAGTGTTCCGACCGGGAGCGTCGTGACGGTCCCGAACGTCGGCAGCCCGACGACGGCCGGGACTCCCGCGGTGACGCCGACGCTCCCGACGACGCCTCCGACCACACCGTCGTATCCGCCGTCGGTGCTCGTGTGGCAGACGACTCCGGCCGCGCTGACCGTCAAGGCCGGCGGACACGCAACCGTCGCCGTCACCCTATTGAATCCAACCGACGGGAACGTCACGCTCGGCCAACCGTTGTCGTGCGCGCCGGTGGTGACACCCGAACACGGGGGCAACGCGATCGGCAACGGCGTGTGCGTGGCGATGACGCAGGTGATGACGCCGTTGCAAACGCTGACGCAGCAATACACGATCTACGCGACGAGCTCGGGCGACGGGTCAGGCACCCCGCTGGCGACGGGTCGTTACCGGGTGCACTTCGAGAACCTGCACACGATCTGGATGACGGTGACTGCGAGCTGAATCTCGTGTCGCGAGTCAGCCGGCGCGGCGGCGTTGCCGCACGAGGCGACGACGCTCACGAGCGGTGTACCCGCCCCACACGCCGATCTTTTCCCGGTTCACGATCGCGTGCTCGAGACAGACCTCACGGACGGGACAGATCGCGCAAATGGCCTTGGCGGCCGTGCCCTCGTCCTCGTCGTCCTCGGGATAGAACAGGTCCGGCTCCGCGCCCTTGCAGCGGCCAACCTCACGCCACCTGGTCGGAGATCCCATGCACACCCTCCCGGTGTGTGGGCCGGCGCACCGCCGGCGTCCCGTTCCACCCACAATCGGCCAGGCAGGAGGGTGAGTTGAGGGTCAGCCGCGACGAGGCGCCCCGACCCGCGAGAATGGGTGTGGTGGCGAGTCGGCCGGATGGCCGCGTCCGGGCCCGAGAGGTGACCCGGCCGAGGAACGTCCGGACTCCACAGGGCAGGGTGCTGGGTAACGCCCAGTCGGGGTGACTCGCAGGAAAGTGCCACAGAGAACAGACCGCCGATGGCGACTCCTTCGGGGGCCGCACAGGTAAGGGTGAAACGGTGCGGTAAGAGCGCACCAGCGCCGGGGGTGACCCCGGCGGCTCGACAAACCCCACCCGGAGCAAGGCCGAGCAGAGGGGATGGGCTGCCCGTCCGCTAACCCTCGGGTAGGCCGCAAGAGCCGGCGGGCAACCGCCGGCCGAGAGGGATGGCCATCACCGGGCCGCAACGCCCGGTACAGAATCCGGCGTACAGGCCGACTCGCCACCAACAGCGACCTGACCAGGGGAAACACCAGGTACACGACTCCGACAGTTGCTCGTCGACTGCCATCGTTTTCTTACGTCGTGCGGCCCAGCCGCGGCCCAGCGCCGACTTGCGTGTCCGCTGAGGGATCGGCCGACACAAAAGCGCAGTAGTGCGAGCGCGCGTTCGCTGCTTGCGACCGGCTGCGCGCTTCCCAACCGGCCTTGGCGAGAGCGCTACTCGACGCGCAGGAGCGTCGCGGCGGGGAGCCGGCGCGCGCGACGGGCGGGAAGCATTGCCGCGAGGTTGGCGAGCACGAGGAGTCCAATCGCGATCGCGACGATCGCGGCGACCGGGATCGTGGCGTCCGGGAGCGCGCCGATCCGGTCGGCGAACGAGTGAAACAGGCGCGAGCCCGCGACGAGCCCGATCGGCAACCCAATGACGAGCGGCACCGTGGCGAGGAGCGTTGCCTGCGAGTGCACGATCCGCGTGATCCACCGCCGGTTGGCGCCGAGACCCTTCAGGATCGCGACGTCGACACGGCGGCTGCGGATCGACATGAAGAGCGCGTTGAGGATCGTCAGCAGCACGAGCACGCCGAGCAGCGCGGCGAGCTCGGTCGGGACACGTCGGACGCGCTCGACGTTCGCTATGGCGGACGGCAGGTCCTCTTGGCCGGCTTGCGCGGCGAACGGACCAGCGATTCGGCGGGCAGCCCCCGGAGCGGCGTCGGCGCGTACGGTGATCGCGGCGACGTTGGTGCTCGACGTGCCGTTGACGCGCGCGAAGCCGTCGGGCGTCAACACTCCGCCGAGACCCACCCCGTCGTTGCCGCCGACGCCGGGCACGATGCCGATCCCCACCACGTGGAAGACCGCGTTGCCTCGCTCTCCACCGAGTCGGACCTCGTCACCCACGTGGCGCGCCAGGCTTCCGGCGCTGAGGCGACCGAGCAGGATCTCGGCGGACGTGTCCGGAAGGCGCCCGGAGAGCACGCGCGGCGCGAGCGCGCCGGTGACCGTGTCGACGCCGACCAGGCCGAGGTTCGCGGTGGTACCGAGCACGCGCGCCGAACCCTCGGACAAGATCATGAGTCCGGCGACATCGCGATTCTTTGCGAACATCGCGCGGAGCTCGGCGGGGCTGTGGTCGGACCCGTCGTTCCCGAGGGCGAACGTGTAGTTGTGACCGAACCGTGCTCCGTCGGTCACGAGCCGATCGAGGCTTGCGGCAAAGATGCCCGCGCCCACGACCAACGCGATGATCGTCGCGAGCCCGGCGATCGTGCCGTACGCGGGTCGGCGGCGATTGCCGCGAGTCATCGCGAACCGGGCACCGATCGCAGATGCAGTCGCGGGGACGCGCGCAAGCAGCGTTCTGGTTCGCCGCGCGGGCGCCGGTCGGGCACGGACGCGTTCGTCGTAGACGACCGTTATGACGACCCACCCGAGCATCGCGACCAACAATGCGATCGCGCCGACTGCGAGCACAACGAGATCGATCGACACGCCGGGGTGCGGCTCGAGCGCGCGCGAGAAACCCGTCGGGAAGACATTCGACGGGATGACGGCGACGAGCGCGCCGATGACTACCCCGACGCACGCCGGTACCGCCGCGACCAACAGGCTTTCCGTCACCCGTTGGCCCCGGGTGAAGCCGACGGCGAGCAGCGGCACGCGTTCGTGCTCGGCGCGCTGCACGTGCCGGGTCAGCAACTGACAGAGCGCAACCAGCGCAGCCACGCCCAGCACGGCGGCGAGCAACCAGAGCCCGGTGGCTTGCGCGTCGACCGCGTTGCGGATGTCACCCGAGATGACGTAGCCGGGTTCCAGCGAGAGTGTCGAGTGCTTCGGAAGCGCGTCCAGCTCCCGGCGGAGCTCCTGCGACGACTTCCCGGGCTTCAGCCGTACCTGCATCTCGGTTGCGACGAACCCGACGTCTTCGCGCAAGAGTGTCGTCGGGAAGATGGCGACCGTAAAGTTGCTGTTGATCTCGTCGGGTGAATCGATGACACCGACCAAGGTCGCGTCGAACGCCGCGCCCTTCGGCTCAACCCCGAATCCTTTGCCGCTGGCGATCTGAGCCCGGGAAATGCTGCGGAAGCCGAACCGATCACCGACGTGCGCGCCGGTCGCCTTCGTGAACGACTTGTCGGCGATGAACTCGTGTGGGTTGTTCTGGTCCAGGTCGCGACCGGCGGTCACACGTGACGACAACGGACGTTCGCCGGCGAAGGCGACGATGCTGTCCGGCACCGTGTGCTGCGCGTTCTCGAGACCGCCGAACACGAAGGTGTACGCGCTCAGATCCTTCACGGTCGACAAGGCGGCGATCTGGTCGGATACCGGCTGTCCCTCCCGCTGCTGGACCAGCGCGTCGACGCCGCCACCCACGCTGGCGGTGTAGCGGTCGGGCGCCGAACCCGTTCGCCGCGCGCCTGCAACGACGGTCAGCACCATTGCCGTGACAACGGCGATCGCGCACGCCACCCCGATCATCGGCCACACCTGCCGCCGAACCCGGCTCCACACCCGCATCCGAACGGCGCGCATCACATCAATCATCAGGCATTGGCCTGGGCCCGTCCACCCGGATGGCTCCCCGCCCGCCTTCGTGCCACCACCCCTCGCGGCCTCAGCGCGGGTCGAATGCCAGCCGGCAGGAGCGGACGGCTCCGACGAAGATGTTCGGCTCGATGTCGGGCGGGGCGACCACCCGGAGATTCGTGATCGACCCGTCAGACAGATCCGCAGCATGCGGCGCGCGAGCGACGCGCCGAGGCAGAAATGCGTGCCGAACCGGAACACAACATCAACGGCACTGTTGCATTGCTCGGGCGCGAGAGTGGCGGGATGATGACACGTCGCCACGCTCCACGTCCGAATCTGCCGGCGCCTTCGGCGTTCGCCGGATTTCGGTTCCCCAGAGATCATCGTGCTCGCCGTCCGGTGCTACTTGCGGTATGGGCTGTCCTACCGCGACGTCGAAGAGCTCTTGGTCGAGCGTGGGATTGAGGTCGATCACGTCACCGTGTTCCGGTGGGTGCAGCGGTTCACTCCGTTGTTGGTCGACGCGACGCGGCCGTGTTGACATGTGGTTTGCGGCCGTTGGTTCGTGGATGAGACGTACGTGAAGGTGTCGGGCCGGTGGCGGTACATCTATCGGGAGTTCGACCGGTACGGTCAGATCATCGACGTGTACGTCTCGCCGCGACGGGACATTCGAGCCGCCCGTCGGTTCTTCGCGTCGCCGATCGGCGCGCATGGCGACCCGGCCGAGATCGTGACCGATAAGGCACCGGCGCTGGCACGAGCGATCCATGAGCTCGCGCCAGGCGCGTTTCATGACACCGCCCAGTATGCGAACAAAAGGATCGAGGCTGACCATGGCCGACTCAAGTCCCCCCTACGGCCAATGCGCGGTCTCAAACGCGACCAGGCCGCGAACGTCGTCATTCGCGGTCACGCGTTGATGCAGAACATCCGCCGCGGCCACTACGAACTCGGCGTCGAAGCACCTCCGCATCGTCGGGTCGAAGCCGCGTTCACCGAACTCGCCCGCACCATCTAACCGTGAGGGAGCAGAGCGATCCCGCGCGGGCCGGCCCGACTCAACGCAACAGAGCCACACGAACTCAACCATCAGGGCATTCTCTGTGCGGCGTGGCGGACCCGCGATACGAAGCTCAGAATTCGACGGTCGTTGTTGTCTCCGAGGGCGAGCAGGCAAAGGCTTACGCGACGCTCGTTTCGGCGTTTTTCGAGGATCCCACGACTCGTATGGAAGTCTCGGAGCGCGGCCTGCACCCGGAGCGCGATCTGTAACGACCTCAACTCGAGACCCTCAGGACACGCCACTTACACAAGAACTGACCGACCCGAATTCGGCCGTCAGCGAACCAGGGTGGTCATTGGATGTTGTAGGTCTCGCCGGTGATCGTGTTCGCGAGGTTGTTGCCGGCTGCGTCGATGATGCCGCTGCCAGCGACGAGGTCGGCGCCGAGCGTTCCGGTCGAACCGACTGTGGCGGTCAGGGTCCATGTCGTGCCCGTGCCGGTCACACTCGTGATTGAAGAGCTTCCTGCAGCATCCCCGCTCAGCGCGAAGTTGGGGAGGTCGACACCGCTTACCGGCTCGTCGAACGTGACCGTCCACGAAACCGACGTTGCGCTCGTCGGGTTCGGGTCGGCTCGTGCGATGGAGAGCACGTTCGGTGCGGTTCGGTCGATCGCGTAGGTCTCGCCGGTGAGCGTCGTAGACAGCGGGTTAAGCTCGGCGTCGGTGATGCCTGTCGGATCCGACAGATCGAGCCGCAGGTCTCCGTCTCCAATCCCGCTGTCAACGGTCACAGTCCAAGTTGTGCCCGATCCGCTGACATTGGTGAGCGCCGTCGCCGTGAGCGTGGTCGCGATCGTGAAGTTCGCGGCTGTCACGCCCTCGACGGGTTCGGAGAAGGTGACATCCCAAGACACCGTTGACGCGTTCGTGGGTGATACCCCGTTGCGCGTGATAGAGACGATTGTGGGTGGCGTGTTGTCGCACGCATTGGCGGCGGGTGTCCCGGCGAGCCGGTCACTGATCCAGGCGAGAACGTCGGACTGCGCGGCGCTGGGGACCGTGAAGTGGTCGCCCGCATACCAGCGCAGGTCGACGTCGCCACCCATATCGCATAGACGCCGAACAACCGGCGGCACGAGCTCGGGCGGCACGAGCGTGTCCGACAGACCGTGGACCAACAACAGCGGAGCCGCCGGTGGTCGGGCGGTGATCCAGCCGCGTTCCTCGGCGATGCCCATCGCGGCGCTCATCGCGGGTGGTGAGGGCGGATCGGTGAGAAGCCACGACTGGAAATCGCTGGTGGGCGGAGGCGAGGGGTAGCACGGGGTGCCTTGGGCACCCGGGAGCGCGGAGACGCCGTTCGGCGTCAGGAAGTAGCTCGGGAACCCGGCGGACGGGTAGGCGTTGTTGAGGCCGGCGACGCCTTGGAGGACCAGACCTCGCCATGTGGAGTTGCGGGCGAGGCCGGAGAACAGATCGGTGTGCGACAGGGTGTCGCCCGCGGCGACGCCGACGGCGCCGCGGATGTCGAGCTCAGGCGCGTAGTAGGGCCAGAGCTCGAGCGCGGCCGTCGACGCGATGCCACCCTCGGACCAGCCGTACAGCACTGCCCGGTTCGACGCGTTCGCAGTGATCTTCCGCGCGGCTCGGATGCTGTCGAGAACGACGTGCGCGTAGCTCTCAGCGGCGAGGTACGGCACCGGTCCCGGCGTTCCGAGCCCCTCGTAATCCGAGGCGACGACCATGTACCCGCGGCCGAGCACGGCGTCGATATAGACGCTCGAGGTCTCGACGTTGCCGTGGGTCGGCGCGCACGAGTCGTCCATTCCACGCGTGGGATGGTTCCAGACGACGATTGGCCATCCGCCGGCTGGTGGCGTGCCGGTCGGGACGATGACCCACCCAGACACTGCGATGTCACTCCCGAGTGTTGAGCGGGAGCGGTAGAGCATCGTGCGGGTCGTGGCATTCGCAGGCCCGCTCGTCGCCTTCGACCAGATGACGTCGCCGGGCGTCCCGGCGGGAAGCGGCGTCGGCGGTGTCCAGAGGTTCCCGCTAGTGGGAGGCGCGAACAGCGGACTGGTAGGCGGTGACACGAGATCGTTGTCGACGATCGTGACGACCCCGCGTGCGTCGAGTGCGGGCAACGAGGTCGACCACACGAAGATCCCGAATCGTTCGTTGCCCTCCTTGAGCAGGTCGGGCTTGACGACAAATGTCTCGATCGTGTTCGCGGAGGTGAGCTGGATGGTGTGCGCGGGCGTGGTGGGCGTGACGAAGTCCGCGTCCTCCGCGCTGCCCCGAACCACCGAGTAGTTGACGTCGACCGGGAATGTCGACGACGCGGTGCGAATCTCGAGCTGAACGCTGCGGAGTCCGCTGTCGCCCTCGTTGACGGTCGCGTCGGACACCGCGACGTTCGGGCCACTCGTCGAGTCGTCGTCGCGGATCGTGCCCGTCCCGATCCCGGTCCCGATGATCGCATTCACGGGCGCCGAGAGCTTGACCGTGAAGGTCTCGGTCGGCTCGATCGCGGCGTCACCGGCGACGTTGACGGTGACGAGCTTCGTCGTCTGTCCCACTGCGAACGACACGGTGCCGGACACACTCGTGAAGTCGAAACCGGCGGTGGCGGTCCCGGCCGCGGTCGAGTACGACGCGCTGACAGGCACTCGCGCGGCTTCGCGCAGGGTGATCGCAAACGAGGCCGACACCGCGAACCCAGTCCCCTCCCACACGGACACGCTCCCGATGCTCATCGTGACTCGCGGCTTCACTACCGCGGTGGCCGCGGAGCTCGGGCCGACCCCAACGGAGTTTTTCGCCGCCACCTTGAACGAGTAACCGGTACCGTTCGTGAGCGCACCGATTGTGGCACTCCGCGCCGTCGCGCCGACCTGCACGACGCGACCCGTTTGCACGACGGTCACGACGTAACCGGTGATGGCGCTCCCACCGGTACTCGCCGGCGCCCGCCACGAGACGACGGCGGAGGCATCCTTGGCGACGGCCCCCACCCCAGTCGGCGCGCCCGGAACGCTCGCAGCCACCGCCGCAGACCCGACGACCATCGGCGCGCTGACGATTACACCGACGACCAGCACCCCCCACCACCGTGCGTGTCTAAGACCGACCACGTGCACACCCCCACTCCCAGCTCGCTTCAAAGTCGTGCACTCGAGCCCGCAGATCGCTACCGGATGCAAAAGCTTAGGTGTCCGGCGAACCGGGTCAACTCCACGATGACCTTCGGAGTGTGATCGCCGACCGCGGCAGGTCATAGAGACGCTGATCCAACGCCCACACGACGCGCTCAATACGCAACCGGTCGGTCCAGGTAATCGAGTGGGCCATCTCAGGATCCTTTGATCGGTTCGGCGGGGACGGGTCGGGTCAGTACCGCGCTCGCGACCGCGACGAGCGACGTCCAGTTGGCGGTACCGACGGCCGGGGCCCGATAGCCGGCGGGGGTGGGTCGGTAGTACTTGCGCGCGGGGCCCGAATTGAACGGGACGAGCCGAGCGCTGACCCGACCCTCTCGTTCGAGGCGGGAAAGGGCCGGGTAGACGATCCCTTCGAGAATGTCGGCGAAGCCGACCTCGTGCAGCCGCGGCACGACCTCGTAGCCGTAGGACTCCCAGTTCGGCCAGCAGTTGCAACAGCAACAACGACAACGACAAGGCACCCTTGAGCAGCTGCCGCTTTTCTCGCGTCTCCTCATTGGATGGTGCGATCTAATCGAGAGACTCTGGGAGCCTTCCCCCCTCCCGGACGGTTCGACCTAATGCAACAGAGCCGGCTGTTGTACTGATTCGTCCTCGGGGGCAGCGCCGGATCTCTGGAATCCGACACCGCGCCGCATATGTGAGACTCGCGGCATGGGTCCGCGGTTGCTCGACTTGTTCGACGACGAGGAGCGGCGGGTGTTCACGACCCAGGCGCGGCGCCGGAAGTTCGCGCGCAACGAGGTCGTATTCCACGACGGCGACCCGGGCGACACGCTGCACGTAGTGACCAAGGGTCATTTCGCGATTCGGATCAGCACGCCGCTCGGCGATGTTGCCACCCTGCGGGTCCTCGGACCGGGTGAGCATTTCGGCGAGCTGGCGGTGCTGTCGCCGGGCCGGCGCGCAGGCAGCGCGATTTCGCTCGATGCGGGGGAAACGCTGAGCTTGTACCGCGACGACATCGACCGGCTCAGAGCGACGATGCCTCGGATCGACGAAGTGTTGAGCTTTGCGCTCGTGGCCGAGGTGCGCCGCTTGGCCGCTGCGCTCGTCGACGCGCTCTACATTCCGGCCAAACGGCGAGTGTGGCGACGTCTTCGCGAGCTCGTCGGTTTGTATGGTGTCGGCACCTCGATCGTGATCCCACTTACCCAGGACGACATCGCGCAACTTGCCGGGACGACGCGCCCTACCGCGAACCGGGTGCTGCGGGCCGGTGAAGACCAAGGCGTGGTCGGGCTCGAGCGCGGACGCATCGAAGTGTACGATCTCGGGGCGCTAAAGCGCCTCGCCGACTGAGCGAACAACACGCCGACGTAGCCGGTACATCGGGATCGTTTCGAAATCCTTGGCGGTCGTCACGCGTCCGACGTACTCCGTGACGAACGGCGAGTTGGGCTCGAGCGCGACCAGCGCGGCGAAGGCGTCGGTGACGTACACCTCGCCTTCGGGTGTACGCGGCTCGATACGCGCGGCGCGCGTCAACTCGCGGCCCCAGTATCCCGACCGGTTCCCAACGGGGTCGGTGATCATCATCACGGGCCCGGCGTGCACGCCGATGCGGAGATTGAGGTCGGCGGGAAGACCGATCGATGCGAGGTCGATGTCGGCGAGCGCGTCGTGGAACCCAAGCGCGCAATCGGCAGCGGCAGTGACGTCGGCGAACACCGCGGCGATCGCGTCGCCCCATGTGTTACTCCACCGCACATCGCTCTCGCGCTTGCCGAGCTCCACCGCGAGCGCAGCCATGACGGTGTGAACGAAGGCCGGGAATTGCTCGTCGCGCAATCGGCTGAAGCCGCGAAAGTCGGAGAACAGGATCGAGCCGATCTCACGTTCCGAAGCCCTTCGATTCGATCGCGCTCGTACCGGTCGTTTCGCGATATCCACCGCGATGACATTGGACAGATGTCCGGTCTTGCGCCACACCGCGACGTCATGCGCGGTTCCCGCGACCCCGGCTGCTCCCGTCCGATCCCAGACGGCGAGCTGTTCCGCCGGCGCGCCGAGGAATGCAGCGCGATTCAGGGCGTGGCCCATCGCGATGCAACCGGCGTAGCCGAACAACTCGTCGTCGTCCATATATGCGGAGTCGGATGCCTGCACAACCGTAGAGGCCGCCGCCAAACAAAACCGGAAACGTCTGGACCAAGCCGGGCCCGCCGGAGACACAGATATGCGATCGAACTCGTCGACTTCGAAGGGCAACACGACATGTAGCTGAGCGCCGCGTTCGAGCAACGCCTCGGCGATCAGGATGTCTGCACCCGACGCGAGCGAGCCATAGCCAAAGCCCACGCGCCGGGCCTCGACGAACTCGCGGATCTGCCGAGCGATCTGCTGTTCCATCGACGCAGGAAACCGCGACGATCCCTCTGGCGCGTCGATCCGATGTCCGCAGTAGTGAAGAATCGTCGGCGGCGCAAGCTCATCGAGCATCGCGTGGTCGAGCCCGATCGCATCGCACACGAGGCAGAGTTGGTGACGCGTGACGGCCCGCACCGCGAGATCGCCTCCCGACATCGCGGCGGCACGCGCCACCGCTACCTGCGCCGCATCGACGTCGCCGAGCACCAGTGCCGCCTCGGCCGCGGTCGCCTCCCGCCAATAATCGGCGCCGGGATCCGTCTCGCGGTCGGCGGCTACGAGGCGTTGGGCGATTCGCGCGAGCTCGCGAGCACGTTCGATATCACCGACCAGAAGACGGAGGGTCGCCGCGTTGATACACGAGAAGTAGCCACCGAATCGCTCGGCTACCTCCTCGTAGAGCTCGGCGGCTCGCAACAACCCGACTCGCCGCTCGGCACCGGTCGCCGCGAGCGCCGCATCCTTGGCGAGACGCGCGATCAGGGCCCAGGCATCGGCGCGCAGCGAAATCGGCACGTCACGAGCGGTGTCAATCCGAGCGAGAAGCCTTCGGGCTTCGTCGCCGGCACGTTCACTTGCACCGGCGCGCGCGAGCGCCAACGCGGCAACGAAGTGAGCTTCCGCATCGTCCGGATCTGCTTCCAGGGCCGTGAGCGCTTCGTCATACGCGATCAGCACGTCACCACGCGACAACGCAGAGCGGGCGCGCGCGATCGGGCCCTCGGACACACGCGCATGGTACCGCGAGGCCGGCGCGAAGATCTCGGCGAACATCATGCGCGCACCGAAACGTTCACGAGCATCTGAAGTCAACGGCGCGCGGCGACTGGCGGGATCGGGTCGAGCGCGACGAGCCGATCGCCGGTCCAGTGGAAGCGGACCGTGACCGAGCCGCCGAGCGGGCAACACATCGGGTCGTCGGGCTTGTAGACCGTGTACCCCAAGGCGATGGTCGCATCGGTTCGCCAGGCGATCTGGACGATCGCCGACGGTGCGCCGAGATCCGTGCCGATGTAGCGGCCGTGCACGAAGAAGAATGCCCGTCGTGTGTAGCCGTCGGCAGATCCGGTCGCGGAAGCGATGATCGTGTGCAGTCCGTAGCGGAAGTCGGGATACACATAGTCGTTGGTGTCGTTGGGTGTGAAGCCATGGCTACGTACCACTCGGCCGGCGTCAGATGCCGCCGAGTTCGCCGTCGTGGTCGCCGGCGCGGTGGTGCTCGATGGCAACACACTCCGGCGTACGGTCGATGACGCGACACGCGAAATCGTCGACGACGTCGTGCCACTTGATGTCGCGCGCGCAGTCGTGGTGGACGAGATCGCGATCGGCGCGGACGAGGCCTGCGAAGTCGAGGTCGCGGCGGTGGTTGTGACGGATGAGGCGGCGTTCCTCGGTGGATGGCTCGAACTGCAACCGCACGCGGCCACTAGAGCGACGCACACCACGGCGACGGACTTGGCCAGTACTGCGGATCCCACTACCTGGTCTTGCATGGTCTCTCCCTCACACCTCAATCCCATTGCGGGGCGCAACATTCACACCGCGGGCTACGACGATCTTGCGCTCGCAGCAGGACGACCGGGTACTCGTGCGTGGACCGACACCGGGCCGTCGGGTTCGAAATCGGGTTGGCGGGCCGGCCGCCGACGGGCGTCGGGTGACTTCCGGCGACATTCGGTTGGATCGGGGCCGATGAGGCACTGCTCTGCGAACCGGCAACGGGTGTGCGGCGTCGAGAGGCGCCGCTGTATCCCGCGGCCAGCGAGAGGCAGGCGACGACGCTCCAGATCGCTATCACCGACATCATCGAGCGGCCCTTCGAGGTAGCGCGGGGCATGTCGTCCCCCTTCATCACGAGGTCGATTCTTCGTGACCCAGTGTGAGCACGACACGTTTGGCGTTCCGTGCCGCGTCGCACGCGTGTTGTGTGCGCTTCGACACTGATGCGAGCCGACTCGCCCGCGAAGATCGACACGTGTCGGCGGTCATGTTGACCGCTGACGGGAGGCCATCATGAAACGATCCGCAGCAATCACGGCGCTCGGCCCGAACCTTCGTGAGAGACTGTGCACACCGCTTCGCAGGAAAGAGACCGTGACCTTCGACGCATTCGTCTCGTACTCCCACGCCGCCGACGGCCATCTCGCGCCCGCGCTGCAGCGGGGTCTCCAGCGGCTCGCGCGGCCGTGGTACCGGGTCCGGGCGTCGGCGATCTTCCGCGACGAGACTGGCTTGGCAGTGAGTCCCCAGTTGTGGGCGTCGATCGTTCGTGCGCTCGACGACTCGGAGTGGTTCATCGTGTTGTGCTCACCCGAGGCCGCCGGGTCGGAGTGGGTGGAACGCGAGATCACGCATTGGCTCGCGCACAAGTCGCCGGACCGGATCCTGTTAGTGCTTACCGACGGCGACCTCGTATGGGATAACACGCGCCGGGACTACGAGCGAGAGCGCTCGACCGCGCTCCCTCCGGCGCTGTTCGGCCGCTTCGCGGACGAGCCCCGCCATTTGGACCTGCGCTGGGCTCGCGGCGAAGAACAACTCGATGTCCGTCACGTTCGGTTTCGGACCGCGGTCGCGGAGCTCGCGGCACCGATTCGCAGCATGGCCCGCGAGGAGCTCGAAGCAGAGGACGTCCGCCAACACCGCCGAACGATGCTGCTCGCACGAGGCGCGACTTCAGTGCTCGTTCTGCTCCTCGTACTCGCCGTTGTGCTCGGAGGCATTGCCTGGCAGCAACGGGGCGTCGCGCAACATGAGGCAGCGATCGCCCGCCGCGAGGCCGTCGCGGCGCAGCAGGCCGCGACGGGGATGCTCGGACGCGGGCTGGCGGCCGAATCGCTCAACGCGCTGCACGACGGCCAGCCCGATCTCGCGCAGCTGTTGGCGCTCGAGGCGTACCGGACTGAGCCAAGCGTGTATTCGCGCGGCAGCCTGCTGCAGGCCGTAATAGACGAGCCGGCGCTGGCCGTGCAGCTGCACGGACTGGCGAATGGGCCCGACACGATGGCCCTGAGCGCCGACGGCGCATTCGTGGCGGCTGAGAGCGGGAGCGATCTCAGGTTGTGGGATCGTCGCTCGGGACAACTCGTTGCGCGTCAGCCGAAGGGTCTCGGCGGCGGACTGCTCGCGTTCGCCGATCGTGGTCGCCTGCTGCTTTCGGGATCGTACGGTCCGCCGAGCCGGCTCCGCGTCTGGGACATTCCGCGTGGTCGCCTGCTCGAGTCCGTCCCCGTGGACCTCTCGTGGGCGGCAAGCGCGGATGCGACCACGCTCGCCGACATCGACGCGTTCGGAGTCGTCAGGTCGTATGACCTGACGACCGGCAAG
>JBBQER010000063.1:0-24730 GCA_038320885.1 Acidimicrobiia bacterium
CATCGTCGGCCTCGATGCCGACCAGGCGGCGAGTCGTCTGGCTGAGCGCGGGATCGAGGGCGTCGTCTCGTTCGTCGACGACCACATCGAGTTCGCGGCGGCCCTGGCCGAGCGGCTCGGCCTGCGCTACCACACGCCCGAGGTCGCCGCGCGCGTCGTCGACAAACGTCTGCAGCGCGATGCCTTCCGGCGCGCCGGTATCGCGGGTCCCTGCATGTGGGTCGTGCCGGCGCGGCTCACCGCGTCGCAGACTGCGGACGTCGTCGATCAGATCATGTTTCCGGCAGTGCTCAAGCCCGAACACGGGAGCGGCAGTGTCGACATGCACCTCCTCCGGTCGGCGGACGAGCTGCTGACCCTGCTGGTCGCCAATGGCGGCGCGACCGACTACGTGGTCGAGGAGTATGTCCCCGACGACCTGCCGTGGGACCACTGGTACGCGAACTACTTCTCCGTCGAGAGCGTGATCAGCGCGGGCCGCATCAGCCACGTCGCGATCACCGGCCGGTTCCCGATCGCGGAGCCGTTCCGCGAGACCGGCAACATCGTGCCGGGGCTCCTCGATCCGGACCTGCACGAGCCGGCGTTCGCAATGGTGGACGCCGCCATCGCTGCGCTCGGCGTGACCGACTCGATCATCCACACCGAGATCAAGCTCAGCGCCGACGGTCTCAAGTTGATCGAGGTCAACGGCCGGCTCGGCGGCCGGCCCCCGTTCGTGTTGGGCAGTGTGTCGCGTGTGAACCTGTTCCAGGTTGCCTGCGACATCGCAGTCGGAACGCCGGTGGCCTTCGACGGGCAGGCCGAGTGTGACGGCGTCGGGTTCTGGTTCATGGTGCAACCCCCGATGTCGGCTCATCGCGTGACCCGCGTCCTAGGGCTCGAAGATCTGTCCGGGCTTCCCGGCGTCGACATCGTCAGCTCGAATCGAAGCCCGGGCGAATCCGTCGACTGGCGGGAGGGAACGTCGTCGAACGTGGTCACCGTGCGCGGCCGCGCAGACGACCACGATGCGCTCGAGGACACGATCGAGTCGATCCGCAACATGTTGAAGATCGACTACGAGCCCTGACTCTGGTCAAGGGGTCGCGGCTAGGAGGTCGCGCCGAAGTGTTCGAGCGCGGCGCGCGTCATGGCCAGATCGTCGCCGAGGCTCACGAGCGGGATCGTCTGCCACTCGGCCTGCATGAACGTGGGCAGCGAAGCGACGATCTGGTGCAGCTCGTTGTTCGAGGCGGCATCGACGGTGAAGCTCATACCCATGCGCCCCGCGAACACGCCCGCCGCGAGCACGGTGCCGGCGCGCGTCAGCTCGTCGAGCCGTTCGAGGGTTGCCAGGCCCTGTTGCAGTGATTCGACCGTCGCCGGCGGAGGCGTGCTCTTCACCTCTGCGATAACGAGATAGAGCATGTCAAGCAGTGCCGCGGGACTCGCGCCCGACGGTGCGGGCGAGGACGCCGAGGGTGGCTCGGAGAGCGGATTCCGGGATGATCGGGAAGACGTTGGCCTCCTTCCAGTTCTCGCCGATCTTCGACCAGTCGTAGTACGAGGTCACCAGCGTGCCGCCCTCGGCGGGCTCGAGCGTGTATCCGTAGATGTGGCCGATCGGGGGCTCGATCACGCCCTCGATGGTCCACGCGATCTCCCGGTCGGGAACGAAGGTCGTGATCTTGATGGTCACGTCGTAGCGGCCCATCGGGTAGTCGTTCAGCGCTTCGCGATCCATATGAACCATGAAGCGATCGCCGACCGCGGTCACCGGATCGCCGGTCGCGTCCATCAGCATCCCGGAGCTGTCGATCGTGACGTGACCTTGCGGATCGCTCAACACCCGGAAGATCGCGGCGGCGTCCGCCGGGATCATGCGTTCGACTTCCATGCGTTCTGTCGTCATGTGCGCATCCTGCCACTTCGCACGCGCGTCGAGCATCCCGAGCCGCGTCGGCCGATTGCGTGGCCGGGTCGGGGTGCCGGGGAAGAGGGGACGTGCCGAGCGGGCGCAGCGAACTGACCTATCGACCGCACCTCGACGGCCTGCGCTGCCTAGCGGTCTACCTCGTTCTCGCGTACCACGCCGGCCCGGGCTGGTTCCGGCATGGGTTCATCGGCGTCGACGTCTTCTTCGTGTTGTCGGGCTTCCTCGTCACGCGGTACTGCTCCGCGATCTGGTCACGCTGCCCCACGTCGACTTCCGCCGGTTCTACGCGAGGCGACGTGCGGCGGATCCGCCCGCGGCGAGCGTCGTGCTCCTCGCGACTGCCCTCGCGTACGCAGTCGTGGCGACTCCGCTGCAGACGTTCAATGCGCTCGACGGGTTCCGCGCCGCGTTCCTGTATGTCGCGAACTGGTTCTTCATCCACCAGTCGGTCGACTACTTCGCCACGAATGTGAACCGGAGCCGGGCGTTGCAGTTCTGGTCGCTCTCGGGCGTCGCTCGCGCCGTTCATCACGGCCGACCTCAGGAGCGCGGGAGTGCTCCCGCGGGCTCGCGCGGAGCCATCACCGCACGCTTCCGCGCGTCCGCTTTGGAACGGTTCGGCCGCACTCGCCGCGCCGCCGGGACGCGCCTGGTATCTGGAGGAAGTGGTGGGTCTATTCTTTGGCCTTCCCCGGCTGATCGGAACCACGGAATTGGATGCTCGGAACACCGACAGCTCGGCCCGGCTCCGCCTCGTCGACGTCCGGTTGCGCGCTGGCGAGACCAGCCTCCACTTCGGCGGCGGTCTCGCGGGCGTCCTCACTGCGACGTCGGACCGCAGCTCGGCTGCGCATCAGATCGTCGCAACGGTCATGGGCCCGCGGCCGGCCGACGCCGGTGGCAACGTCGACATCAACGGTCGCGTGGTCTCGGTACAGAGTCTCCCGCCCCTGCCGTTGCCGCCGAGCGCGCCCGCGGTGCTCGACCGCGACGACCTCAGCGCGCAATGGCAGGCGCTGTGCGCCCGCCGGCGGGGAGATCTCGCGGCGACGCACGCGTCGCGCCGGCTCGAACGCCATCGCATCGCGGCGGCGCTGGAGCGAGCCCGAGTCCGTGACGCCGGACGCGGCGAGCCCACCGAGCCGCAAACCTGGTCGCCCGCGGTCAGCGTCGATCAGACGCAACCCGTGAACCCGGACAGCACGTCGGCCGACCTGCGCGCGCAGATTCGTGTGCTCATGCAGTCGATCGACGCACTGTCATCCGCACCCTTACCTGAGGCGCTGGCCCTGGCCGACGCCTGGAACGCGCACACCGAGCTCTTGCGCGCTCGCGCCGCGGCACCCCCTGTCGATCTCACTGTGGCCGAGGACCGCCTGAAGCGAGCGCGGATCGGACTGGCGTTGAGCTCGGGCACGGTCACGGACGACGCGCGTGACGAGATCGATCGACGCCACCGAGCTGTCGTCGAGGCCGAAGCTCGATTGTTCGAGGCGCGCCGCAAGACGCGCGGCGCCGCCGTCGCGCAATACGACGCCGCGGTCGCGGCGGAGAAGGCCGCGCTCGCCGACGCCGGAGTCGACTCCTACGCGGCGTTCCTGGTCACGCTGGCCGGTGGTGGAAAGTCGGCGGAGGACCGCCCGGCCGCGCAACGGGAGTTCATCGACGCGAGCACCGCGCTCGACGCGGCGCGCCGAGAGACGGGCGTCGCCGCGAACCAAGATCTGCACGAGCGCGGCGTCGAGCTGCGCGCCCACGCCGAGCGTCTGCTCGGTCGGGTCGTCGTGGGTGGCGATCCTCCGGCCGAGTTGCGCGCGCTGCGCACCGAGGCGCCGGGGTACAAGGAGCGCCTGCGCGAGCTCGTCGCGGTCCTCCAGTCGGCGGGCGTCGTACGCGGCGACGCGATCCAGGCCGCCCGCGACCTTCTGGCTTTCGACGCGCCGGCGGCGCGCACCACGGGCTGGGGCCTCGTCGAGGGCCTCGAAGAGGAGCATGCGAGGCACGAACGCGTCCTCACCGGTCTCGAGAGCGAGATCAGCCGTCTCGACCAGATCTACGACGCCGACATCGATCGCATCGCGGCCGACGATCTCGTGCAGGTCATCGAGTCATTGCTCGATTCCTACCGCTCCGGCAATCTGCTCGGTGGCCGCCTTCCGGTGGTCTTCGACGGGGCGTTCGACGGTCTCGACCCCGAACCCCGCGATGCGGCGATCCTCGTGCTGAGCCGCAACACCGACGTGCAGTCGATCGTCGTGACCGACGACCTCGACGTGATGAAGACCGTGACCGCCGCGGGTGGCACGATCGTGCTCTGGCCGGAGCCGGACGACGCGCCGGTGGACGACAAAGCGCTGCAGTCGACGCCGCATCCAGGGTTCTGAGGAGAGCGCAACGTTGACCGGTCCCGACGAAGTACGCAGCGTTGTCGACGCGTACGTCGACTCGTACCGGCGCAACGACAAGCAGGCCTGTCTAGATCTCTTCGCCGCCGACGCGGTCTGGCACGATCCGGTGGGCGAGCCGCCGCACGTCGGCCACGACGGTGTCGGTGCGTTCTGGGATCAGGCCCGAACCTTGGCCGAGTCGATCGAGCTGGTCCCCAGTGACGTGATCGTGTGCGCCAATCACGCGGCGATGGTGTTCGAGATCCACGTGACCCTGGCCGCTCCGGAAGGGACTGCGAAGACGACAATGATCATGGATGCGGTCGAGGTCTTCGTGCTCGACGACGGCGGGAAGATCTCGGAGTTGCGCGCGTATTGGGACATGTCGCGCGCACGTTCGCGCGCTTAGCGCGATATCAACGGTTTTCGGCCGAGAAAGTCCGCCCGGTGCCTCGGATCCCGGACTCAATTTTCCCTCGCACCCCACTTTCGGCCACACTCTTATGACGATGAACGTTGAATCCCGTGATTCCGTTTCGCTGAAGCCCGCCGAGCTCGATGAGTTCTCGCAACTCCTCACGGCCAACGGGCTCTCACTCAACGATGCGCAGCTCGATCTCCAGGTCGAGGCTTTCCCGCTCGCGGTCGTCGCGATGCTCGACAGTGAGGTCCAGGGCCTCATGCTCGGCTCGCTCGAACGCATCGGAGGAACGCCCGCGATCCTGTGGGGTCTGGGTGTCGCCCGGAAGGGCAAGCACGGTCCGGCCGCGCTGAAGGCGATGACCGGCGAGCTCTCCCGCCGGGCCGCGATCTCGTTTCCCGACGAGGACGTGCTCGTCGCCACGAGGTTGTCGCAGCCGAGCTGCTACACGCTGCTCTCGAGCTACGCGAACCTCGTGCCGCGGCCCGGCTACGTCGCGAACGGCGAAGACCGCGCCTGGGGCCGTCGCCTCGCGAAGCGGTTCGGGATCGAGGCGAGTCACTTCGACGACCGGGGCTTCACCGTCGCGGTGAAGAGCCGCAAGCCCACCTGCGTTCCGATCCTCGACGCCAGTGCCGTGAAGGCAACCGGCGGCGCCAAGGTCGTCTCGCTGGTCGGCGACCTCGACGCCGCTCGCGGGAAGGCGATGATCGCGTTCGGTTGGGCCGTCGCCGAAGAGCTGGCGGCCGGCTCCTACGTCGCTGCTTGTTGACTTCGCTGTGCTTCGTAGCTGATTGCTAGCGCCGAGACTCGAGCGCTGCGTCGAGTTGCGCGCGGAGCTCCACCGCGGACGTGACGGGTTGACGGCACGCGTTGTGCTCACACACGTAGGCCGTCGGTTCCCCTCGGAGCGGGCGGTCGGCGAGCAGCGGTAGCTCGGCGTCGTCGGCATCGGCGGTCACGGTTACCGATGCCGGTATCAGACGCCCGGTTACCTCCTTTCGCAGTGCGCCGGTGCGCGGATCGTCGCGTTCGCCCACGATGACGATCTCGATCGGCGTGCGCACGTGGCGCTCGAGCGCGCCGAGGAGATACGCGAACCCGGTCGGATGGCTCGTCATCGCCCCCGCGAGCATCTCGAGAATCGCGACCGCGGGATCCTCGTAGCTGCGGTCACCCGTGAGCGCGCCGAGGCGGAGCAGACCGTTGGCCGCCAACGAGTTGGCTGACGGAGTTGCGTCGTCGAAGAGATCCTTGGGCCGGACGACGAGCACCTCGGCATCGTGCCCCGTCGTGTAGAAGCCTCCGCCGTCGGTGTCGGAGAACAATCGCAGCATCTCGTCGGCGACGTCGCGCGCGTCGGCAAGCCAGGAGACGTCGTCGAGCTCGCACAACGTAAGGAGTGCCTCGAGCAGCGCGGCGTAGTCCTCTGCGTACGCGACGTACGGCGCTCGCCACGATCTGCGGAACCGCCCGTCTTCGCGGCGCAATTCGTGCAGGAGGAACCCGGCATTGGTGCGCGCCGAGATCATCCAGTCGTCCCGGCCGAGAGTCGCCGCCGCCTCGGTGAGGGCCGAGAGGAACAGGGCGTTCCAGCCGAGCAGCACCTTGTTGTCGAGGCCGGGCCGGGTCCGCAGCTCGCGCCGCGCGAACAGCGCGGCCCGGCCGCGTTGCACCGCTTCGGTCGGCGGCTCGGTGCGATCGACGGCGTGCAGGATGTTGCCGCCGTACTGCGTGTGCGGATCGACGAAGTTCCCGTTGGCCGTGACGCCGTAGTAGCGCACCACTTCGTCGGCGTCGCCACCGCACACCTCGCGGATCTCATCGAGCGACCACAGGTAGAACTTGCCTTCGATTCCCTCCGAGTCGGCGTCCTCGGCGGCATGGAACCCACCGGCGGGATCGGTGAGGTCGCGCAGCACGTACCCGACGATGTCTTCCACAACTGCGCGGTACCGCTCGTCGCCGGTTGCGAGGTACCCGTGCAGGTACGCACGAGTGAGCAGCGCGTTGTCGTACAGCATCTTCTCGAAGTGCGGGACCAGCCACGTCTCGTCGGTGGAGTAGCGGGCGAAGCCGCCGCCGAGGTGATCGTGAATCCCGCCCGCGGCCATCGCGTCGAGGGTCGTCGTGATCATCTCGCGCGTCTCCGGGGTGGGGTCGTGGACCAGCTGGCGGCACAGGAAGTCGAGTGTCATCGCCTGGGGGAATTTCGGCGCGCGGCCGAACCCGCCCCAACTCGGGTCGAACTGGGCGCCGACGTTTGCGGTCGCAGTGCTCAGGATCGCGGCGTCGAGGCCCGATGCGGCGCGCGTCCGCAGCACGGTCTCGTCGATCGCCTCCGTGAGCTTGTTCGCCTGCTCCTCGACGTCGTCCCGTTGATCGGCCCAGGCCTCGGCGACGACCTCGCACACCCTCGTGAACGATGGCATCCCGTGGCGATCCTGATCGGGGTAGTAGGTACCGCCGTAGAACGGGCGGCCGTCGGGCGTCAGCCACACCGACATCGGCCAGCCGCCGCGCCCGGTGAGCGCCTGGACCGCTTGCATGTAGACGGCGTCGACGTCGGGCCGCTCTTCGCGATCGACCTTCACGTTCACGAACAGCCGGTTCATGAGGTCGGCGGTCGCCGGATCCTCGAACGATTCGTGGGCCATGACGTGGCACCAGTGGCACGACGAGTAGCCGACGGAGAGAAAGATCGCCTTGCCCTCGGTACGCGCCCGCTCGAACGCTTCGTCGCCCCACGGATACCAGTCGACGGGATTGTCGCGGTGCTGGTGGAGATACGGGCTCGTCTCCCGGCCCAAGCGGTTCGTCACCTTGGTGAATGTACTTTCACGTCCGCGAGTCGTCGTCGCTGTCGGTCCGCTCCCGGGCGGTCGTCTTGGCCCAGCGGTAGTCGGGCTTGCCCGACGGTGAGCGGACGATCGCGTCGACGAACACCACGCCGCGCGGAAGCTTGTAGCGAGCGAGGTGACCGCGCGCGTGGTCCTGGAGCGCCCGGAGCGAGGGCGTCGTGCCCGGCCTCGACTGCACGACGGCGACGACGCGCTCACCCCAACGCGGATCGGGCAGGCCGACAACCACCGCGTCGACCACGTCGGCGTGGCCCTTCAGCACGGACTCGACTTCTTCCGGATACACCTTCTCGCCACCGGTGTTGATCGACACCGAGCCGCGGCCGAGCAGCGTGATGAGCCCGTCGTCATCGCAGACCGCATGATCGCCGGGCACGGCCCAGCGCACGCCGTCGATCACGGGGAACGTCGCCGCCGACTTCTCGGGATCCTTGTAGTAGCCGAGCGGGATCGGGCCCCGCCGAGCCAGCCGTCCGATGACGCCGGCCGGCGCGGGACGGAGATCCTCGCCGAGCACCAACGTGTCTTCCGACACTCGGAACTGCGGCGAGGCGGGGATGTCGCCGCCCGACACCACGACCGACTGACCCTGGCCGCCCGTCTCGGAGGCGCCGTAGCCGTCGACGACGAGCACGTCGGGGAGGCACTCGACGAGCTCGCGCTTCAGCGACGGCGAGAGGATCGCACCCCCGGAGAGCAACACGCGCAGCGGCGAGACGTCGATGACGCGGCCCTCGTCGGTGTGGAGCGCATCGAGCATCGGCCGGGCGAATGCGTCTCCGACGATGACCATGAAGTTCGCACGGTCGCGTTCGACCAAGCGCCAGAGTGCCAGCGCATCGAGATGATGCTCGGCGGGAATGACCACGGCACCGCCGGTGTACAGCGCGCTGAATGCCATCCAATGCGCGGTCCCGTGCATGAACGGGCACGCCGGCACACAGCGAGTGCGCGGTTGCGTGCAGCGTTCGGCGATCCCCTCGGGCGTCGTGATCGGCTTGCCGCCGCCGCTCGCGCCACCGAGCGCGCCGAAGAACACGTCTTCGTGGCGCCACATGACACCTTTGGGCATCCCGGTGGTCCCACCCGTGTAGAGGATGTAGAGGTCGTCGGCGGTGCGCGGCCCGAACGAACGCTCGGGGCTCCCGGCGGCGAGCATCGAGTCGTAGTCGAGTGCAGCGAGCTCCGGCGCCGCGACTCCGGTGCCGTCGTCGATGGCGACGAAGGTGTGGAGGTCGGGGAGCGCAGCGCGGATCGCGGCGAGCTTGGTCGCGAACTCGCGGTGGAACACGACCGCTTTCACGTCGGCGTCGTCGAGGAGGTAGCGCAGCTCGTCCTCGACGTAGCGGTAGTTCACGTTGATGGGGACCGCGCGCAGCTTGAACGCGGCGATCATCACCTCGAGATACTCGATCGAGTTGTACAGGTAGCAGGCGACGTGATCGCCGGGCCCGATGCCCCGCGCGGCCAGCGCGTTCGCGAGGCGATTGGCTCGCTCGTCTTCCTCGGCGAAGGTCAGCCGCCGATCACTGCAAACGAGTGCCTCGTGACCCGGGACGGTGTCGACGACGCGTTCCCACAGGTCGGCGAGGTTGTATTCCATGTGCGGCGGGACCGTAGCGGATCACACGCCGAGCGATTCGAGGGCAGCATCGACTCGCGCCGACGCGGCGTGGCCGAAGGATTCGAGTGGAGCGCGTTCACCGGTCGCGAAGCGCTGGTCGGCCTCGGCCCAGAGATCGTCCTCGACCGGCGTGAGGACGTTGCGGACTTCCTGCAGCGCGTCGGGCTCGGTTTCGACGCGTTTGCGCAGCTGCGTGAAGCGGTGCCATCGCGCCGGATCGCTCAACGCGGCCGGAACCGCCGGCGGGAAGAAGGGCACGAACACTCCGGCACACGGACTGCCGAGACACGCCCACGCGCGCGGAGGCAGATCGGCGCGGAGGTCGACGACGATCGCGGCCGTCGTCGTCTGGAGGTCGCCCACGTGCATGCACACGGTGACCCCCCGGAAATCGGGAACCAGTCCGTCGGGAACTGGGCTGACCGGCGCGCCCAACGGCTCGTCGGGTGCGCCCCACGGCCCCGCCCCGTGGTCGCGCAGGGTCGCAACCGCGTCGGCTATCGCGTGGCTGGAAGCATCGCTGGCGGATCGCTTCGCGACGCAGGTGCTGGTCGCCGCCAGCCGGTGGTCGGCGACCGCGGTCGGGATCGTGGGCGAGCGCCAGCGGTCGAAGTCGGCCCCGGCCGGTACGTCGCCGGATGCGATCGTCCAGTCGGTCGAAAGCGAGATCCGGTTGGAGATGGCAGAACCGTCGCCGACCGGGCGCGCGGCCCAGGTGCGCGCGCTCGTTTCGATCACCCAGCCCCCGTGGGCATCGACGACCAGGAACGAGGAGAAGTACGGCGAATCGGGGCCGGGTTCGCCGTTCCCGCCCTGTCCGTGCTCGGCCAGCGCGTTCGTGATCGCGTCACGCGCGCCGTCGGCGGTGCGTCCCTGTTCGAGGCCGAGTCGCACGAGGTCCATGCCCAGCAGCGCCGGCGGGAGGGTATGCGGATCGTCGACGGTCCAGATCTTCTCGTTGCCGATCGCCACACCGTGCTCGTTGACCCCGTGCTCGGCGCCCCACAACCACGTGGGATGAGAGCCGGTGAAGGCGAACGCCCCGGGATCGGCGAAACGGAGGTACTGCGTGTCGATCTGCCCGCCGGTCGCCCGCGCCGTGTGCGCGAGGACCACCTGGGCCTCGGCGGGCGGACGGTCGGAGTTCTTCGCGAACACCATGCCCGTGTCGGTGCGAAAGCACAGCGAGTCGCACACGACGAGGCCGGGCTTATCGGAACCAGATGCGCTGGTAGTCGCGACTCATCGGGTGCAACAGCAACGCGACGAGCGCGGCGTCGAACAAGAAGTTCAGCAGTACGAACACGTTGGTGAACGTGCTGCCTCCGTAGATGGCGAGCATCAAGATCACCTGGAGGCTCGCGCTCACGACCGCGAGTGTGTACCCCCACTTCTTCTCGTTCGCGATCCCGTAGCCGCCGGCCCCGAGACCGAGGCCGATCAGGATGAGGATGGGGGAGAAGCTGATGAGATTGAAGACGGCCTCGATGTAGCCGAGGATCACGGCGGAATAGAGCGTCTGCGGCTGGTGGGGGTTGAGGAAGCGATTCTCGTTCACGGAGCCATTCTCGCGGATGAAGCGTTCCTACCGGTGGGCAGGGTCTGACTGCACGCGAAGTTCGGCCTCGCGGGCGCGGAGTTGCCCGCACGCGGCGTCGATGTCGACGCCCCGATTGTGGCGCACGGTGACGGTCACGCCCGCGGCGGCCAGGCGCGCCGCGAAGCGGTTGATGCGGGCCCGATCGGGCGCCTGACCGATGAAGGCGCCCGTCGGGTTCAGCGGGATGAGGTTGACGTGCGCACCGCCCCGCAACCCGGTGAGACGCCGGGCCAGGGCCTCGGCCTGTTCGGGCAGATCGTTGACGCCGGCGATGCACGCGTATTCGAACGTGACCCGGCGGCCCTTGATCGCGGCGTACTCGCGCGCCGCGTCGAGCACCGAGTTGATCGGGTACCGGCGGTTCAACGGGACGAGTGTTGCCCGCAGATCGTCGTCGGGGGCGTGCAGCGAGACTGCGAGCGTGACCGGCAGGTGATGCTGCGCGAGGCGGCGCATGCCCGGGACCACCCCGACCGTCGAAACCGTGAGGTGCCGGGCCGACAAGCCGAAGTCGTCGTGGAGACGCTCGAGCGCGGCGAGCACCGGATCGACGTTCGCGAGCGGCTCACCCATGCCCATGAACACGACGTGCGAGACGCGGACCGGTGTCACGTGCTGCGCGCGGACGACTTGCTCGACGATCTCGGCGCAGTCGAGATGGCGTTCGAATCCGGCCTGGCCGGTCGCGCAGAACGTGCACCCCATCGCGCAGCCCGCTTGCGACGAGACGCACACCGTCGCGCGGCCGGGATTGATCATCAGGACCGTCTCGACCTGCGCGCCGTCCGCGGTCTGCCAGAGCCACTTGACCGTTGTGTCGTCGTCGCTCGCGCGCATCGTGACCGGCGCGAGCACCGTCGGCAGCGCGTCGGCCAACCAGGCGCGCAGGTCCTTGGGCAGCGTCGTGATGCCGTCGAGCGGTGTTCGCTGGGTCCAGAGTCCGTCGTAGAGCTGCGCGACCCGGTACGCGGGCAGGCCCCGGGATTCGACGAGCTTCTCGATGTCGGCGCGTGACGCGCCGTATCTCGTCATCTCGGTCATGCAGCCTCGACCTCGCTGGTGTACGTGCGGTCGGTGCGATTGATCTCGAACCCGAGGGACCGGTACAGGGCGAGCGCCCCTGCGTTGTCGGTTGCGACGAAGAGCATCCCGACGCCGACTCCTCGTTCGTGCTCGGCGTCGAGGCCGGCGACCGCGAGCGCGCGGCCGAGTCCGGTGCCTTGCATGCGGGGGTCGACACCGATCACGTAGATCTCGCCGAGCTCGGGGTCGGGCCGGCGCGCCTCATGAATCTTGAGCCAGTTGAAGCCGGCGAGGCCCCGAGCGTCGGTTGCGAGGAGGAACAGCGCGGGATCGAACCAGGGTTCGGCCATCCGGGCGTCCAGCCTGGCCGGTGTCCACGAGCCCTGATCGGGATGGCCGGCGAACGCGAGGTTGTTCACCCGCAGCCAATCCGATTCGTCGCGACCGGACTCGAATGTGCGCACCGTGACTCCCGGCGGCCACGCCGGAGCCTCTGTCGGCGGCAGGGCAACGCGCATCTCGAAGAGTTCCCGCGTCGCCGAGAAGCCGGCGGCGCGGAACGCAACGTCGTCGGCGTCGGTGGCGCCGAAGACCCAGCAGTCGAGTTGCCCGCCACCGTGACCGCGCACGTGGCCGACCGCCGCGTCGAGCAGTGCGGTGGTCGTCGCGCGATCTCGCGCCTCGGGAAGCCGGATCGTGCCCGCGATCCAATGCACGTCGACGCGGGCGATGTGGACGTACGCGCGTCCGTCGATGAGAAAGCCGACGGATTCGGCGCCCGGCGCGTCGAGATCGCGCCAAGCGGCGTCGCCCAGCGCGTCGTGACCGTCGATCGTGCGCACGGCCGCGTCGAGGGCTTGGATCGCGTCTCGTCGGGTCGCGAATTCGGAGGGGTCGACCCGAACGAGGGTCTCGTTGCTCACAGGGCCGAGGGTACCCTTCGCCCGTGGCCCGTCCCCGAGGCGCCAAGGCGCGCGCGGTCGCCGTCGTCGAGCTCTTGAGCGAGCTGTATCCCGACGCGGAATGCGCGCTGAAGCACACCAACGCCTACGAGTTGCTCGCCGCGACGATCCTGTCGGCGCAGTGCACCGACGAGCGGGTCAACATGGTGACGCCCGCGTTGTTCGCCCGCTACCCGGCGCCCGCGGATCTCGCCCACGCCGACCCCGACGAGGTCGAAGAGCTGATCCGCTCGACGGGTTTCTTCCGCTCGAAGACCAAGAGCCTGATCGGAATGGCGCAGGCAGTCGAAGAACGCTTCGGGGGCGAAGTACCGGTCGAGCTCGACGATCTCGTGACGGTGCCGGGTGTCGGTCGCAAGACCGGCAACGTGGTGCGATCCGTCTGGTTCGGGGTGCCGGGACTGCCGGTCGACACCCACGTGACCCGGCTGTCGCGTCGATTGCGGCTCACCGGCGAGACCGATCCGGTGAAGATCGAGAAGGATCTCGGCGCGATGGTGCCACCCGACGAGTGGGGGAAGCTCTCGTTGCGGCTGATCGAGCACGGCCGCCAGGTGTGTGTCGCGCGGAAGCCGCGTTGCGGTGCGTGCGTTCTCGCCGCGATCTGCCCGTCCGCGGGACGCGTCGGGTAGCTCGCGCTCCGCTCGGGGTCGGTCAGCCCTGGGTCAGGAACTTTCGCGCGCGGTCAAGGGCGCGCCGGGCTCCGATGAGCCCGCGTTCTGCCCCGAAGAGCTCACTGGCGAGCGCCGAGTCGGGCGTGGCGCCGTAGCGCTCGGCCATCTCCGTGATCCGGTGCCCGAGATCCTCGAGCTGGGAGCTGATGCTGGACAACATTGCGACGTCGCTGTCGGTGCTCACCACGCCAGCTTGTCATCCCTTGAATTCGGAGGGCTGATCAGGGGCCGCCCGGTACGATGAACCGCTTCCCATGCTGGCTCGTGTCGATCTCCGCGGTTCCACCGACGTGCGGCGCGCGCTCGCGCGACCACCGGTCGCCGGCGACGACGTGGAGGCCGCGGTCACCGCGATCATCGCCCAGGTGCGCAGCGACGGCGACGCCGCGGTTAGGGCGCTGAACTCGCGTTTCAACGGGTGGGACGGCGACATCGCGGTCCCGGCGGGCGAGCCGGCCGCCGCGCTCGAACGCCTCGATCCCGAGCTCCGGGCCGCACTCGAGTTCGCGCGCGACCAGATCGTGGCCTGGCACGAGGTGCAGCGGGGCGACGAGCCCGAGCACCTCCGATCCGGCGTGCGGGTACGCGAGGTCGTGGTACCCGTCGACCGGGTCGGCTGCTACGTACCGGGCGGCCGGGCGCCGCTCGCGTCGTCGGTGCTCATGACCGCGTTGCCAGCGCGAGTCGCGGGCGTCGGGCACATCGCGTTGTGCACGCCACCGCAGCGCGACGGAACCGTGCACGATGCGATCCTGGCCGCGGCTGCCATCGCCGGGGTCGACGTGATCCACCGCGTCGGCGGCGCCCAGGCGATCGCGGCCCTTGCGTACGGGACCGAGAGCATCGCCGCGGTCGATGTGATCGTCGGTCCCGGCACCGCGTACACCGCGGAGGCGAAGCGCCAGGTCGCGACCGTTGTTGCCATCGACAGCTACGCCGGCCCGTCCGAGGTCGCCGTCGTCGCCGACGCGACCGTCGCGCCGGTGCTCGTCGCAGCCGACATGCTCGCGCAGGCGGAGCACGGACCGGGTGGCTCGGCGGCGGTGATCACGTGGGACGAAGACTTCGCCGCCGCGGTCGAGGGCGAGTTGCGCAAGCTGCTGGGCGCCGAAGGGACCGACGCCGAGGGATGGCTGCGCGCGGGCGGACGCGTGGTACTCGTGGAGGGACCCGAGCAGGCGATGATCGCGGCCAACGCGATCGCACCCGAACACCTCGAGCTGATGTGCGCGGACGCGGAAGACCTCGTGCATCTCGTGCGCAACGCGGGCGCGGTCTTCGTCGGCGCCGATGCATCAGCTGTGATCGGCGACTATGTCGCCGGCGTGAACCACGTGCTGCCCACCGGCGGCACGGCGCGCTACACCGACGCGCTCCGCGTCGACGACTTTCGCAAGCACGTGCACGTCGTGTCGCTCGAGCCGGGTGCGTTGGCTGGCCTGGCCCCGTTCGTGACCACGCTCGCCGACGCCGAGGGTTTGACCGCGCACGCCGATGCGATCCGCCTGCGGGAGCAGTCGTGACCGCGGCCCGCGAAACTCGGGTTCAGCCGCGCGAAGACCTGCGCTCGCTCGAGGGCTATCACTCGCCGCAGGTCGACGTCCGCATCCGGCTGAATACCAACGAGAGTCCGTACGCGCCTCCCGACGCGTTCGTCGAGCGGTACGTCGACGCGCTCGGCGCTGTCGCCTGGCACCGCTATCCCGATCGGAGCGCGCGGCAGCTTCGCGACGCGCTGGGTGCCTCCATCGGCCAACCCGCCGCGCGGCTCCTCTGCGCGAACGGCAGCAACGAGATCCTCCAGACGCTCCTCCTGACGTACGGCGGCGAGGGCCGGCGGGCGGCGATCTTCGAGCCGACGTACGCGCTGCACGCGCACATCGCGGAGATCACCAACACGGAGATCGTCACCGGCGCGCGGCGAGCCGACTTCACGGTCGACGCGGATGCGGCGGTCGCGGTCGTCCGGGCCGCGCGTCCCTCGCTCGTGTTCCTGTGCAGCCCCAACAATCCCACGGGCACCGTTGAACCTCGCGAGACCGTGGAGCGGCTGCTCGCGGTCGTCGCCGAGATCGGCGCGCTGCTCGTTGTCGACGAGGCGTACGGCGAGTTCGCGCCGTGGAGCGCGCTCGAGCTCGTGGACGACGGCCGGCCGCACGTCGTCGTGCGGACGTACTCGAAGGTGTGGTCGTTGGCGGCCGTGCGATTGGGATTCCTGGTGGCGCCCGCATGGGTGATCGCCGAGCTCGACAAGGTGCTGTTGCCGTACGCGCTATCGGTACCGACGCAGCTCGCCGGCACCATCGCACTCGATTTCCACGCCGAGATGGAGAAGCGGGTCGCCGCGCTGGTGGAGGAGCGCGGGCGCATCTTCGTCGCACTCACCGAGCTGCCCGGACTCTCGGTGGTGCCCTCGGGAGCGAACTTCCTCCTCGTGCGGGTCGACGGCGACGCCCACGACCTCTGGCGCCGGCTGCTCGAGCAGGGTGTGCTCGTTCGCGACTTCTCGAGCCGCCCGGGTGTCGAAGGATGTTTCCGCGTCACCGTCGGCACACGCCATGAGAACGACGAGTTCCTGGCCGCGATCAGCGCGGCGCTACCGGAGGTGGTCAGGTGAGCGACCCGGCGTCGACGAACGGAGCCCGCGTTGCGCAGCTGCAGCGCACCACGAAGGAGACGACGGTCGAGCTCACGCTCGTCGTCGACGGCTCGGGATCGACGACCGTCTCGACCGGCATCCCGTTCTTCGACCACATGCTCGAGCAGCTCGGCAAGCACGCGGGCTTCGATCTCGAGATCGCCGCGACCGGCGACCTGGAAGTCGATCTGCACCACACCGTCGAAGACGTCGGCATCGTGCTCGGCAACGCGTTGCGTGAGGCGCTCGGAGACAAGCGGGGCGTGCGCCGCTTTGCCAATGCGCTCGTGCCACTCGACGAAGCCCTCGTCCAGGTCGCGCTCGATCTCTCGGGCCGGCCGTTCCTCGTGTACGACGTGGAGCCGGTCGCCGAGTGGATCGGCACCTTCGATCCCCAGCTCGCAGAGGAGTTCTGGAAGGGCTTCGTCGACGGCGCGCGGGTCACCTTGCACATCCGCAGCGTGACGGGCAAGAACGGTCACCACGTGATCGAGGCGTCGTTCAAGGGCGTGGCGCGCGCGTTGCGTGACGCGGTGAGGGTCGAGGCCGGCGACGTGCCTTCCACCAAGGGCACGCTGTCGGGCTGATGATCGCAGTCGTCGACTACGGGATCGGGAACCTGCGCTCGGCCGAGAAGGCGCTGCAGCACCTCGGTGCCGACGCCCGCCTCACCACCGATGCCCGGGAGATCGCCGCCGCCGAGGCGGTGGTGCTTCCCGGAGTCGGCAACTTCGGCGCGTGCATGCGCGCGCTGCGGGAGAGTGGGCTCGAACCCGAGACGCGCGCCGCCGCGACGGAAGGCCGCCCGTTCCTCGGCATTTGCGTGGGGATGCAGATGCTCTTCGACGGCAGCGACGAGTCGCCCGGAGTCGACGGTCTCGGCATCATCGGCGGTCGCATCACGCGCTTGCCCGACACGGTTCGGCTCCCGCAGATGGGTTGGAACACGTTGGACTGCAATGCCGAATCGCGGCTCGTCGCCGGGTTGCCCGATCCGGTGTGGTGTTACTTCGTGCACACGTTCGCACCCGATCCCACGGATGACGGCGACGTCGCCGCGTGGTGCGAGTACGGCCGCCGGTTCGCCGCCGCGATCGAACGCGGACCGGTGTGGGCGACACAGTTTCACCCCGAGAAGAGCGGCGACGTCGGCTTGGCCCTGCTCGGCAACTTCGTCAAGGCAACCGAGGAGTCGCGACGAGTGGCGCGGCGGAGCCGCCGCTCCGAGGCGAATCCGACCATGGGCGGAGACTCGTGACGATGCAGCTCCTTCCGTCGATCGACGTGCTCGGTGGTCGGGTCGTGCGCTTGCTCCGCGGCGACTACGACGCCGAAACGATCTACGACGAGGATCCGGTGGCGGTAGCCCGGCGCTTCGCCGACGCCGGCGCGTCCTGGATTCACGTCGTCGATCTCGACGCGGCTCGCGACGGCGGCGACGCGAACCTCGGAGCGATCGAGTCGATCTGCGCGAGCGTGCCCGCACGCGTGCAAAGCGGCGGAGGTGTGCGCTCGATCGAGGATGCCAGCGAACGGTTCGCGGCGGGCGTTCAGCGCGTGGTGATCGGCAGCGCCGCGGTCGAATCGGCGGATCTCGTCGACGAGCTGGCGGCCATGCACCCCGGACAGGTCGCGGTCGGCCTCGACGCGCGGGTCCGCGAGGTCGCGATTCACGGCTGGACCGACGAAACCGGGCTCGACCTCGTGGGTCTCGCCCGACGATTTGCCGCCATCACCGGGCTGGGCGCGCTCGTGGTCACCGGCATCGATCGCGACGGGACGCTCGAAGGCCCCGACGTGGACCAGCTGCGCGACGTGCTCGCGGCGGTCACGACGCCGGTCGTCGCGAGCGGCGGCGTGGGATCGCTCGACGATCTGCGTGAGCTGGCGTCGGTAACGCACGAGGGTCGGGGCTTCTCGGGCGCGATCGTCGGTCGCGCGATCTACGAGAAGCGTTTCACCGTCGAAGAGGGGATTGCCGCGTGCTCGCAGTCCGGGTGATCCCCTGCCTCGATGTCGATGCCGGCAGGGTCGTGAAGAGCGTGCGCTTCGTCGAGATCCGCGACGCGGGCGACCCCGTCGAGCTCGCGGCGCGGTACGACGCCGAAGGTGCCGACGAGCTGGTGTTTCTCGACATCACCGCGTCGTCCGACGACCGCGACACGATGGTGCACGTCGTCGAGCGGGTGGCCGAGCAGGTGTTCATCCCGTTCACCGTCGGGGGCGGGATTCGTAGCGTCGAAGACGTGCGGCGGATGCTGCGGGCCGGCGCCGACAAGGTCTCGATGAACACGGCCGCGGTGAACGATCCCGAGATCGTCCGCCGGAGCGCCGGCGAGTTCGGCGATCAGTGCATCGTGGTGGCGATCGACGCCCGCCGCCGCAACGCCGGCGATCCCGGCGCGGGTTGGGAAGTCGTGACCCACGGCGGGCGTACGGTGACACCGTTCGACGCGGTCGAGTGGGCGGTCCATGCGTGTGATCTCGGAGCGGGGGAGATCCTCCTCACGTCGATGGACCGCGACGGCACCAAGGTCGGCTACGACATCGAGCTCCTCCGCGCCGTCGGCGACGCGGTCTCCGTGCCGCTGATCGCGAGCGGCGGCGTCGGAACGCTCGAGCACCTCTGCGAGGGTGCGACCGCCGGCGGCGCGACCGGCCTCCTGGCGGCCTCCATCTTCCACTTCGGCCAGCACACCGTCCGGGAGGCCAAGGCCCTCCTGGCCGCCAATGGCGTGACCGTCCGGCCCTGAATTGCCTGGTCACGGTGGTCGCGTGCCGGCGCGCAACGGGATTCCCGATCGACCGCGCGTAACGCGCCTGTAACCAGTTGGTGGTTCCGCGCGACTCCGCGCTGGGGTACCGTGACCGGACCGAGTGCGGGGCTCGGAGCCCGGCACGGAGCGAGGGAGTCTTATGCCTGAGACACACGTTCTGGCGCACGGCAATGCTGTCGATGACCACTTCTTCCGGCGCTACCGAGCACTTCTCGATGCGGAAGATTGCGCGTTCGACGAGCTCGAGCACGCTTACGAAGACGGCGACCGTGCGGCGTTCGAGACTGATCTCGCCGCTTGGCGAACCGCGGCCACCCGCCGCGAGACCTTCCTCGAAGTGAACGGCTTCTCAGCCGCACCACTCGTTCTGTAGCTGTTCCTCGGTTCAGCTGACCTCAGCGCACGGCGCGGTCGATACCGACCTGCGTCTCCTTTGTGACGTGATCAGCGCGGCCGACGAAGAAATGACTCGCACCCGCGACGACGGCCGTCGTCGTGTTGGACCACGCCGCGACTTCCGCTTCCACGTCGGCGGGCGCCCGGTATTCGTCGTGTTCCGCGAGGATCAGATGCTTGGCCCGGGCGTCACCGGCGGCCGGGAACGACGATCGGAATCGCAATGGCGGCGCGATCGCGACCCAGCCCGCGACGCGTGAGTCGGTGACCTGCAGCGCGACGTCGGCGCCGAACGACCAGGCAACCGGCACGATCGGGGTGTCCGGCAATTCGGTCGCGATCTGGGTGATCGCGGCGACGACGTCGAGCGGCTCCTCCCGTCCTTCGGCGTAGCTGCCGCCGCTGCCCTCCACGCCGCGGAAGTTGAACCGGAGGCACGGGTAGCCGAGGTGGGGCAGGGCGTCGAAGAGCGCCGAGATGACGATGCTGCGCATCGTCCCGCCGTACTGCGGGTGCGGGTGGCACAGAACGACCGCGGCCCGGATGGCGGTACCCGCCGGCTCGGATCCGGAGACTTCGGCTTCGAGCGTGAGACCGTCGGTCGTGTGGAGCGTCAGCGACCGCACGTCGGTCATCGGCACCTCACGTGTCGATCCCGACCGAGGCGCAGACGAACGCGAGAACCGTTGCCTCGTCGCGCCAGGCGTCGTACCGACCGGACGGACCGCCGTGCCCGGCGCCGAGCTCGGTTCGCAGCACGATCGGCTGGTCCGACGTGGACTTGCTCCGGAGCTTCGCCACCCACTTGGCCGGTTCCCAGTACTGCACGCGAGGATCGTTGAGCCCGGTCGTGACGAGCATCGCGGGATAGGCCTGCGCGGTCACGTTGTCGTAGGGGGAGTACGCCTTCATGCGGGCGTACGCCGCCGGATCGCGGGGATCGCCCCACTCCTCCCACTCGGTGACGGTGAGGGGGAGCTCCGGGTCGAGCATGGTCGTGACGACGTCGACGAACGGCACCTCCGCGACCATGGCCGCGAAGAGGTCGGGCCGCAGGTTCGCGACCGCACCCATCAGCAGACCGCCGGCGCTGCCACCACGCGCGACGAGCCGACCGGGCGCCGTGTACGTGTTCGACACCAGCGCCTCTGCGCAGGCGACGAAGTCGGTGAACGTGTTCTCCTTGTGCTCGAGGCGGCCCTGCTCGTACCACTCGCGGCCGAGCTCGCCCCCGCCGCGCACGTGCGCGATCGCGAAGACGAACCCCCGGTCGAGCAACGACAACCGCGCGGCGCGAAAGACCGGATCGCTCGAGTGCTCGTACGAGCCGTAGCCGGCAAGCAGTGCCGGGGCGCGGCCGTCGAGCCTGACGTCACGCCGATGCACGACCGAGATCGGGATCTTGGTGCCGTCGGCCGCGGTCGCCCAGAGCCGGGCCGACGTGTAGGCCGACGGGTCGTAGCCGCCGAGGACCGGTTGCACCTTGACGACCCTCGTCGTGCCCGCGGCCGGCTCGAAGTCGAAGTCGGTGACGGGCGCGACCAGCGACGTGTAGCCGTAACGCAACCGGGGCGTCTGGAACTCCAGATTGGGGCCGACCCACATGCTGTACACGGGATCCGATGCCGGGAGGGTGGTCGAGGTTCCGGTGTCGAAGCGCATCACGCGCACGCGGTCGAGGCCGTCGCAGCGTTCGCTGACGGCGAGATGATCGCGAAACGCGTCGACCGAATCGATGCGGACGTCGTCACGGTGGGCCACGACCTCGACCCAGTTCGCGCGACCCGGATCGGCGACGGGCGCGGCGACGACGCGGAAGTTGCGGGCGCCCTCGCTGTTCGTCACGATGAGGAAACGGTCGCCGAGCTCCGGGTTGTGGTGATGCTCGACCGAGTATTCGTGCTCGTGCTCGCGCTCGGCGATGACCGTCGGTGGTTGGTCGGGCGTACCCGAGGGGATGAACCACGTTTCCGACGTCAGCTTCGACTCCGCGTCGATCAGCACGAACCGGCCGGAGCGGGTACGGCCGACGCCGAGGAAGAATCGCTCGTCGTCTTCGCGGAACACGCGTAGGTCTTCGCTCGGCGCAGTGCCGAGACGATGGCGCCAGACTTCGTTCGGTCTCATCGCGTCGTCGGGCCGGACGTAGAAGCAGGTGCGCAGGTCGTCGGACCACGCGAGCCCGTAGGTGACGTTCTCGACGACGTCGGGGAGGAGATCGCCCCGCTCGAGATCGCGAAAGCGAAGCGTGTAGCGCTCGCCACCGGTCTCGTCGGTGGTGTAGGCGAGCAATCGATGATCGGGTGACACCTCGAAGCTGCCGAGCGAGAAGTAGTCGTGCCCCGACGCGAGCTCGTTCTCGTCGAGCATCACCTGTTCAGAGCCGCCCTCGCGGCGGCGCCGGCAATGGATGGCGTATTGCTCGCCTTCGACGGTGCGCGTGTAATACGTCCACCCGCCGTCGGGCATCGGCGCCGACGTATCGGTTTCCTGGACTCGGCCGCGTATCTCCTTGAAGATGCGGTCGCGCAGGGTCGCGCTCGGCGCGAGGATCGCCTCGGCGTACGCGTTCTCCGCCTCGAGATGGGCGATGACCGCCGGGTCGTCACGATCGCGCATCCAGTACCAGTCGTCGACGCGTTCGTCGCCGTGGATCGACAGCACGTGCGGGCGCCGAGGCGCGTGCGGCGGCATCGGCGTCGGCGTGGACATGATGAACCACCTTACGGTCGCGCTCGCTGCGGCCGGCGAAACTCCGGACGCGGCCGCTCGGCCGCTCCGAACAAGACCGTCGAGGGTCTGGGACGACCGGTACGATGCCCGCTCGATGCCTGCGCCGACGACCACGCCGATCCCGTATACCGCCGAAGAGCTCGACGCGGTCGCGTACGACGTCGACGGGCTGGTCCCGGCGATCGTCCAGGAGCGCGAGACCGATCAGGTGCTGATGGTGGGCTGGATGAACCGCGAGGCGCTCGAGCGCACGCTCCAGAGTGGACGCACGTGGTTCTGGAGCCGGAGTCGCCAGGAGTATTGGTGCAAGGGCGAGACCTCGGGCGATCGGCAATACGTGCGTGATGCACGCTACGACTGCGATATGGACGTGCTGCTGTTCGTCGTCGACCAGGAAGGTCGCGGCGCCTGCCACACCGGCGAGCGCAGCTGCTTCTTCCGCGCGTTCGGCGACGGCTCGCAACCCGGCCGCGTGTAGCGCCGTGAGCGGAGCCTGGACGGTCCGTCCGTCGTTCGCCGAGTTCGCCGAGCTCGCGCGTGACTTCACCGTCGTACCCGTGTGGCGCGAGGTGCTGGCCGATCTCGAGACGCCGTTGTCGGCGTTCGTGAAACTGGTCGGCGATCGCGAGGGCTTCCTGCTCGAATCGGTCGAACACGCCGAGCGCTGGGGCCGCTTCTCGTTCCTGGGCCGAGATCCCGCGCTCACGTTCGTTGCCCGCGGCCGCAACCTGGAATGGATCGGCGGCGCGCCGCCCGAGGGGGTCCCATCCGACCAGGGAACCCTCGCCGCGCTCGACGCGCTGCTCGCGAGATACCGCGCGCCCGAACAAGCCGAGCTCCCACCGTTCCACGGTGGCATCGTCGGCTGGATCGGCTACGACACCGTGCGCGAGATCGAACGCCTGCCGTCGGTTCCGCCCGACGATCTCGGCTTTCCCGACGCGGTGTGCTCGCTCGCGGGACAGGTTGCCGCGTTCGACCACTTTCGCCAGCGGTGCTACCTCATCGAGAACGTGTACCCGCCGCCGGGATGCGACGACACCGCGCTGCGCGCTCTCTACGACGCGGCGGTCGCCAAGCTGGCGGTCGCGGTCGCCGACCTCGGACAACCGTTGCCGTACATACCCGCGCTCCCGCCGCCCGACGAGCTGACCGAGCTCCCGGACGTCCAGGCGAACCCGAACGAAGCGGACTGGACTCGAGCGGTCGACGCGGCCAAGGAGCACATCCTCGACGGCGACATCTTCCAGGTCGTGCTCGCGCAACGATTCGACCTGACGGAGCCGGTGGATCCCTTCGCGGTCTACCGGGTGCTGCGCCTCGTGAACCCGTCGCCGTACATGTACTTCCTGCGTCACCCCGAGGCCACCATCGTCGGTTCGTCGCCGGAGCCGATGGTGCAAGTGCTCGACGGGCGCGTGATCAGCCGTCCGATCGCGGGGACCCGCAAGCGCGGCCGCACACCGGAGCACGACCAACGCCTCGCAGCCGAGCTGGTCGAGCATCCCAAGGAACGCGCCGAGCACGTGATGCTCGTCGACCTCGCCCGCAACGATGTCGGTCGAGTCGTGCAGTTCGGCACCGAGCAGGTCGAGGAGTTGATGACCCTCGAGCGCTACTCGCACGTGATGCACCTCACCAGTCAGGTGGCCGGCGATCTCGCACCCGGGCTCGGCCCGATCGACGTCTTGCGCGCGACGTTCCCGGCGGGCACGGTCAGCGGAGCGCCGAAGGTGCGGGCGATGGAGATCATCGACGAGCTCGAACCCACCAAGCGCGGTCCGTACGCGGGAGTTGTGGGGTACGTCGACTTCTCCGGCAACCTCGACACCGCGATCGCGATCCGCACGATGGTGTGGCGTGACGGCCGGGCGACACTCCAGGCGGGCGCCGGAATTGTCGCCGACTCCTCGCCGGAGGACGAGTCGTTGGAATGCCGCAACAAGGCGCGGGCGTTGTTGACGGCAGCCGCGGCCGCGGCCCGCCTTTCTCGAACAGAGAGCTGATCCCGATGGCTGCTTCGGTTGTTGCCCGCGTCGATCGTGATGTCGTGGCCGTGTGGGGACCCGACGCCACGACCTTTCTCCAGAGCATCCTCTCCCAAGACCTCGATCCGGTTGCCGTCGGCGGGTCGGCCCACGCATTGCTGCTGGAGCCCCGGGGCAAGCTCGTCGTCGACCTGCGGGCCGCGCACGTCGGTGACGACGAATGGTGGTGCGTGTGCGAGCCCGGCTTCGGATCAGTGCTCGCGGCGGGCCTGCAGCGCTTCAAGATTCGGGTGAAGGTCGAGATAGAAGATCGGTCGGCCGGCGTCGTCGCCGCGGCGGTCCGGGGTCCCGATGCGATCGAGCTGCATGCGACGGTCCTCGAGCCTGCGGGCTCGATCGCGGTGCGCGTCGACTGGGGAGCTGCGCCCGGGATCGAGATCCTGGGAGCGCCCGCGGCGATCGACACGGTTGTCGCCGAGCTCGTGCGCGCCGGCGTGAACGAGGTCACCGCCGAAGGTTACGAAGCGATGCGGATCGAGGCCGGCGTTCCCCGGCAGGGCCTCGACATCGACGAGACGACGATCGCGCAGGAAGCGTTCCTCGAGCGCGACGCGGTCTCGTTCACCAAAGGTTGCTTCCTCGGCCAGGAGCTCGTGTGCCGCATGGACAGGCGTGGTCACGTCAACCGTCTCCTCCGGCGGCTCCTCGCCGACGCGCCGATCGCGCGG